>JBLRWQ010000003.1:0-94742 GCA_047921175.1 Nitriliruptoraceae bacterium | reverse complement strand
GAGCCGCTCCGACAGCTGCAGCAGCACGTCGGTGATGGCCAGGTCGTCGACCTCGATCCGGAGCGATCCCTGCACGGCGGCGACGTCCGGCACCAGGGCGAGATCGCGGGCACCCGCCAGCACGTGGGCCAGGTCCGGCTCGACGAGGTCATCCAGCAGCCAGCGGACGTGCGCGGCCCGGGCCCGGCGCTGCGCACGGGTCCCCAGCCGGTCCAGCCCGTCGCGCACGCGCGCCGCCGTCGCCGCCTGCAGGGCGGCCGCCTCCGCCGGCTCCGGGGCCGTGGGGTCGGTCAGCAGGACCCGGGCGAGGGTGAGCACGAGCTCCTCGATCGGCAGCTCCAGCTCGCGCAGACGCGCGGGGTCATGGCCCTCCTGGAGGTCATCGAGACGCGCCCACCAGCGCTGCGCGTCCGCGATCTGGACCGCGGCCTGGAGGGCGGCGGCCACCGTGGGGAGGTCGACCGCGGCCTCGTCCGCAAGTCGGGAGACGACCGTCACCCCGAGCCGGTCGATCAGGCGGTTGGTGACGACCGTCACGATGAGCTCGCGACGGAGCCGATGCTCGGGCAGCAGGTCCGGGAACCGGGCCACGGCACCCGCCGGGAGCGACCGCGCCAAGGCCGGGGTGCACAGGGGGGAGTCGGGCAGGTCGGAGGCGAGCAGCGCCTCCTTCAGCTCGCGCTTCGACCACGCGAGCAGGGTGGCAACCTCCGGTCTGCTGAGCCCCGCGCCGGCCTCGGCGCGGGCCGCCAGCTCGGCGCTGGTCGGGAGCACCTCGGCAGCGCGATCGAGGTCCGCCTCGGTCTCGAGCCGGGTCATCAGGCGGTCGTAGGCCTCGAGGCTCCGCGGTCCGCGGACCAGCTCACGCGAGATCGCCGCGGCGCTGCGGGCGACGACCGTGCAGGCCTCGTCGACCACCTCCTCGGCCAGCTCCTCCAGGAGGTCGTCGCGCTCCGTCCGGCTGAGCAGGCCGCGATCCTCGGCGAGCCGGAGCAGGATCTTGAGGTTCACCTCGAGGTCGGAGGTGGCGACGCCGGCGGCGTTGTCGATCGCGTCCTGGTTGAGCAGCGTGCCGCGCCGGGCGAGCTCGACCCGGGCGCGCTGGGTCACGGCCAGGTTCGCCCCCTCGCCGATGACCCGGGCGCGGACCGTCGACGCTTCGACCCGGAGCTCGGCGTTGGCCCGGTCGCCGAGGTCGCGGTCGAGCTCGGTGGTGGCGCGCACGTAGGTGCCGATCCCACCGGCGAACAGCAGGTCGACGGGAGCGCGCAGCACGGCGCGGATCAGCTCGGCGGGGGTCACCTCGGTGACGTCCTCCCCGAGCCGCAGCAGGGCACGGACCTCCGCGGTCAGGGGCACGCGCTTGGCCGTCCGCGGCACGACCATCGCACCCGGGCTCAGCAGGGTGCGGTCGTAGTCGTCCCAGCACGAGCCCGGGAGGTCGTAGAGACGCTGGCGTTCGGCGAAGCTGGTCGGACCGTCGGGCGTGGGATCCAGGAAGACGTGACGGTGGTCGAAGGCGGCGACGAGCAGGATGCTGGAGGAGCGCAGCAGCCCGTTGCCGAACACGTCACCGGACATGTCGCCGATCCCGACCACGGTGAGCGGGTCGCGCTGGACGTCGAGCCCGAGCTCCCGGAAGTGCGCGGTGACCGCGACCCAGGCGCCCTTGGCGGTCACCCCGAACCGTTTGTGGTCGTAGCCGTGCCGACCGCCCGAGGCGAAGGCATCGTCGAGCCAGAACCCGTACCGCGCCGCCACCTCGTTGGCGGTATCGGAGTAGGTGGCGGTCCCGCGGTCGGCCGCGACGACCAGGTAGGGGTCGTCACCGTCGTGGCGGATCACCCGGGGCGGCGGGACGATCCGGTCGCCGTCGAGGTCGTCGGTGACGTCCAGCAACCCGCGGATGAAGGTGATGTACTGGCGCCGGGCCTCGGCGGCCCGCGCGGTTGGCTCCGCGGGCTCACGGGTCAGCACGAACCCGCCCTTCGCGCCCGAGGGCACGATCACCGCGTTCTTCAGCACCTGGGCCTTGACGAGGTCGAGCACCTCGCTGCGGACGTCGTCGCGCCGGTCCGACCAGCGCAGCCCGCCGCGTGAGACCGGGCCGCTACGCAGGTGGACGCCCTCCACACGGGGGGAGTGGACGAAGATCTCCCGGTACGGGCGCGGCTGGGGTGCGTCGGAGATGCGGGACGGGTCGTACTTGAGCGCGATGTAGGGCTCACCCGTGTCGTCGGCCACCGCGTCGGAGCGGAAGGCGTTGGTGCGCAGGGTCGCGTCGATCAGCTCCAGCAGCCGGCGCAGGATGCGGTCGTGGTCGAGCCGTTCCAGCCGGTCGAGGGCGGCGAGGACCGCCGCTCGGGTCTCGTCCTCCGATGGTGCGTCGGCGGCCCGGTCCGGGTCGAAGCGGGCCCGCAGGTGCTCGAGCAGCGCGCGCACCGTGTCCGGGTGGGAGACCAGGATGGTGTCGACGTAGGACGGGGTGTAGGACGTGCCGAGCTGGCGCCTGAGGCGCCGGTACGCGCGCAGGACCGCCAGGTCCCGCCAGGTCAGTCCGGCCACCACGACCAACTGGTTGAGCGGGTCGATCTCGAGGTGGCCGCGCCAGGCCGCCAGGATCGCCTCGGCGACCCGGGGGCCGTCCCGGTCGGGGTCGAGCGCGCTGGCCCGCACGCCGACGTCGTGCAGGGTCGCCGCCAGTTCACCGTCATCGACCAGCGGGTGCGGGAACTCGTCGACGATGGTCAGCCCGAGGCTCTCCAGGATCGGGATGAACGAGGACAGCTCCAGCGTGGCGCCGCGTTTGGCGGCCAGGAGGCGGATCGGGGCCGGGTCCCCATCGTGCGGCCGCTGCGTCAGCGCCGGTCGTGCCTCCCGTAGCGTCACGAGCAGCTGATCCTCGTCCTGCAGCGCGCGGGCCAGCAGCAGGACGTCCCCGACCGCGTCCACCGGATCGGTCCCGTCGCGGTAGGCGCGGGGGAGCCGTGCCACGATCGACCGCGCCAGCCGCTGGGAGGCCCCCGGTTCGGTCCCCGTGCCGAGCTCGCGCAGCACCGACTCCTCCCACGGGCGCGTGAGCTCCGCGATGGCGTCGCTCAGGTCCCGGCCGGCGCGCGGCACCACCTCGGCCCACGTCCGGGGATCGTCCGGGTCGGCGTGCTCCACCAGGTAGCGCGCGATGGCGTCGCGCTGCAGGTCGACCGAGGTGTCCACCTCGACCCGACGAGCGGCGAACCGGCTGCGCAGCAGCGCCCGGAGGCGCCGATCGAGGTCGGGCTGCCAGCGCTCCCGTGGGAGGGCGACCAGGATCGAGGTGCTGCCGCTCGGCTCGTGCGGTCGGGTGAAGGCCCGGACCTCGCGGTGCTGCTCCGCCTGCAGCAGGCCGACGAGCAGCTCGCGGAAGGCCTGTGGGGTGGTGCGCAGCAGCTCGTCCTTCGGGATCGCGTGGGCCAGCGTGATCAGGGCGATGGCATCGTGTGAGCCGTCCACCAGGTCCTCGGCCTCGAGGACGGTGTGCAGGCGCCGGCGCAGCACCGGCGTGGTCCGCACGGGCTCCGCGATCCCCTTGCGGGTGAGCAGCCCGACCAGCGTCAGGCGCGTGCCGCCGCCGGTCCGGGCGGCTGCGGGCTGCGCGCCGGCGGGGAGCGTGATCTCGAGGACCTCGATGGGGGCACGCCGCTGCACGGTGGACCGCGACCGGGTCCGTGACAACGCCAGCCGCGGGAGGTCCTCGGCGGGGTGGACGCCGGTCCGTTCGTCGAGCAACCGGGTGCGCCGCTCGGGCTGGCGCAGGAGACCGTGCCCCGCCGGCTGGTCGGCCCAGCTGGTGCCGAGCAGCAGGAGGTTGTCGTCCAGCAGCCAGGACAGCAGCGCGGCCACCTCGGTGTCGGTGGGTTCGGTCGTCGCGAGCGCGACGATCGCCGTCTCCACCTGCGTGCGCATCGCGGCATGGTCGTCGGTGACCACCTCGATGTCGGCGAGGGAGGCACGCAGATCGCCCACCACCTCCTGGTCCTGGGCCGGGTCCGGGTGCAGCCCGGAGACCTCGACACGGATCACCGAGATACGCGCCGTCGCGCCCCGCGCACGCCGTACCACACGGAGCCGGCCCGGCGCGTCCTCCTCCACGCCGATGATGGGGTGGAAGACGCCGCCCGGACGGATGCCGTGGTCCAGCAGGATCGCCGTCACCGTCGACAGCAGGAAGGGTCGGTCCTCCCAGATCAGCTCCAGGCGGCCGGACGTTGGGTCGTCCGTCGCACGGGTCAGCTCGACCGTGGGGGTCCCGGGGGTGCGGCCCTCGATGCGGGCGACCAGGTGGGCGGCCAGGTCCCGTAGCTCGTCGGGGCCGCTGTCGGCGATGTGGTCCGGAGCACGCCGGAGCGCGACGTCCGCCATCTGGGCCAGGAGGCCGGCCCGGGGGTGGTCGCTGGTGGCGATCGCGTCCACGACCGGGGCGCGGTGCTGCTCGGAAGCCTGCTGCTCCATCGGTGTCGTCCTCGTCCTGCATCGACCCTAGGCCGATGGCGGGGCGAGGTGGAGGTCCTCAGGGGCAGGACAGCACGATGGCGCCCCGAGGGGCGCCAGGGGTCACCGCATCGCGGCGACGAGAGGTCGGGGGAGGCCCCCGAAGGGCTCAGGCCTGCAGGTCGCTCAGCCGCTTCGCCATCCCGGACTTGCGGTTGGCGGCCGTGTTGCGGTGGACGATGCCCTTGCTGGCGGCCTTGTCCAGGGACCTGGCGGCTACCTGGTAGGCCTCGCTCGCGGCCTCGAGGTCAGCGGCGTCAGCCGCCTCCCGGAAGCGCCGGACGTCGGTCTTCAGCTTCGACCGGACCTGCTTGTTGCGCTGCCGGCGGGTCTCGTTCTGCCGGTTGCGCTTGATCTGGGACGCGATGTTCGCCATGCGGGGGTTCGTTCCTCAGGACGGGTGCCGGGAGGGCAGCGGACGGGACGGTGCGGCGGGGCCGGTCGGGGAGGGTGGAGGGTCGGCTCGGGCCGGACCGGGCTCGTGCGGCCGGCGTGGCACGGGCCGACCGCGGGCGCACTGGACCCCGCGCCACACGGACGCAACGTCGGGAAGGTACCAGCGTGCCGGCGTCGTGGGCAACCGGGACGCATCCGCGAGGGCCAACCGCTCCGGCCGGCACGGTGTGTCGGCCGGTACCCTCCGCTCGCCGTCGTGCTCGCACCCCGCGACCGCTCCCGCCCGCCCGGTTCGTTGCGTCCGTCTCGGACGCGGAAGGCCCTTCACGCCCGTGACCTACCGCACCGACCGCATCCGCAACTTCTGCATCGTGGCCCACGTCGACCACGGCAAGTCGACCCTGGCCGACCGGATGCTGCAGCTGACCGAGCTGGTCGACGAGCGCTCGATGCGGTCCCAGTACCTGGACAAGATGGACATCGAGCGCGAGCGGGGCATCACGATCAAGGCGCAGACCGCCCGCCTGCCCTACCGGCCGCTGGGGGACGCGTCGGCGGAGTACCTGCTCAACCTGATCGACACACCGGGACACGTCGACTTCTCCTACGAGGTCTCCCGGGCCCTCAACGCCTGCGAGGGCGCCGTGCTGCTGGTCGACGCCGCACAGGGCATGGAAGCCCAGACGATCGCGAACCTCTACCTCGCGCTCGAGGCCGACCTGGAGATCATCCCGGTCCTGAACAAGATCGACCTCCCCGCGGCGCGACCGGACGAGGTCGCCCGCGAGATCGCCGCCATCATCGGCGGGGAGCCCGAGGACGTGCTGCGTATCTCCGCCAAGACCGGCGAGGGGGTCGACGCGGTCATGGACGCGATCGTCGATCGGGTGCCCGCACCGCGTGGCGATCCGGACGGACCGACCCGCGCGCTGATCTTCGACTCCCTCTACGACCCCTACCGTGGCACGCTCGTGTACTTCCGGGTCATGGACGGCCAGCTGCGGCCGGGGGACCGCATCCACCTGCTCAACACCGGGTTCGAGGGGGAGATCGACGATCTCGGGGTCCACGCCCCGGAGGAGACCCCCATCGATGCGCTCGGCGTCGGCGAGGTCGGGGTGCTGTCCGCGGCCATCAAGGAGGTCAGCGAGGCCAAGGTCGGTGACACGATCACCCTCGCCGGGCGTGGGGCCCGGACCGTGCCGCCGCTGCCCGGCTACCGCGAACCGCTGCCGATGGTGTTCTCCGGGCTGTACCCGATCGATTCCGACGACTTCCCGCAGCTGCGTGACGCGCTGGACAAGCTCCGGCTGAACGACGCGTCCTTCTCCTACGAGCCGGAGACCTCCGCGGCGCTCGGGTTCGGGTTCCGATGCGGCTTCCTGGGCCTGCTGCACCTGGAGATCGTGACCGAGCGGCTCGACCGCGAGTTCTCCATCCCGCTGGTGACCACGGCCCCGAGCGTGCGCTACCGGGTGACGCTCGAGGGGGTGCGCGACCCGGAGACCGGCGAGCCGCAGGTCATCGAGGTCGCCAACCCCCAGGACCTCCCCGAGCCGAACCGCGTCGCCGAGATCCGCGAACCCACGGTACAGGCGATGATCCTGACGCCGACCGCCTACGTCGGACCGGTCATGCAGCTGTGCGAGGGGCGGCGCGGGATGATGACGTCCATGGACTACCTCACCGAGGAGCGCGTCGAGCTGCGCTACCAGCTCCCGCTGGCGGGGATCATCACCGACTTCTTCGACCAGCTGAAGTCCCGTACCCGCGGCTACGCGTCGCTGGACTACGAGGTGGGCGAGTACCAGCCCGCCGATCTGGTCCGGGTCGATCTGCTGCTCAACGGCGAGCCGGTGGACGCCTTCAGCGCCATCGTGCACCGCGATGAGGCCTACGCCTTCGGGCGGTCGATGACCGACAAGCTCAAGGAGCTGATCCCCAGGCAGCTCTTCGACGTGCCCGTGCAGGCCGCGATCGGGTCGAAGATCATCGCCCGGGAGACGATCAAGGCCCGGCGCAAGGACGTGCTCGCGAAGTGCTACGGCGGGGACGTCTCCCGCAAGCGCAAGCTGCTCGAGAAGCAGAAGGAAGGCAAGAAGAAGATGAAGTCCGTCGGGTCCGTCGAGGTGCCCCAGGAGGCCTTCGTCTCCGCGCTGCGCACCAGCAGCGCCGGCAGCGGCGACTGATCCCCCGGGGTCGTGGGCGGTGGCAGTAGCCTGGCGAGCGATCGTCGGGGAGAGGCGGGACCGTGACCGAGCACGAGCAGCAGAGCGACCGCATCGAGCAGGTCGACCCGGAGCAGGTGCTGACCGCGGACGAGGAGGCGGTCGTCGCCCACGCCCGTGCGGTCCCCGAGGGCTCCGACGCCGACCTCTGGGCGTTCGTGTTCGACTCCTCGCTGCGGGCCCAGGAGGCGCTGCTGGCGTCGATGCGGCTGGTCGCCCGGAAGCAGCTCACGCTCGAGGACGCCGCCATCGTGGCCAAGGTGCGCGGCAAGGTCCGGATCACCCAGACCAAGGACGTCTCGCCCTCCCAGGGTGCGGTGGGTGGGGCCTGGATCGGCATCCTGGCCGGGCTGTTCCTGGGCCCCGGCGGACCGCTGGTCGGGGGTGCCCTCGGTGCCGCGGCCGGGGGGCTGTTCGCGAAGCTGCGCGACTTCGGCATCGACGACGACGAGATGAAGCGGATGGGCGAGGACCTCGCGGACGGTGAGGCGGCGCTGTTCCTGCTCGTCGAGGACTGCCACCGCATGCGGACCCTCCACGAGGTCTCCCGGTTCCCCGGTCGACTGCTGGTCTCCACCGCCGACCCGGACCTCGCCGAGGAGGTCCGTAGCCGGCTGGCGGTGGATCCCTGGGGCGCCGTGTGAGCTCGCGCGAGGGGCGCGCCTGGCTGGCCGACCCGGTCGAGTCCGGCCCGCGGGCCGGGTTCGGGGTCTACCTGCACGTGCCGTTCTGCCACCACCGCTGCGGCTACTGCGACTTCGCCGTGGCCGCGGTCGGCTCCCTGGACGCCGCCCGGCGCGACGACCTCGAGGCCCGCTACGTGGCGGCGCTGACCGCCGACCTGGCCCGGCAGGTGGCGGCCGGCCCCCGGGCCCACGCACCCGCCGACGCCGAGGTCCCCGAGACCTGGCCCGCGGTGACCAGCGTCTACGTCGGCGGCGGCACCCCGACCCTGCTCGCGCCGGACCGGCTCGCCGCGGTGGTCCGCTCCGTCGCCCGGGAGCTGGACGTGGCCGCCGACGCCGAGGTCACCGTCGAGGCCAACCCGGAGACCACGGGCCCCGAGCTGCTGGCCGCGCTGGTCGACGCGGGCGTGACGCGGCTGTCGATCGGGGCACAGTCCTTCACCCCGCACGTGCTGGCCACCCTGGAGCGCGGTCACGACGCCGATGCGCCGCTCGCGATGGCCACCGCGGCCCGGACGGCCGGGATCGCCCAGGTCAGCCTCGACCTGATCTACGGCACCCCGGGGGAGAGCGACGCCGACTGGGAGGCCACGCTCGACCGGGTGCTGACCGCGGAGGTCGACCACGTGTCCGCCTACGCGCTGACCATCCACGAGGGCACGCCCTTCGGGCGGCGCCGGGACCGTGGGAGCCTGCCGGACGTGGACGAGGACGTGCAGGCGGCCCGGTTCGCCACCCTCGGCCGGGTGCTGGGCGCCGGCGGGTTCACCCACTACGAGGTCTCGAACCTGGCCCGGGGCGCGGCAGCGCGCAGCCGGCACAACCTGCTGTACTGGCGGCACGGGGACTACCTCGGCGTCGGTGCCGGGGCGCACGGCCACCTCGCCGGGCGGCGCTGGTGGAGCCGGCGCGCCACCCCGCGGTACATCCACGCCGTCGAGCAGGCCGGCGCGCAGCCGTGGGACCAGGGCGCCTCACCGCTCGCCGGCGAGGAGGTGCTCGACGACCGGCAGCGGGCGACCGAGCGGCTGCTGCTGGGGCTCCGGGTGCGGGAGGGCCTGCACCCGAACGACCTGCCGCCGATCACAGCGCTGGCGCTGGAGGACGCGCTGGACGCCGGGCTGGTCGAGACCGCCTGCGGACGGCTGCGCTGCACCGAGCGGGGTTGGTTCCTGCTGGACGCCGCGGTGGACCGGCTGACCGTGTGACGCACGGGTCCGACCCACTGCTCGACGCCCTCGCCGAGGTGGTGGGGGTGCGGCACGTGCTGACCGACCGGGAGGTGGTCGCCGCGCACACCACCGACTGGACCGGGCGGTGGTCGGGCCCGGCCCGCGCGGTGGTCCGGCCCGGCTCGGCCGCCGAGGTCGCCGCCGTGCTGACGGTCTGCGCCACCTCCGGCGTGGCGGTCGTGCCCCAGGGCGGCAACACCGGGTTGGTCGGCGGTGGCGTCCCCCGCGCCGGCGAGGTGGTCGTCGTGACGACCCGGCTGGACGTGCTCGACCCCGTCGACGTCGACGCCCGGCAGGTCCGCGTCGGCGCGGGCGCCACGCTCGCGGCGGTCCGCGACCACGCGGCCGCGGCGGGGCTCGTCTACGGCGTCGACCTGGCGGCCCGCGACTCCGCGACGATCGGCGGCACCGTCGCGACCGACGCGGGCGGGATCCAGGTCGTGCGCTACGGCACCACCCGTGCCCAGGTGCGTGCCCTCGAGGTGGTGCGCGCCGACGGGCGCATCGAGGTGGTGGACGACGCTGACGGTCTCGACGCGCTGGTCGGCAGCGAGGGCACCCTGGCGATCGTGACCGCGGCCGTGCTCCGGCTCCACCTGCCACCGCGCACCCGGGCCGTGGCGTTGCTGGCGCTGGACGACGCCGCGACCGCCGTCGCCGCGCAGGAGCGGGTCCGGACCGAGCTGGGGACGCTGGAGGCCAGCGAGCTCCTCCTCGGTCCGGGCCTCGCCCGGGTGCTCGCCGCGACCGGCGCGCGGCCGCCCTTCCCGGACCTGCCCCCGGCGGCGTGGCTGGTCGAGGTGGCGGACGACGCCGCCGACCGGCTCCTCGACGTGCTCGCGGCACTGAGCGCGGCCGTGCCCGGCATCCGCGACGCGGTGCTGGCCACCGAGGCCGGCGACCGGGCACGGCTGTGGCAGCTCCGGGAGGCCCACACCGAGGCGCTGGCCCGCGCCGGACCGGTGGTCAAGCTCGACGTCGTGCTGCCGCCCACTGCGGTGCCGTCGCTGCTCGAGGTCCTGCCCGAGGTCGTCGCGGCCGCGGGCACGGCGGCCGGGTCGGTCGTGGCGGCCGGCACCCACACCCCCGCTGCCAGCGGCATCGAGGTGGTCGTGTTCGGCCACCTCGCGATCGCCGATCTGCACATCAACCTGCTGGGGGTCCCGCCCGCGGCGACGGCGCGGGTCGAGGAGGCCGTCTGGACCGAGGTCGTGGCGCGTGGCGGCCGCCCCTTCGGTGAGCACGGCATCGGGGCGCACAAGCGGCACTGGGTCGAGCGCACACTCGGCGCCGCCCGCCTCGCCGCCCTGCAGGCCGAGCGGCGCGCCGCGGACCCGCACGGGCTACTCAACCCGGGGGTGCGGCTGCCCGAGGGGTGACCGGGCTCACTCGCCCGGCAGCAGGAACGGCCGGCGGATCACCTCGTCCAGGACCAGCAGGGTCAGCGTGCCCCGCAGGCCGGTCACCGCCCGCAGCTCGTCCAGGAGGAAAGCCCGCAGCTGGTCGAGGCCGTCGGTGCGCACGAGCAGGAGCACGTCTGCCTCGCCGGTCACCAGCGCGGCGTACTCCACGTGCGGGAGCGCGTGCAGCTGGGCGCGCAGCGGCTCCAGCTCCAGCCGGGAGCCGGGACCCGCGGACAGCAGCACGAACGCGGCGATACCGCCTCCGACCTTGGCCGGGTCGACCACGGGCGCGAAGCCGTGCAGGACCCCGTCGGTCTCCAGCCGGTCGAGCCGGGCGTGGACGGCGCTGCGGGACAGGTGCAGGTGCTCGGCCAGGGCGGTGATGGACCGCCGGCCGTCGTCGCGGAGCGCCGCGAGCAGCTGCTGGTCGGTCTCATCCAGCCGGTTGGACATCACAACCTCCGATCGGAGAGTTCGATGACGATCTGCTCGATGAGAGGCATCGTACGCGACAGAATGTCGAAAAGTATGGGATGTTGCGCGACAGCAGCAGGTTCGGCGTACCGTGCGACCGTCGGCCCGGTCGACGTCGTGAGGAGGTGGCCCGTGGTGCCGTCCGAAGCGCTGCCGCTGGACCCCACCCGCGAGCAGACCGAGACCCTGCTCGCCGCTGCGGGCGAGCTCGTGCAGGAGCTGCTCGAGGCGCACCGCACGGGTCCGGTCCAGGGCCGCCCCGCAGGTCAGGACCTGGTGGCGGACCTGCTGGCCGCCCGCCCGGGTGCGCACGGTCGACCGCTCGACGAGGTGCTCGATGTCCTGCGGGCGGTGCTCGCGACCGGCACCGACAACGCCGCGGCGGGGGAGCTGGCCTACATCCCGGGCTCCGGGCTCGTGGCCTCCTCCGTCGCCGACCTGCTGGCCGGCGTCGCGAACCGCTACACCGGCCTGGCCGCCTTCAGCCCGGCCGCGGTGGCGTTGGAGCAGGGTGTGCTGTCCTGGCTCACGGAGGGGTTCGGGCTGCCGGCCACGGCGCAGGCGCTGCTGCTGTCGGGCGGGTCGGCCGCCAACCTGACCGCGCTGGTCGCCGCCCGCGAGGCCCACGCCGGCGGGGCGCTCGACCGGGCGTGCGTGTACGTCGGGGAGCACGCGCACGCCTCGGTGCGCAAGGCCGCTCGCATCGCCGGGCTGGACCTGGCCCGGGTGCGGGTCTGCCCCACCACCGACGGGCTGCACCTCGACCCCGAGGCCGTGCGCGTCCAGATCAAGGAGGACCTCGCGGACGGGCTCGTGCCCGTGGCCATCGTCGCCGCCGCCGGGACCACCAACACCGGGGCGGTCGACCCCCTCGACGCGTTGGCGGACGTTGCCGCCGACGTGGGCTGCTGGCTCCACGTCGACGCGGCCTACGGCGGGTTCTTCCACCTGACCGAACGGGGGCGCGCCCGGCTGGCCGGGATCGAGCGGGCGGACTCCATCACCCTCGACCCGCACAAGTCGCTGTTCCTGCCCTTCGGGACCGGTGCGTTGCTCGTGCGTGACCGTGCGCACCTCGCCGCCGCGTTCGGGGAGGAGGCGGACTACCTGCGGGACGTCGTCGACGGGACGTTGGACCTGCCCGACCTCGCCGGCCTGGGTCCCGAGCTCACGAGGGAGTGGCGGGGCCTGCGGCTGTGGCTGCCGTTGGTGCTGCACGGCACCGACGCGTTCCGCGACGCGCTGGACCGGGCCCTGGACCTGGCCCGCTGGGCGGACGCGGAGCTGACCGCGGACCCTGACGTCGAGGTGGTGTCCCACCCCGACCTGTCGATCCTGACCTTCCGGGTCCCCGGCGACGACGCCGCCCAGGACGCGGCGCTGGCCCGCATCCTGGCCGACGGGCGGCTGCGGCTGTCCTCCACGGTGCTCGAGGGCCGGGTGGTGCTCCGGCTCGCCGTGCTGTCGCACCGCACCACGGCGGGGACCGTGACCGACGCGGTCGAACGCATCCGGGCTGCGGCGGCCGAGGCCGGGCAGGTGACGGCCGCGCGACGCGGCTGAGCCGCGAGGTCGACGGGGAGTACGGTCCGACACGGCCGACGAGGAGCGCAGCCGTGGACACCCGTCGCCCCCGCCGCGTGTTCGGGGTCGGGGAGGAGCCCGATCCCCGCTTCACGCTCGCGAACGAGCGCACGCTGCTGGCCTGGCTGCGGACCGCACTCGCGCTGGTCGCGGCCGGTGTGGCGATCGTGGCGCTGTCGGACCTGATCACCCCGCCCTGGCTTGCGGACGTGACCGCGACGACCGCCTTCCTGGGCGGCGGGGTGACGGCGCTGCTCGGCTACGTCCAGTGGCAGCGGGTCGAGCGTGCGCTCCGGCTGCGGCAGCCGCTGCCCGCCGGTGTCGGCGCTGTCGTGGTGCTGGCGACGATCGTGGCGTTGGCGGTGATCGGCGCGATCGCCCTGGTCGGCGTGCTCGGGTGAGCCGTCCGTGAGCGGCGATCCCGGGCTCCAGCCGGAGCGGACCAGCCTCGCCTGGCGCCGCACGGGCCTCGCCGCAGCCACCGCCGCGGCGGCCATGCTGCGGGTCGCGGTGCTGCGCGACGCTGCGCTCATCGCCGCGCTGTGCGCGGGGCTGCTGGTCATCTCCCTCGGGGCGTTGCTTGAGGGATCGGCCCGCAGCGACGCCCGCCGCCGCTGGTTCGAGGACGACGCCGCGCTCGCCGGGCTGTCCCTGACGGCTCGGGCCAGCGTGTCGGCGGTGGTGGCCTTGGCCATGGCCGGGCTGCTGCTCGTCGTGACGACCTGAGCCGGTGCCCGCGACCGACGTCACGCTGATGGCGCCGGATCGTCGGGTCTGGGGTCGCTCACCTCCGCGTCCCCGAAGCCCAGGTCGACGGGTTCCAGCACGGCGATCTTGCTGCCTGCGGCGGTCGCCCACACCACCTGCGGTGACCTAGGCGGGCACGTACCCGATCGCGAGGTTCGGGACCACGACGTGGACGAACACGTCGACGAGGTCCCCGGGGGTGGCCCGAACCCGGTGCAGCAGCGACCGTGCCGCACGCTCGCTCGTCACGGCAACTGGCCAGCGAAGGCCAACGCCCGCCGGACCAGCCGGCCGTGCCCCGAGGACATCTCCTCGGCGATGGAGGGGTCGACGGCCTCCGCCGGCGAGAGCCACGCGAGGTCCAGTGCGTCGTCAGGCGGCACACACTCGCCGTCGCACGGGACGAGGTAGCCGAGCGCGACCGCGTGCTGGCGCGGATCGTGGAAGCCGCCGCGGCGTGGATCCGGGAAGTACTCGGCGACGGTGAACGGTGCGGCCCCGGCCGGCAGGCGCGGGCTGGCATCCGGCCCCAGGTCCTTGGACAGATGCCGCCAGAGCGCTTCCCGCAGGGTCTCCCCGAACAGGACCCGACCGGCGACCACCGCGCGGGAGATTCGCCCATCGGCCTGCGCGCGCAGGAGCAGCCCGACCTTGTCGATCCGGCCGAGGTGGTCGACCCGCACCGGGACGGCCTCGACGTACACGATCGGTATCTGGCCCCGGATGGAGCCGAGCGTGTCCTCATCGAGCCAGCGCGGGTCGGTCTCCAGGGTGTCGTTGCGGTCCATGCCGTGCTCCAGATGCCCGCGCCGCAGCGGCGGCACAGGCCGTCGCCCGTCCGAGGTGGCAGGAACGGGCGTCGGCCGGCTCCCGACGCGAGCTGCGCCTCAGCGCTCGTAGGTGCCGATCACGCGGTTCTGCTCGACGATCGCGTCGGCGTAGGCGTCGAGGAAGTCCCGACGCGACGGGGTCCCCTCGACCGGACGTGACAGGGCGTAGACCCAGAAGTAGTAGTGGTGCACGCCGTGCCCGTCAGGCGGCTGCGGCCCGCCGTACCCGGTGGACCCGAAGTCGTTGGGTCCCGGCCGGTAGAGCCGGTCCGCATCGCTCGGCAGCTCGGTGACCTCCGCCGGGATGCCGTAGAGCGTCCAGTGCGTGAACCCGTCCGGGAGTGGGGCGTCCGGGTCGTGGCACACCAGTGCCAGCTCCGCCGCCTCGTCCGGCACCCCGTCGATCAGCAGGGCCGGGGCCTCGTTCTCCCGGTCGTTCGCGTGTCGGTCCTCGAGCGGGCCGCCAGGCGTGAACTCACGACTGGAGATGGCCAGGTCCTGGATGTTGAGTCCCACGGTGCTGTCCTCCCTCGTCACGGATGCTCGGCACGCTAGGCGGTGGGGCCGTCGCTGCCCACCGTCCGCACGGCCGTCGTCGCGGTTCGCGCCCGGTCGGTCGACCCGGTTGACTGGCTGGTCGGTGTCGTGGCGAGCGAGGTCGCGGCCGACCGAGCGGCGCCAGGAGCAGGACGTGGACCGACCAGCGCAGGCTGCGGGCGGCCCTGCTGCGCCGCCCGGTCCGGTCACCACGGCGACGGGGGCGGTCCTGCTGGTGGCCAGCACGTTGACCGTCATGGCGCCGACCATCGTGGCGCCGGCGCTGCCCTCGATCGCCCGCAGCTTCGCCGGGACGCCCGGCGCGGACGTGCTCGTCCCGCTCGTCCTGACGCTGCCGGCGCTGGTCATCGCCGCAACGGCCGCCGCGGTCGGCCTGCTCGTCGACCGCGTCGGCCGCCGCCCGGTCCTGCTGGTCGGCGTGGCCCTGTACGGCGTGGCCGGGGGGACCGGGCTGCTGGCGACGACCCTGCCCGGGCTGCTGGCCGGCCGGGTCGGGCTGGGGCTCGCGGTCGCTGCCGTGCTGACCGCGGTGACGACCGTGATCGGCGACCTGTACCGCGGCGCGGACCGGAGCCGCATGCTGTCCCGCCAGGCGGCCGTGATGGGCGCCTCGGGCACGCTCTTCACGATCATCAGTGGGCTGCTGGCGGGCATCGGCTGGCGCTGGTCGTTCCTGCTCTACACGGTCGCCTGGTTGCTCGTGCCGGCCATCCTCCGCTGGCTCCCCGAGCCGAGGCGGGAGGTGCCGCTGGTCGGCGTCGCGCGCCCCGACCGGCCCGTCTCGGGCCCCGGCACCGTCAGCGATCCCGAGCGCATCCCGGCCGATCCCGCGACCGGCGGCCGGCGCGGGGGACCGGTGGTGGTGACCGTCACCATCGCGCTGCTCGCCCTGGTGCAGATCGTCTTCTACCTGTTCCCGGTCCAGTTGCCCTTCGTGCTCGAGGAGACCTTCTCCCTCGCGCCGGCGCGGACCGGGCTGTTCATCGCCCTGCCGCCGCTGGCTTACGCGCTGGCATCACTGACCTCGGCGCGCGTCGCGTCCGGACAGCGTCGCGCGAACGTGGTCGCCCTCGCCTTCCTGGTGACCGGTGCGGGCTACCTCGCCGTCGGGCTCGCCACCACCCTGGCCGTGATCGTGCCCGGCCTGGTGGTGGGCGGTGCCGGCCTGGGGCTGATCGTCCCCAACCTCGTCGGGTGGGTGGCCCAGGCGGCCTCGCCGCGGGTTCGGGGTCGGCTCATGGGGGTGATGACCAGCGCCCTGTTCCTGGGACAGTTCCTGTCCCCGCTGGTGTGGGCTCCCGTGCTGCGGGTCACAGGGCGCCAAGCGGGCTTGGCGGTGGCCGCGGGCCTGCTGGTCGTGCTGGCCCTGGTCGCCGTCGCGCTCGACCACCTCCGGCGCCGTCTCGAGGAGCGACCGCGAGGGAGAGCGGGATGACGGAGGACTTCGACGAGCGGGCCGCGACCTGGGATGACGAGCCCGAGCACCTCGAGCGTGCGCACCTCGCCGCGGCGCTCATCCGGCGGTCGGTGCCGCTGACCCGCGCGACCCGGCTGCTGGAGTACGGGGCCGGGACGGGTCTGCTCTCCGAAGCGCTGGCGAACGACGTGGGGCACGTGATCGTCACCGACCCCTCGGCGGGGATGCGGTCCGTGCTGCTGGGCAAGCATGCCGATGGCGCGTTCGGCCCCGGGCAGGTGCTCGCCCTCGACCTCGCGCGTGACCCGGTGCCCGACCTCGAGGAGGAGGACGGGTCCTTCCACGATGAGGGCTTCGACGGGCACCACGGCTTCCCACGCGAGCGGCTCACCGCCGAGCTCGAGGCGGCGGGGTTCACCGGGGTTGCGTTCCGGGACGGCCCGGTGATCGACAAGGAGGGACGTGGCTACCCGCTGTTGCTGTGCACCGCGGTCCGGGGGGAGCGCTGACCCCTCGGTGTCAGCCCGACACGTCGGAGGTCGGAGGGGCCGGACCCGCGTCCGACCCGTCGGACTCACCGGGAGTTGAACCATCGACCCGCCTCGGTCGATCGCGTCGCTGAGGGCGGTGCCCCGCACGAGCCGCGAGTTGGCGCAGGTTCGTGCAGCTTCGGCCCGTCAACGACCATCGAGCGTGCACGGACCACCCGATGGGCGCTGGTCCGTGCACGGCATCGGCGGCAGGAGTTCGCAGCCGATCGGGGTCGGGGAGGGGAACTCGACCCTCTACCTCACGTTGAAGCTGGGCGGTGACTTCGCGTCGGTCGGTTGTCTGAGGTGCACACGACCGCCGCGATGATCGCTGCCGGCGAGCCGGCGCTGGGCGAGGCCGGGATCGGTTCCGAGGCGAGGTCGTCGGCTGGGAGGCTGGTTCGCGACGCCGAGTGGTGAGCCCTCAGCGTGACCGAGTGAGCCGCTGCCGGTGCCGCGGCTCACGTTCGGTGAACGGTCGGACGCCCGGAGCGACGCCGGGGCGGCGAGGTACGGAAATGGGTGGCAGGCGCCCCTTGACGACGGGGGCGTCCTGGGTGTATGCCCGGAAGGCATGGTTCGCTCGGATTCGGACGAGCGCTCTCGTAGAGGCTCCCGTGTCAGCGTCGCCGAAGGCTACGCAGGTCGTCGTGGAAGCGAGTATCCCACGGCGATTGGTCGTCACCCTCCTGGTCTTCTCGCTCCTTCTGGCGGCCGCCGCACCGGCCGGGACCGGACCGACGTCCTCCGTTCGGAACGTTGACCCGGAACTCGAAGCGCCGCTCGACGTCGCCTCGATGGTCGCCGCCAGCATGCCGGGCGAGACGTCCGCTGAGGTGCCGCTGAGCATCGAGCAGCTTCAGAGCGGACTGGTCCAACCCATCGCGGAGTGGCAGAACGCGCTGCCCGCGGCTGATCTCTCCGGAGTGACTGCCACGCTCGAGGACCTCCCGGACCTCGAGCTCGGTCGGCACATCGGCAACGTGATCGTGGTGGACCCGTTCGCTGCGGGCCACGGGTGGAGCTGGGTCTACTCCGACGGCACCCCCCGCATGGACCTGCTCACCGTTCTCCGTCACGAGCTCGGTCACGTGCTCGGCTACGAGCACACCGGTGAGGGCTTGATGGCCCCGACGCTCTCGCCGGGTGCGGCCTTCCCCGTGGAGGTCCCCGAGGGCGGGGCGCCCGTGGACGGACCCGCGACGGACGACGGCTCGACCGATCCGGAGTTGCAGCCGGCGTCGGAGCTTGACCTCGAGCTGCGATCGACCTCGGAGCCTGCGCCGGAGCAGGGGTTGGCGGCGGAGCTCCGGGGTGAGGACGATGGCAGCGACGACACAGACGGCGGGAGCGAGCAGGACGTGCAGTCCACCTCGGACGAGCCGGAAGGGCTCGTCGAGCCGGTGGTCCTGACGAGCTCCCACCCCGATGGTCTTGCCGGCGAGAGCATCACAGATCCTGAGCAGGCACCTCCCGAGGACGGGACGACCGCAGCGTTGGAAGGCGCATCGACCTCTGCCGACAGTGGCGACGAGGGGATGCGCCTTCTCGATGCGGGGGTATCCACCGGCGACGAGGAACTCCTCGACGGGTTCGTCACGATGTCGGCGCTCGAGAGCGCTGCCTGCACCGCCAACGAGGTGTGCGTCGACGGGTCCGGCTCCGATGACGTGCTCACGCTGTGGATGATCGACGGTCTGCTCTACGTCTCAAGCACGAACGCCTTCACGGTGAACGGCTACCCCTACGCCGGAACGACCGCGTTCCTCGCGCCCGGCACGTCGCTCCGGATCCGCGGCATGGGCGGCAACGACACGGTCCGCCTGAGCGGCATCATCACCCTGCCCGGCGTGCACCTCGCGGTCGACGCGGAAGCGATCGAGGTCCTCGAAGGCGCGTCGGTCACGACCGGAGGTGACGGTGACCTCAGCCTTGCGGCGGTCGCGACCGGATCCGGCATCGACCCGTCGGTGCAATCCCTCAGCGCATCGGTCGGCGTGCTCGGCGCGATCACCGGACGGCACGTCCTCCTGACGGCGCTCGTCCAGCATCTGGTGAACCTGTCGGACCCGTCGTTGAACGGACTCGTGTCGCTCACGCTGAGCACGAGCGCGACCGTGAACGTCGCGGCGCCGGTCACCGCGGAGACGCTGATCGTCGCCGCCGACACGAGGGTCACGTTCCACTACGACGGCACCGCCCTGACCACGACACCGTCCGGCATCTGGGAAGGCGTGTCGCTGCCCGACGGTGAGGTGCGGCTCACCTTGACCAGCGTGACGACCGCGGCCGTCTCGGGTACGCCGCTCACGATCACCGGCACCGGTCCTGGCGCGCTTGCGGTCTCAGCCAGTGACGCCCTTGACATCGCCATAGTGATCACCGACGAGAGCTCGGAGACCCGACTCCTGCGGGTCGCGGCTCGTGACACGGCGGCCTACTTCGAGTTCGACCGACTGAAGGTGGACGTCACAGCGTCACGCACCACGACGGCGTCGGTGGTCGGGACCGAGGCCACCCCGATCGTCGTCTCCGCCGGGTCGGGAGCCGTTGAGCTCACCGCGAGCAACAGCGGCGACGTCAGGGCCACCGTCGACTCTGACCTGGTCGGCACGGCGCGGATCGCGATGAGCTCCGACGTCGCCGAGGCCCTCCTGCGTGACGCCGAGGTCACCGCCGGCCGGCTCACGGTCGAGGCCGAGAGCGCCACCGGCCACGGATCCGTGGCGAAGATCGCGCACAACACGGTGACCGGCTCCGCGAGCGCCACCCTCGAGGACCTGCAGCTCACGCTGGGAAGCGGCGGGCTGGTCGTCGAGGCCTCTGACGCCACCGGGATGTCCGCCGTGTCCGAGCAGCTCGAGTACGTACCCGGGACCCCCCTGGTGTCGCTGGAGAGCGCCGAGACCCGCAACACCCTGGAGCGCTCCGTCGGCGCCGCGCTGACGTCGATCACCATCACCGCGAACGCCGGCCCCGTGGTGGTCGCTGCAACCCGCGCCGCGAACCTGCTCGCCAACACCCAGGCGACGCTCCTGAGCGCGAAGGACGACTTGATGCCGCTCAGCAGCAGCAAGGGTCTCGCCGGCACGCTCTCGGTGAACGTGGTCCTCGGCGGGGCCAGCGCCTCGGTCGACACGAGCAGCCTGACGGGGACCGACGTCTCGGTGACCGCGCTCGACACCTCGTTCGTCGACGCGACCAGCGAGGTCAGCGTGATCAGCAGCGTGTCGCCGGACGTGCTGTTCGGGGACCAGGCCGCCGTCAGCATCACCGGTGCCATCGCCCTCAACTACATCGGGTGGCGGGTCGACAAGCTCGCGCTCGCCGCCCTGGACGTGGTGCTGGGCAGCGGTACGGGCCTTGGGCCGGTCGAGGAGCCCGTCGTCACGGCGGCCCGCCTGACCGACACGACCGTCGATGCCGGCGGCGCCGTGACCGTGACCGGCACCTCGACCGCGACCATCAACGCCACCGTCTCCAACGCCGCGACCTCCCTGTCGTCGGCTGCGTTCGGCGCCTCCTCTGCCGCCGCGGCACTCACCCTCGCCACGAACCAGATCAGCACCCGGACCCGCGCCGTGGTCGAGTTCCCCGAGGGCGGCTACCCGGCCCTCCGCGACAACACGGTGACGGTCGTCGGCCCCCTCGTGATCCGGGCGCACGACGCCTCGACGATCCACTCCAACGTCAAGTTGGTCTCGTCGTCGGTGACCACCAACGACGGTGGGATGCACTACCTCGGCGAGCTGATCGGCGGGCTCACCCCGACCGACCACCTGAGCACCGACATGCCCGACACCGTGGACTTCGGCGAGACGGTGCGGGTCGTCAGCGGCCACACCGCCGGCGGGACCGTCGATGCGGTCTACCGGTGGATGGGACCCGACGGCTCCGTCGTCGACCTGAGCCAGGCGGACTACCTCGACCTCGGGTGGTGGCAGGAGGTCCTGAGCACGTCGCTGCTGCCGGAGGTCTCCACCCTCACGCCGTCCGGGTCGGTCGGTGTCGGTGGGGTGATCGTCCTGAACGACGTGTCGAACGACGTCGAGGCCGTACTGCGCAACGCCTGGGTCGTCGTGGGCAGCGTCACGGTCGAGGCTCTGGGCGCCGCGACGATCCTGTCGGTCGCCGACGTCGCCGCGGTCGCCACCGGTGGCACCTCGATGTTCGGGCCCGGCCTCTCGCTGGCGGTCGGCGGCGCCATCGTGGGCAACCGGATCCTCACCGACGTCGTCGCCCTGGTCGAGGGCAGCGAGATCCTCACCTGCGCGGGGACCGGTCTCGGAGATGTGACCGTCGCCGCTGAGAACACGTCGGTGATCGCCGCGACGAACTCGGCCGTCGTGGAGTCGGATGGCATCACTGCCGCCGCGATCCTGGCGATCAACACGATCGGCTGGGCCCGCTCCAACCTGTTCCTGCAAGTGATCGACGCGATCCTCGGCAGCCCGTACCTCCAGACCGCTGCCTACGGGGGTGCGCAGCCGGCACGCACCGAGGCCGAGGTGCTGAACTCCACCATCGCGGCCACCGGCGACGTCGCGATCGTCGCGACCGGCAGCGCGGCGATCACCGCCAGCGTCACCAACAAGACCTCCTCGCTGCCGAAGGGCCTGTTCTCCACGACCGGCATGAGCGTCGGGGCCGTCCTCGCCAGCAGCTTCGTCAACAGCATCGTCCACGCGTCCGCGTCCCACGCCGTGTTGGCCGGCGACCTCGTCGAGCCGATCACCGGCACGGTCGAGCAGTGGGACCGCGTCTGGACCGACCCGACCAGCCTGTTCCTGTACGTCGGCAACGAGACCCGAGGGCCCCCGCTCGACGACCTGGACGATGGCACGCAGTGGCAGCACCTGAACAGCATCACCGCCGGCGGATCCATCACCATCGACGCGAGCGATTCCTCGACCATCGATGCCACGACGAGGATGCTCGGAGTCGTCTCCCCCACGAACGACGCCGGCGCAGGCATCATCAACGGCTTCCTCGCTGCACTGCTCAACGCGTACGACTTCACGAGCAACTCGGGGAGCCACTGGGTCAGGTTCGGTGACGAGGTCCGTGTCGCCGACGACCACGCAGACCTCACCGTGGCGGGCAAGGTGTTCCGGTTCATGGGCACCGACCGCGACGTCGACCTGTCCGGAGCCGACTACACCGACTACGAGCTCTGGAAGGAAGTCACGCCGGCCAACCTGCTGCTCGGATCGGTCGCGTACGCCGCCCTCGGGGAGATCGGCTCCACGCTCGACAACTCGAGCCTCAACGGCGGGTCCAAGAGCTTCGCTGCCCTGATCGCCCGCAACGAGGTGCGAACGGTCGTCTCCGCCACCGCCGACCACGTCCACCTCGACGCCGACGGCGACGTCACGATCGCGGCGGAGCTCACCGCCCGCATCACCTCGCTCGACGACAGCATCGTGCAGGCCTGGGAGGGCTACGGCGGCGTCCTCGTCTCCAACACCGTCCTCGCCGACGCCGAGGCGAGCGCGACCTCGGGCAGGATCGACAGCGGCGGCGACGTCACGGTCAACGCCAGGAGCGCCGCCCTGATCGATGCGACCGCGACCAGCAGGATGGAGGGCTGGGACGCCAAGAGCGTGGTCATCGCCTTCAACGCGGTCGGCTGGAAGCCGGGGGACATCTTCTTCAACCTCGTCACCACCATCCTCGGCGACGCCGAGCTCCAGCCGGACACGCCGTTCCACGGGCCGCAGCCGGTCCGCACCGTGGCCGCCCTGACGGACACGCCGGTCACCGCGGCCGGGGGTCTGCGCGTCACCGCGATCGCCGAGTCCTCGATCACCGCCGTCGTCGGGAACGAGAACACGATCCAGGCGGTCGTCGACCTGCTGTTCAGCTCCAGCGCCGGCAAGGGTGACTACGACGCGAAGTCGAACCCGACGGGCTCGAAGTCCGAGGGGTACGGCGCCAGCGGGGCGGCCGGCGGCCTGCTCATCGCCTCGAACAAGGTCGTCGCCGACACCGACGCGTCCATCACCTTCATCGGGAGCGATCCCGGCGAGGTGCGCGCCGGCGGCGCGCTGGAGATCGTCGCCGAGGACGCGGTCACGATCATCTCGACGAGCATCGTGATCCAGGACGTGGTCACCAAGAACGACCTGTCCGGCGTCGTCGGCATCGTGGAGTCGATCCTGATCCCGGGCCAGTACGACTTCACCACCGCCTCCGGCGAGCGGCTGCTCATGCCCAAGGGCGACCCGCTCCTGCCCGGCGTCCGTGTCCGGCTCGGTGCCGACTACACCGGTGGCGGCGAGCCCGGCGCGGTGTACGAGTACATCGGCCTCGGCTCGCAGACCTTCAGGCTCGACGAGGTGGACTACGACGAGGCCGCCGTCACCGACCCGTTCCTGAAGCAGTGGCGCAAGGTCGTCGTCGAGTACGGGACCTGGGACGGCCTCGAGTCCCTGTACCCGGGCATCGGCAACTTCACCGACTCCGACGCCCGCGCGGTCGGGATCCTGATCGTCCTGAACGACGTGCGCGGGTCGGCCGAGGCGCTGCTCGACAACGCGATCGTGACCGCCACCTCGGTGCTGGTCCAGGCGCTGGAGAACGCCACCCTGCAGGCGCTCGCCCAGCTCAACGTCTCGGCGTCGGGCGGCAGCTACTACGGCTCCGGGACCGTCACCGCCTACGGCGGGCAGCTCGCGACCAACGTCGTGCTCAGCAGCGCGGTCGCGCGGATCGAGGACAGCGACGTCACGACCACGTCCGGCGCCGTCGTCGTCGACGCGCGAAACATCTCCACGCTCGACGCCCGGGTCCTGACGACCGGGACCAGCGGGGACAAGGCGGGGATGGTGACGCTCGCGTTCAACACGATCGGCTGGGGTTCGCAGAACGTGCTGTTCAACGCGCTCGACACGATCATCGGGCGCCCCGGCGCCGAGAACCCCGACTACGTGGCCGGTGTGGACACGCCCGCGAGCCTCGAGGCCGACGCGCGGGTGCTGCGGGACGGCACGATCTACCGCTACCTGGGTGAGTACCAGCAGCAGCTGGACGCGGAGGGCAACCGGGTCTGGGTACGGCTGCCCGCCCGAACGGACGTCGACCTCACCAAGGAGGTCTACGAGGACGTCCTGTACCGGTGGAGCGCGCCCACGTCGCAGTGGCTGGAGGTCCCGTCCGGAACGACCCTGCCCACCGCTCCCGAAGCGGGCGATGCCGTCGTGCTCACCGCGAAGCAGGGGACCTACGAGCGGGGGCTGTACCAGTGGTCGGGCACGGCGTGGGAGCGCCCGTACGTCGTCGACCTCGCCCCCGCCTTCCCGTGGCCGCCCGACGACCTCGCCCTGTTCCAGACGGACGGCGGGCTGTACCAGTGGAGCGCGTCGACGAAGGAGTGGAACGAGGTCACCTCCGGTGCGATCCTGCCCACCGCGCCGACGGCGGGAGAGGTTTTCGTCCTCACCGCGGAGGACGGGTCGTTCGAACCGGGGATCTACCGGTGGTCGGGCACGCAGTGGGAGCCCCAGTTGTTCGTCGAGCTCGGGCGGACGCTGCCGACCCCGCCCGACGACGGCGCTCTGTTCGTGAAGCTGGCGCCGTGGCGCAGGGTCCCCGAGGTGTTCGGCAACGAGGACCCGGCACTGGTCCACGCCGAGATCCTGCGGTCCACCGTGGTCGCGGCGGGCGACGGCACCGTGACGGCGATCTCGGCAGCGACGATCAACGCGACCGTGAGCAACGCGGCGATCTCGGCCGCGTCCGCGATGTGGAACGCGACCGGCAAGGCGTTCGGCGCGCTGGTGGCCAGCAACCGGGTGAGCGCCCAGGCGGCCGCGACGATCCGCGACTCGTTCGTGGACGCGGTCGGCGCGGTCCGGGTCGCGGCGGAGGACGCCAGCGCCATCTTCGCCAACATCAAGCTCCTGACCTCGTCGGTGACCACCAACGACGGCGGTGCCGCCGTGAAGCAGGAGATCGCCGACGACCTGACCTGGGCCGACTTCTCCTCCAAGGACACCTCGGCGACGATCGCCTTCGGCCAGCGGGTACGCATCGCCAGCGACCACCTGACGCCGAGCTTCACCAGCGCGGACGGGGTCCAGTCGCTCACCACCGGCACGCAGGTCAAGCTGGCGGACGACTTCGGGTCCGCGCGCCTCGCCTCCACCGACGGCCGGCGTCTGCTCATCACCGGCGACAACGTCCAGCACGGCGACGAGGTCTACCGCTACCTCGGCCCGAACGGCATCGTCGACCTTGGCGTCGAGGTCTACACCGACACGAGGAGGTGGGCCCGGATCGGCGGTACGGCCGGCGCGGTCTACGTCTACAGGGGCACGGCCGGCGAGGTGGACCTCTCCAGCGAGGACTACCGCGTCGCCGGCCGGTGGGAGCCGATCAGCGGGCTCGCGGGCCACGTCTACCAGTACCTGGGTCCCGGCGCCGTCGGCATGGACCTCTCCTCGCAGGACTACGGGGACCTGCGCTACTGGAAGCTCGTGCCCGAGTCGTCGCTGTTCCCCGAGGGCATCAACGTCACGAACTCCGACTCGACCGCGGTGGGGATCCTGATCGTCCTCAACACGGTCACCAGCGACGTCGCCGCGACCGTGGCCGGCTCGACGATCGACGCCGCGAGCCTGGACGTCTCGGCGCTCGCCACCGCGCTGATCCGCGCCGTCGCCGATGCCACCGTGATCTCCTCGGGCGGCAACACCTACACCGGTGAGGGCGACTCGATCGCCGGGAGCGGCGTGATCGCCACCAACGTCGTGCTCAGCAGCGCGGTCGCGTCCGTGGTCGACAGCCGCGTGTTCGTGGACGGCGATGTGAACGTCCTCGCCCGCAACATCTCGTTCATCGACGCGGTGAACAGCAACTCTGCCAAGAGCGAGGGCGACTCGGGCGCGGTCACGCTGGCCTTCAACACCATCGGCTGGAAGCTGCAGAACGTCCTGTTCAACGCCATCGACGCGATCCTGGGCGACGACCTGCTCGCCGAGGCGATGGACAACCGCCAGCCCGCGGAGGTCATCGCGGAGATCCGCGACTCCTCGGTCGAGGCCGGCGGGGACGTGCGGGTGGTGGCGCTCAACGACGCGGTCATCGTCTCCCGGATCACCAACACCGCGACCGGGGTGTCCGCGACCGTGACCGGCTCGTCCGCGTTCGCGCTCGGGGTCGTGATCGCGAGCAACATGGTCCTGACCCAGACCCAGGCCCGCGTCAGCTTCGCCGCCGACTTGCCCACCGAGTACACGCAGGCCGACGTCCCCGGCGAGGTCGGCCTCTACGACCGGGTCCGGCTCGAGAACGGCAAGGTCTACGAGTACATCGGCGCCGGACGCGGGCCTCCACCGGAGGATGGCGACTACGACAACGCGACCGACTGGCGGCGCTACGACGTGCTGGAGGCCGGCGGAGCGGTCGAGGTGGTCGCCGAGGACGCTGCCATCATCTCCGCCACCACCGCGCTCGAGGCGGTCGCCCAAGCCATCAACGACCAGGGCTTCAGCCTCTACGCCGGGATCGTCGAGCGGGCGCTCAAGGAGTACCAGTTCACCAACTACTCCGGCACCTGGCCGATGCTGCCGGGGTTCCTGGTCCTCGACGCCGACACCGGCAAGCTCTACCTCTTCGTCGGCGAGCCCGTGGAGCTGGGGGAGGAACCCAGCGCGATCGACGTCGACCTCACGGAAGAGGACTTCGAGACCTCGGCCCTGTGGCAGGAGTTCGACGTCTCGGCCTGGTTCGCGTTCGTCCAGGCCAACTTCCCCAACATGAGCACCTCCGACGCGATGGCCTTCGGCGGGCTGGTCACCCGCAACAACGTCCAGGCCAGCGTCGAGGCGGTCCTCGAGGGCCTCGCGGTCGACAGCGGCGGGGACGTCCGCGTCACCGCCCAGGAGACGGCTGCGATCGACGCGACCATCACCAGCGTCGTCGAGGCCAAGGGCGGCAGCCCGGTCGCCAAGAAGGGGAGTAAGTCCATCGCAGGCAACATCGTCCTCGCGACCAACCTGGTGCTCAGCACCGCCGACGCGCGCGTGAGCGACGTCGAGCTCACCGCCGCGGGAGACCTGCTCGTCAGCGCCGTCAACGACGCCTGGATCGTGGCCAGCGCGAACGCGACGACCTCGTCGCAGGGCGTCTCCGTCGGTGGGGTCGTGGCGTTCAACACGATCGGCTGGGAGTCCCAGAACCTGCTGTTCAACCTCGTCGACGCGCTGCTCGGCTCGCTGATCGGCGACCCCGACGCGATGCGGACCTCCGCCGTCATCGAACGCTCGACCGTGGACGTCGCAGGAGCGGTCACCGTCCGCGCGCTGTCGACCGCGACGATCGACGCGTCCGTCGCGAACGCGGTCACCACGCTGGTGTCGTCCGGAACGAGCGACAGGCAGGCGATCTCGGTCGGCGCCGTGCTCGCGATGAACAAGATCGCGACCGACGTGACCGCCGCGATCCGCGACTCCTCCGCCGTGCGAGCCGGCGACATCGAGGTCGTCGCCAGCGACGCGACCTCCATCACCTCCTTCGTCGACTCGCCGGTGCTGGCCGTCACTATCAGCGCCGAGGGGTCGAGGTCCATCGCCGTCGGCCTCTCCATCTCCCGGAACGAGATCCACGCTGACGTCCTCGCTGAGGTCACCGCCTCCTCCGCTCACGCGGAGGCCGGCTCCGTCACCGTGTCCGCGACGCAGGCCGCCGCGATCGACGCCACGGCGACCGCGTCCGCCATCGGGTTCTCGGTGGGCGCGAGCAAGGACAGCATGGCGTTCTCCGGTGGCGGCGCGACCGCGGTCAACGTCATCGCCGGCAGCACCGAGGCGCTCGTCACGGGCAGCACCGTGACCGCCGACGGCACCGACGCCGGGCAGGGCGCCATCAGCGTCGAGGCCGAGCACACGGCGGCGATCGACGCGCTCATCCGGGCCATCAGCGTCGCGATCGCGGTCGGGAACGAGACGACCACGGCGGTCGCGATCGGCGCCTCCATCGCCCGCAACCTGATCGGCTGGGACGAGTACACCGGCCAGGACCCGATCGACGTCACCGCTACCTCCAGCGGCTCCAGCCTCACCGCCGCAGGCGACATCAGCGTCACCGCTGGCTCGACGGCCAGCATCGACGCCATCGTGGAGGCTGTCTCGGTGGCGGTCGCCGCGACCAGCGGGAACGCCACGACCGTCGGCGTCGGCGGGATCTGGGCCGACAACTCGATCGCCGTCCACGTCACGGCCTCGATCGACGGCGCAGGTGCGATCACCACCGTCGGTGGGGACATCCTGGTCGCTGCCTCGGACGGCTCGAGCATCGATGCCCAGACCAACGGCGCCGCCGTGACCGCCAGCCTGGGCGGCGACCGGGCGGTCTCGGTCTCGGTCGGCTTCTCGCTGGGGCTCAACCGGATCGCCAACCAGGTGACGGCGAGGGTCGACGGTCCCACCTCGGTCATGACGGACGGCGCGCCCGTCACCGTCACCGCCACCGATGACTCCTCCATCACGGTCCAGGCGATCGCGGTCGCGGTGTCGGTGTCCATGGCGGGCGGAAGCCCGGCGGTCTCCGTCTCCGGCGGCGGGGCGATGGCACGGAACGTGATCCTCAGCACGACCCACGCCTCCCTGGCGAACACCGCCGTGGGGACCGAGGACGAGCCGGTCGGCGCCGTCACCGTCACGGCGGACAGCACCGCCAGCATCACCGCGACGATCCTGGCCTTCGCCGCTTCGTTCGCCTTCTCCGGCGGGGACGTCGGCGTGGGCGTCGCCCTCGGTGTGTCGGTCGCGCAGAACATCATCGGCTGGGACCCCTACGGCCCGGACGTCGCCGATCACCACAGCGACGACGGGACCGTGGCCGTCCTCCAACCCGATGAGACCGTCCGGGTCGTCCACGGGCCGCGTTCGGGTGACACCTACGTCTGGGTCGGACCGTTGGACGCCCACGCGACGGTCGACCTCGGCGCCTTCGACCACGCGGAGGATGACGCCTGGGAGCTCGCCGACGACGTGGAACCAGAGGATGCCACCCACCAGCTCGACAGCTTCCCGCAGGTCCTCGGGACCGGGGAGACCGTCAACGTCGGCGGCACCGTCTACCGGTACGTCGGGGCCCCCCTGACGGCCACCTGGGACCTCACCAGCGAGGAGTTCGCCGACCCGACGAAGTGGCAGCTCACCAACCTCACGCCGGTCGTCGGTGGGACCGTAGCGGTGGTGGACGGCGCCACGATCGTCTCCTCCGGTGACCTCACCGTGACCACGTCGGCGGCCCGGTCGATCGACGCCACCGTCCTCGCCGTCGCCGCGGCGCTGTCCGGCGGAACGAAGGCCGGCGTCGCCGTCAGCGGGGCTGGCGCGCACGCGGAGAACCGGATCGGTGGGGACATCCGCGCCGCGGTCGAGGGATCCGACGTCACGGCAGCCGCGGTCACCGTCACCGCGACCGACGCTTCGAGCATCCGGGCGGTCGTGGCCGCCGCCTCCGTGGCCGCATCGATGGGTGGCACGGCGGGCGTCTCCGTCGCCGTCGGCATCTCGATCGCCGTCAACCGACTCGACCGGGACGTCGAGGCCTCCATCAGTGACAGCGCCGTCACCACGGAGACCGGCGACGTGACCGTCACCGCGCTGGCCGCCGGGACGTCGCTGTTCACGGTCGACCTCGGGGACCTCACCCCGATGGAGCTCGATCTCGCCCAGAGCGACGTCGCCGCATCCCCGGGCGCGGACGACGGCGACACCCACGAACCCGCGGCCACCGCCACCTACCGCTCCGACGCCATCGGTGTCACGGTGCTGCAGGCAGGACACACCGTCCTCGTGGTCTCGGGCATGTACGCCGGCAACACCTACCGCTACCTCGGGGTGGACGTCGCGACCCCGAACCTCGCCACGATGGACTACGCCAGCACCAGCCAGTGGGAGCTGACCGCCCTCTCGCCGGCGGCGGCACGGGCGGTTCAGCAGGAGCTGGTCGGGCTGCTCGAGGACGAGGGTCTGATCCTCAACACCACGGACGGCGAGGACTTCCGGGTCACGCTGCTCACGCTGGTGCCGGGGCAGGCCTGGCAGCTCACCGACGTCGACGGTCGGACCTATCTGCTGACCCTCCTCGACGGCGGACAGCTGTCGGTCGCCGCTCCCACGATCCAGGTGGTTGCAGCCGCGGCGTCGCTCGCTGCCGGGATCGGTGGCACCGCCGGCGTGTCGGTCGCCGGCGCCGGCGCGGTCGCGCTGAACCGTGACGACACCCGGGTCGACGCGCACGTCACCGACAGCACCGTGGACAGCGCCGCCGACGTGGAGCTGACCGCCGCCAACGAGTCGCGGCTCACCGCGACCATCGTGGCCGCGTCGCTGTCGATCGGCGTCGGTGGGACCGCCGGGGTCGGCGCGTCCATCGGCGTCGCGATCGCCCGCAACGACCTGGGGTTCACCGACGGCGTCCCGACCGCCTGGGTCTCGGCCAGGATCGCCGGGTCCACCGTCACCGCGGTCGGGGAGGTCCGGCTGATCGCCACCTCGTCGCAGACCATCAGCGCCGTCGTGGTCGCGGGCTCGGTCGCGATCGGCGGTGGTGGCACCGCAGGCATCGGCCTCGCCGGCTCCGGCGTGGACGTCCGCAACCGCATCGGGACCCTGGTCGAGGCCGTCATCGAGGCCACCGACGCCACGAGCAACGGTCCGATCACCGCCGCCGGCGTGCACCTGACGGCCGAGGACACCTCGAGGATCAACGCGGTCGCCGCGGCGGCATCGATCGCCGGAGCGTTCGGCGGCACGGCCGGGGTCGCGCTCTCGATCGGCGTCTCCCTGGCCGAGAACACCATCCGCACCGTCGTGCGTGCGGCGATCGACGGTGCCACCGTCGACTCCCTGGGTGGCCCCCTGTCCGTCGAGGCGTCCGGTGACGCGGCGATCCGGGCCGTGTCCGCGGCCGCGTCCGCGGCGATCTCGTTCGCGGGGACCGTCGCGGTCGGGCTGAGTGGCGCCGGCGCCCGTGCCATCAACGTGATCACCACGTCGACCGTCGCCGAGGTCGTCGACGCGATCGTCACCGTCACCGGCGACCTGCTGGTCCGCGCGAGCGACACCGCGAGCATCGACGCGATCGTCGCGGCCGCTTCCGGCTCCGTCGCCGTCGGTGGCGTGGTCGGTGTGGGCGCGTCCGTCGGCGCCGCGGTCGCCCGCAACTACATCGGGTGGGAGCCGGGCGAGGCGACACCGACCTACCGCACCGATCTCGGCGAGAACGAGATGCCGTACCAGATCGAGTCCGGCGACACGGTGCTCGTGGTCGGCGGCGCACGGGGCGGCGAGGTCTACCGGTACCTCGGCACCACCGCGTTGACCGGCGAGGACGGCGCGAGGCTCGACCTGGCCGCCCTGAGCTACAGCGACCCGACGTCGTGGGAGCAGGTCGCCCTGGAACCGAACGCGGCGATCACGCGCGCGGCCCTCACGCGGACCGTCGTCACCGGGCACGGACGCATCGACGTCGTCGCCGACGCCAACCGACGGATCTCCTCCGTGGTCCTGGCCGGCTCGGTCGCGCTCGCCGGATCCGGGACGGTCGCGGTCGGCGGCTCCGGCGCCGGTGTGGAGACCACCAACCGGATCGCCGCCGAGGTCACCGCCAGCATCGTCGGCTCGGCGAGCACCGCGATCGGCGCGCTGCGGGGCATCACGGTCAGCGCGGAGGACAGCTCCACGATCAACGCGATCGCCGGCGCTGCGTCCGTCGCCGCCGCGTTCTCGGGTCTCGCCGCGGTCAGCGTGTCGATCGGGGTCGCACTCGCCTACAACCAGATCACGAACGTCGTCACGGCCGAGATCCGCGATGCCGACGTCACCGCGAGCGCCGGCAGCGTCCAGGTGCTCGCCGACGAGACCGCCGGCATCGCAGCAGGCGCCGTCGCCTCGTCACTGTCGGCCGCCGGCTCCTTCGTCGGTATCGCGCTGAGCGGTGCCGGGGCGGACGCCACCAACCTGATCGCCAACCAGGTCCTGGCGACGATCGTCGACAGCGAGGTCACCGCTGGCGACGTTCCGATCATGTACGGGCCCGCCGTCCAGCTGGTCGCGAGCCTCCACACCAACGACCTCGTGGAGCGCCCCGACGGCACCGTCTGGCGCTACGTCGGCGAGGACGACGACCGCGACATCGCCGCGGGGGAGGACCCCATCGACCTCAGCGACCTGGCTCAGGACTACCCGAACAACGCGAACTGGCAGGGGACCGGGCTGACCACGCTCCACGACGTCATCGTCGAGGCCACGAGCGCCAGCACCCTGTCGGCGGTCGCCGGCGCGGCCGCGGGCAGCATCGCCGGCGGGTTCGTCGCGGTGGCGGGCTCGGTCGGTGTCTCGATCGCCCGCAACCTGCTCGGCCCCGACACGCTGGCCGAGGGACCCCGCACCAACCGCGTGCTCGCCGTGATCGAGGGCTCGCAGGTCTGGGCCACCCGTGACCTGCGGGTGACGGCCAGCGCCACCGACCGGATCACCACCGATTCCTACGCCGGCTCGGTCGCGATCGCCATCGGCATCGGCGCTGCGGTCGCGAGCGCCGGCGCGGAGGCGACCAGCGTCGCCAGCACCCGGGTCCTCGCGGCGATCGAGGACAGCAGCGTCCTGGCCGGCCACCACCTCGCGGTGCTCGCGGTCGGCGGCACCGAGGTGGGCGCAGCGAAGGCGGTCGGACTGGCGATCAGCGGCTCCCTCGGGGCCGTGTCGGTCGGGATCTCGGTGGTCGACACCCTGATCGCCAACGATGTGCAAGCGCGCCTCACGGCCACCACACCGCAGGTGGCGGTCGCGGGCGGGAACCTCACCGTCGCGGCGACGTCCACCTCGATCCTCGACGGCGCGGCCGGTGTCGCGGCATCGCTCGCCGCCGGCGTCGGCTTCTCCCTCGCCGGTGCGGGTATCGCGATCACCACCCTCGTGGACGACCTCGTCAGCGCGGTGGTCGAGGGACCGATCGCGGTCCTGGCCGGCGGCCAGTTGGCGGTCCGGGCCACCGGCACGAGCGAGGTCGACACCGCTGCGCTCGCCGCCGCCCTCGCCGTCGCACCGATCGGGATCGCCGGCTCCGCCACGGAGGTCGTCTCGACGATCTCGAGCGAGATCAGCGCGAGGATCACCCAGGCGGCCGTGGTCGCGAACGCGGTCGACGTCCTCGCCACGTCCGTGGCCCGGATCACCGGCCTCGAGGTCGTCGGGCTCTCCGGCGGTCTGATCGCGGGCACGCTCAACGTGGGCATCGCGAACCTCCTGACCACCGCCTCCGCGACGATCCACGCGGCGACCGTGTTCGCCGCGACCGGCGCCGTCCGGGTGATCGCCACCGCCGTGAACGAGGGCCGGGTCAGTGCGAACGGCGGCGCGGCGGGGCTGGCGGCGTTCGGCGGCTTCAGCGCCACGGTGAACCTCGGGCGGGGCCGGGCCGTCGAGGAGGTCCTGGCACAGCTGACGGGCGGCGCGACCGTGATCGCCGACACCGTCGTCGTCCAGGCGACGAGCACGGACCTTCTTCGCGCGGAGACGATCGCCGGCTCGATCGGTGGTCTCTCGGTGACCGGCGCGGTCAGCACGACCACCACCACGAACACGGCGCTCGTCCGCCTCGGTGACGGCGTCGAGATCCTGGCCCGCACGCTGACGATCGGCGCCGCGCTCGATCAGAACATCGACGGCAAGGCTGACAGCTACACGCTCGCCCTCGCCGCCGGTACCGGTGCCCTGATCACCCACACCCTCACCAGCCGTGCCGATGTCCTGATCGGGGCCGTGGACGTCGTCGCGACCGTGATCACGATCGGAGCCGTGAACCGACTGGTGAAGGACGGCTACGGCGACGCACCGACCCTGCACTCCGGCTCCGCGAGTGCGGGATCGCTCACCGTGATGGTGAGCCTGACCGAGGTCGGGACGGACACGCACCCGTTCCAGGCCACGGTCACCATCGGCACCGGCGCCAGCATCGTCACGGACGGCACGAACCTCGACCGGGGCAGCCTGCGGATCGACGCTGCCACCGACGTCACCGCCTTCGACAAGGCCGCCGTGGAGAGCGTCGCCGGCTTCCAGGTCACCGCGGTCAACTCCATCATCGACACCGAGACGCTCGCCGATATCGCCGTCACCGGCGCTGTCCTCGAGAACCGCACCGGCGACGTCGTCCTGGCGACCCGGGCGGACTCGTTGGTCGTCGCCTCCGCGAACCTGCTGATCATCAGCGTGCTCGCCGGCGGCGCGAGCGGCCTGGCCAGCACCGACACCGACGTCACGCAGCAGATCACGGTCACCGACAGCGCCATCACCGGCCAGGACCTCAAGCTCTACGCCGGGCGCGGGAGCAGCGGCGTCCCGAACCTGTTCTACACCTTCGCGGACGTCCAGATCCTCGCCGTGTCGATGTACCCGAGCATCGCCATCCCGGTCGTGCTCGCGGACATCACCGAGCACAACACGATCACGCTCGCGGGCAGCACCCAGCTCCGTGCCCTGCAGGACATCGACCTCCTCGCGGTGGAGGGGCTCGGCGGCACCGAACGCGCCGGCACCGACGGCGGGGTGCTCTCGCTCTCGATGATCCCCTACGGCGTGGTGGTGCCCGACGGAAGCAGCGTCACCAGCACGAACACGGTGACCATCGGTTCGGGCACGAAGGTCATCGCCGGGCTGAACAGCTCGTCCATCGTCCTGATCCGACCCGACGACGACCTGTGGGACGGCACCGGCCGGCCGCTGACCGCGGACGACCGAACCGCACTCGCTGCGGAGGGGGTGCAGGTCCCCGCGGACGTGCCGTACGAGTTGGTCGGGCTGGAGCCGGACGACATCCCGCTCGTCGTGTCGACGGGGATGGTCGTCAAGGTGGTCGCGGGGGCGAACGGCGGCGGCGTGGTCGGCGGCTACTACTCCTACCGCCCGGTCACGGACGGACACTCCCTCTACCTGCACGAGGAGGACTACTCGGTCACCAGCCGCTGGGTGCGACTGACGGCAGGGACCCAGACCGTCGACGGCAGGACCGTGCCGAGCATCAGCCAGGTCGAGGCCGCAGGGTCCTACTACGGCAGCGACGTGACGCAGCAGCTCCAGCAGCAGCTCGTGGGGGCGTTCTACGTCGTCAAGCCGGTCGAGTTGGCTGCGCCGACGCTCACCTACCGCAACCTGGCCCTGCTCCTGATCGAGCAGCGCGAGCAGCTGGTCGCGTGGATGACCGACCACGCCACCAACGCGGACGCGGTCGCCCGCTACCAGGTCCAGCTCGACATCATCGACCGCACCCTCGACGAGCTCGGCCTGGTCACCTACCGGATCACCGTGAACCCGGGTGACACCGTCCACGACCTCCGGCCGACGGGGACCACGCCGACGACGGCGAACCGCTACCTCTTCCTCGGGGCCGCGGCCGAGGGCATCGTCCTCGCCGAGGAGGACTTCAGCGTGACGACGCGCTGGAGGCTCGAGGGCACCGGCGGGACCGCCACCCACACGACCGAGTCGAAGACCCCCGGTGTCCGGTTGGTCAACCAGCAGCTCGATGCGCTCTTCCTCGAGCTACCGCCGATCACGGCCGCTCCGGGCTCGGTCTACGTGGTCGCGGACGACACCGCTGCGCAGCGAGCCGCGCTCCAGAGCGCGATCGACGCCGGCCGGCTCGTCACCCGGGCCGGGGCCACCCTGCTGATCAGCAACCTGTCGCCCTTCCCGATGACCGTCGCGGACGCCATCATCCGCGACAGCGAGCGAATCGTGATCGTCGATGGCGAAGCGGCCGTCCTCAAGCCCGGCAGCGTCTACCTCAACTACCGCGCCGTCACCCCGACCGTCGACGACCCGCCGACCTCCACGATCTCGATCACCCAGCACTACGTGTCGGGGAGCTCCGACGTCCTCGTCCCGTCGATCGACCAGGACCTCTTCATCGTCGGCGACGTGATCAACGAGGCGGGCGCGATCGTCATCCGAAACGAGAACGGCAGCATCAACGTCTACGGCGAGATCCGCGGGGCGTCCGTCGACATCTTCTCGGCCCGTGACTTCTCCCTCAACGTCGACGACTGGTTCCACACCAACGCCGACCCGCGCCAGCTCGCCGACTACAGCCGGATCCGGCTCCTGGCCCGCAGCCTCGGTGACAACACCGTCATCACGGGCCCCCTCACCAGTGACATTCCGACGGTTCAAGCGTTCTACGACCTGCTCTACAACGCGCCCTACGTCAACCCCTTCTTCTCCGGGTTGAACGTCGGTCTCGCCGCCGACCACTCGAGGATCCTCGCACTCGGCCGCATCACGATCACCGCCCGCTACCTCAACGTCAACGGCCTGATCCAGAGCGGCGTGCAGGAGCTACGGCTCGAGGTCGGCAGCGACTTCCAGCGCACCTTCACAACCTCGCTGACGGGGGCGGACGGGAAGCCGCTGCAGTACGTGACCTTCGGGAGCGGCGTGCCGGTCCGGGCGTACTTCGACGCCGAACGCCAGGCCATCGTCGTGGAGGACATCGTGACCTCGGGCGGCGAGATCGTCCTTGCCGGGCAGATCCTGTCGACCGGCAACGGCCGCATCGCGGTCGCCTACGGCTTCACCGACGTCGTGATCATCAACAACAGCCGCTACGAGTTGATCGTCAACCGGATCGACACCACGACGGACCGGATCGGTCGTATCACCATCATCGACACCGCGCTGCTGACCAAGCATGAGTACACGGTCACCAGCACCAGCGGGATCCGAAGGATCGTGTCCGACGGCGTCCTCGGGCAGTCCGATGATCCCACCTCCGGGACCACCATCCCCGGCATCGACTACACGGTCAGGACGGACACCACGTACCCCGCCGGGACCTCACTGTCCTACGCGGTCCAGGAGGGCCTGTACTACGTCTGGGTCGAGGGGCAGGCGGGTGTCCAGACCACGCGGACGAAGTACGAGAAGAAGAGCTTCAACCTGATCCCCGGCTGGGGCGGGCTCAACGACCTGCTCGTCAAGGACATGACCTACCAGTGGCAGGAGATCTTCTTCACCGACCAGCGTCCACTGCTGATGTCCGAGGTCGTCACCTGCGACCCCTCCAAGACCACGTGCACGATCTACGGAGAGACCTCCGCCACGCCGGTGCAGGGCATCGGTGAGACCTACTCGATCCGGTACGACTACGAGGTCACGAGCCGGACGCTGACGAGCGAGACGTGGACCACCGGCGGCGGCTGGCTGCGCAAGAAGACCATCCACCTGCTGATCACCGACGTCGCGGGCTTCTACGACTACTACACCCACACCCTCAAGGCGGACAACCCGATCTCCCTGCAGTTCCTCCCCGGCCCGACCGCCCCGAGGATCGAGATCACCAGCGCGACGACGATCAGCCTGCTGGGCAACATCCAGTCACCGACGCAGGGCACGGTCACGATCACCTCCACCGGGGGTTCGGTCCTCGGCGCCGAGCACGTCGCCGTGTACGGCGCCAGCCCGGTCGTGCACGCGGCGGGCGACGTCCGACTCAACGTCGAGGGCGTGACGGTCGGCACCACGAAGGGCCCGCTCACCGTGGTCGCCGGAGGCGACATCCACGTCGTCGCCGTCGCCACCAGCGTCCACACCGACCGGCTCCTCGTGGACCAGGTCACGACCACCGGGGGAGACGTCCGGCTCATCGCCCCGGCCGGCATCCACGTCGCCTGCAGTGGCACCGCCTGCACCAGCGAGTCCCTGATCGCCGGGGAACGGGTGGCGCTGATCAGCTCCCGTGGCGCGCTCGGCACCGCCGCCGCACCGCTGCCGATCGACTCCGATGTCCTCGGTGCCGGCAACCTCACCGTGTACGCGAACGGTGACGTCCACATCGTCGAGGTCTCGGGTGACCTCGAGCTCGGGCGTCCGTGGGCGTGGGAGCGCAGCGAGTTCGCCTCCATCGTCTCCCTGACGGGTGGGGTCCGGCTGGCCACCCGGGACGGTTCGATCCTCGACGACACCGGACGCTCGCCCCTGCAGCAGCCCGCCGACAAGCTCGACCTGATCCTCGAGCTGTTCCCCACCGGCGGAGGGACCTACGACGGCAGCACGTTCCGCTACCCGTTGTCGGTCAGCGTGGTCGGTTTCCTCTACCCGGACCTCGAGCTGCCCACCTGGACCGCGGACGAGGTGTCGGTGGGCGATGTCCCGAACATCTGGGCGAAGAGCGTGACCCTGATCGCCGGCGGGGCCGGCAACAGCGTCGGTCGCGCCACCGGCCTGCAGTCGCTGGAGCTCACGGGTGGGTTCGACGGGCTCAGCGACGTGGAGCAGCAGCTGCTGTCGCAGCTGAAGCTCGAGGACGTCATCGGGCGCATGCACGCCGTCTACCGCTACCTCGGCACCTCCGGGTCGGTCGATCTCGCCGCCGCCGACTTCTCCGGGACGGACTGGGCGCCGATCATCCCGACGGTGCTGGGGCCGTCCGCGCCCTCGAGCAGCGTCACCACCGGCGCGATCGTGCTGGTCGAGCTGCCGGACGTCTACGGCCTGTACCGCTACCTCGGCCCCTCCCGGATCGTCACGATCGCCAACGAGGACCTCGCCGACCCGACCCGATGGCAGAAGATCGACCTCAACGACCGCCTCGGGACGTACCTGCTCGACCATGGCGACCTGGTGGTCGACACCACCGACCTCCGCCGTCTCACCTTCGAGCTGATCGAGGCCATCGAGACGGTCCCGGCCGCCGAGACGGTGACGATCACCACCGACGCACCCGGCGACGTCGCGGTGCGGGTGGACGCGGACCTCGAGGTCACGCGGGTCACCGCCGGTGGATCGGTCCGACTCGAGGCCACGGGGAACCTGGTCGACCTCGGATCGGGTCCCGCCGCCGTGACCGCCGTCGGCGATGTGCAGCTGCTCGCCGGCGACGCGATCTACGGCTTCGGCACCGACGGCCAGCGCTTCCGGGTCGCCCTGCACCCCGACGCCGAGCTGACGGCCACCGCTTCGGGCGACATCCGCATCGTGCAGGTCAGCGGCGCCGTGACGGTCCCGGGCGCCACCTTCACCGCCGGGGACCTCCACGCCGCACGTGTCGCGACGCCAGCGAACGTGCACCTCCACGTCCTCGGTGGAGACCTCTTCCTCGGCACCGTGCAGGCAGGGACCACGGCGACGTTGTGGGCGTCCGGTTCGATCCTCAACGGCGTGGTCGACAGCCAGAACACCGCCGGGAACCTCGTGACCCCCACCGCCACGCTGACCGCCGGCGGGAGCATCGGCGAGGAGGGCAGCCCCCTCGACACCGAGATCGGTGACGTCCCTGCCGACACGACCGACGACACGAGCGGTTGGCTCGACGCGACGGCTCACGAGGACATCCATCTGTCGAACCGCATCACCCTGTGGGCACGGACGGTGACGTCCACGACGGGTGACGTCGGGCTCGACGTGGACGGCGATCTCTTCATCGGCCTGATCTCGGCCGTCGCCGGCGGTGTCCTCGCCGACGTACGCGGCGAGATCCAGCGCAACAACGGCGGGCCGGAGCTCGAGATCATCGCGATCGACGGTCTGTTGATCGCCGACGACGACATCGGCACCTACCTGGCGCCGATCCGCACCGCGCTGGCCAACCTGGTCGCGTCCTCCACCACCGGGGGCATCTGGCTCGACGACCTCGGCCATCTCCGGATCGGTCAGCTGGCGGCGACCGACGGACTCCTCTCCGTGACCACCTTCCGGGGCGTGCGCACGGCTACCGTCGCGCGGATCCACACCGTGGCCTCCGGCGGCCAGGACGGGACGATCACCATCGCCGAACCGGTCGTCAGCCTCGACGTGCTCCTCCACGCCGCCGGCTCGATCCTCGACAACGCCGACGGCGGGGCCCGTGACATCATCGCCACCAACGCGGTGATGGTCGCCGGCGGCGGCATCGGCACGACGGCCAACGCGCTGGAGACCTGGATCGGCCGCCTCGAGGCGGCGGCCGGCGCGGGTGGCATCCGCATCGACGACCGCGGCGGGCTGACGATCGGTGGCATCGCGAGTGCCGAGCTCCCCGAGGCGTTCGGTGTGAACGGCACCGAGGGCCTGCTGGCGGGCAGCGAGATCCACGTCACCACCACCGGTTACCTCACCATCGTCGAGGACGTGATCTCGACCGCCGCCGCCGTGATCCTCCACGCGATCGACTCACCCGCCGTCACGGCCCCGAACGTCCCGATCCCCGACCCCAGCCGAGACACCTCGCTATGGCGGGACGGGCCGAGTGCCAGCGACGGCAGCGACGACGACGAGGACCTGATCGTCACCGACGGCGCAACGGTGAGAGCAGCGACCACGCTGCGCCTGCTCGCCGGTGACGACCTGCTGCTGGCCGCCGGCACGATGGTCGAGGCCGGGACCTCGATCGCGCTCCACGCGGATCACGGCAACGCTGAGGTGGAACAGGTCGGTGCCAGGATCGACGTCGTCGGCAGCCTGGCGGCGCCCACGATCCTGATCACGGGCGAGCGTAACGACGACGTCATCTACCTCTCGCCCGAGACGCTCCAGGGTCACACCACCATCTACGGCGACTACGACGCGAGCCTCGGCGAGCTCCTGACGGCCGCCGGCGGCGATGACGTCATCATCCTCGACCGGCTGCCCGATCTGGACCCCGGCTGCAAGTACCTCGTGAACGGGGAGTGCACCGGCACGATGGGTGGACCCGCCTCGTTGGTCACCGGCCTCGAGGAGGCTCCCGAGCGCGACGTCATCGACGTGGACGCAGGGACTGGCTCCGACACCTACCACGTCATCCTGACCGGCACGAGCGATCACCTCGTCAACATCACTGACAGCGGTGCTCCCGACGGCGGGCTCGACCGGCTGTACGTCACCGGGACCGAGGATTCGAGCAACGTCTTCCTGCTGCGGTCGCGGTTCGTGACCCGCCTGCAGCCCGCCGGGGACGGCCTCCTCGACACGTACGAACGTGTCAACTACGACCGCTCGATCGACGTCCTGCACGTCCACGGTGGTCTCGAGGACGACCGGTTCTACGTCGACGACAACAGCGCGCTCACCTACCTCGACGGTCGTGGTGGCGACAACCTGTTCCAGATCGGTCAGCTCTTCGGAGCTCCTCGCTCCTCCGACCCGAACGTGGACGACCCGTTGGCCGTGGTGGACGACGACACCGATCCCATGGCCCCGTTCGTCGCCGTCGGGGACGACATCTCGACCGTGCTCACCACCCGCGGCTACCTGAGCCCCGGGATCAGCTTCCCCACCACGGTCTACGGCGGGAGCGGCCACGACACCTTCTACGTCTACAGCAACCAGGCGCTGCTCAAGCTCTTCGGCGAGGCCGGCAACGACACGTTCGTGGTCCGGGCGTTCCTGCTCGGTGAGCTCGACGAGCAGGGGCGGCTCGTGCCGAGGTCGGCCGGCGGATCGTCGGTCGCCGACACCCTCCTCGACGGTGGCGACGGTGACGACCACTTCGAGTACAACATCAACGCACCGGTCAGCATCGACGGCGGGCCCGGCGTCAACACGGTCGTCGTGATCGGAACCGAAGGGCCCGACGCGTTCGTCATCACCCGAGAAGGTGTCCAGGGCGGCGGCCTCAACGTCACCTACACCCGGATCCAGCGCCTCGAGGTCGACGGCCAGGAGGGTGACGACGTCTTCTACGTCCTGTCCACCGCCGCCGACGTGATCACCGTGATCGTCGGCGGGCTGGGCAACGACTCGATCCACGTCGGCGGCGACGTGATGAGCCGGATCGTCGCGCTCCAGGTGGAGGGCGTGAGCGGCATGATCGACCACCTCGTGCAGAGCGATGACCCCGCGTACGACGGCATCTGGGTCGAGGGGATCCAGCTGAACATCGTCACGGGAGCCGTCGGGACCTTCATGGTCACCGAGGGTGCCGGCGGGACCGTCGTCTACGAGCCGGGCACCACCGGTCGCCCGACCGGGTCCGCCTATCTGCTCGAGCTGGCGGTTCCCCCGACCACACCGGACACGATCGTGTACGTGACGGTCTCGGCCGCCCCGTCGTCGCTCGCCGACGGGTTGACCGCGGAGTCGATCGAGATCTCCGTGGACGGTGGCCTCAGCTGGCACCGCGCCCTCGTGCTGGTCTTCGACGCCGCCGCCCCCGAGGGGCACCCGAACCACTGGTACCGCCAGCAGGAGATCCTGGTGCGCGCCCTGCACGACACGGTCGCCGAGGGCGAGCGCATCGTCGTCGTGAGCCACTCCACCTACAGCACCGAGGGCGCCTTCGACCAGCTGGACATCCCCAACGTCGAGGTCACCGTCATCGACGATGACCTGCCGAACGTCACCGTCCGCCAGAGTGGTGCGGAGACCGTCGTCGTCGAGGAGGGCCGGACCGACACCTACACGATCGAGCTGACGGCCCCGCCAGCGCATGGCGAGAGCATCACGGTCTGGCTCGACGCCACCGACCCGAGGGTGGTGCTCAGCGCCGAGGCCATCGGTACCCGTTTCGTCACCGACACCTCCGGCGACCGCTGGGGGGTCGAGTTCGACCACACCAACTGGGCGGACACGGTCACCATCACGGTCGGTGCCGCGGACCCGGGCCGTGGGGTCCAGGGACGGCTCTTCGCGCTGATCCACCACGAGGTCGAGAGCACCCTGGGCACCTACGACGGCGTGCGCGTCGACGGCATCCTCGAGGTCGACATCCGCGACCGTGACACGGGCGAGGTCCTGGTCGTCCACAGCGACGGCGGCACCCTGGTCTCGGAGGGGACACCGGACACCTACACGGTGGAGCTGACCACAACGCCGACCGCACCGGTCACCGTGACCATCCTCACCGACGGCCAGACGTCCGCGAGCCCTGCGGACCCGGACGATCCTCGCTTCGGCTACGACGAGGACGGTCACCTCTACATCGTGTTCGACCTGGACGCCTGGGACATGCCGGCCCAGATCGTGGTCACGGTGGTGCCGGAGAACGTCCGCCACGACGGCGGCCAACCGCAGGTCGTCTACCCATCACAGCCGCAGGACACCCGCTACGTGTTCGGTCCGCTGATCGTCGAGGGCGAGACGGTCCGCGAGTGGCCGCTCACCAACGGGATGCGCCTGCCGACCGAGACGGACCGTGAGCTGCCCGAGCTCTACCTTCCCGAGGAGGCACTCGATCCGACGCTCCAGACCGACCGGCTCTTCGTCTACGACGCCGGCTCGGTCGCCGACAAGACCGGCTACCTCGAGCTCCTCGCCGGCTGCACCGGCGATCTCGAGCAGTGCCACGCCCAGGCCCTCGCCGCGGTCTACGGCCTCGACGCACACGACGTCAACGAGGCCTGGGAGCGACTGCGCGACACCTATGGCCTCGACAGCTTCGGATGGATCCACGGGCTCGACATGGGCGGCGCGGTGCAGTTCGACTACGGCCGCGACGTGACGGACCTGCGCACCGTCGCCGGCGGCATCACCTACCACAACATCGAGATCGTCCAGATCCTGCTCGGCCAGGGCGACGACACCTTCACCGTCTCGGGCACGGTCGAGGGCAGCATCACCGTGGTCCACGGTGGTGGCGGCGACGACACCCTGACCGTTGCCGGTGGTGGTGGGTCCGATGCACCGCTGGTCCTGTTCGGCGACACCAGCCAGGACGGCAGTGCCTACACCACCACGACGTCCCTGCGCAACGGCACCGGACGCGTCTTCGCCAACCATGGCGACGACACGATCGACGCACGTGACGCCACCGGCGGCGTCACGATCTACGGCGGCCGCGGGAACGACACCATCTACGGCAGCGCGCACGACGACCACCTCGCCGGCGGTTCTGGGAACGACACGATCTACGGCATCGATGGCGCCAACCACATCTACGGCGACAGCGGCTTCAACCTCGACCTGACCACGCGTCTGAGCCTCGCCGGAGACCGGCCACTCCTCACGGTGGTGAACGACCCCGTCACCCTCGTGACCGGAGACGACGTCCCCGCCGGTTGGTACGGCCCGAACCTGCCCCCGACCGTCGACCTGCTCCACGGACCGGGCGACGACCTACTCGTCGGCGGCCTCGGGGACGACATCATCCTCGGCGACTACGGCGAGATCGTGCAGGCGGCCGGAACCGTCCGGCTGACCACCATCGGCTACGTCGAACGGGTCGAGAGCCTGCGGACCAACGAGGGTGGCGCCGACACGATCCTCGGCGACGGCACGCCGGGTGTGGCTGGTCCCGAAGCTGGTGGGTCCGGCAGCGACACCATCGTCGGCGGCGCCGGTTCGGACGTCATCTCCGCCCAGGACGGCGACAACATCGTCCTCGGCGACAACGGCAGGGTTACCTGGATCGTCTCCACAGATGGCATCCGCACCCTGGTGGCCATCGAGAGCCTGGCCCCCAGCCACGGGGCGGCGGACACCATCACGGCCGGCATCGGTGACGACATCGTGGTGGGTGGTGCCGAGGGTGACACGATCACGGTGGCGGGTGGGAGCAACGTGGTGGTGGGTGACTCGGCCACGTTGGCCTTCGAGAACGGGTTGCTGGTCGGTCTGGTGTCGATCGACACCGGCATCGGTGGGGCCGACATCATCGTCCTGACCGGCACCGGGACCGATGGTGGCGATGACGTGGTGGTGGGCGGCGCCGACGCCGACATCATCACGATCGCGGCCGGTAGCAACCTGGTGCTCGGGGACAACGGCCGGCTCGAGTGGACCATCCTCGGGGGCGTCGCCAGGCTCACGCTGGTGACCACAACCGCACCGACCGACGGTGGGGCGGACCTCATCGAGATCAACGGCGACGGCAACAACGTGATCATCGGTGGGACCGCCGGCGACCTGATCTTCGGCAGCGACGGCAACGACCTCGTCTTCGGCGACCACGGTGAGCTGAAGGCGGAGGGCGTTGGCTGGATCGACCTCGCCGCCATCCCGCTGTCGAGGCCGATCACCGAGCACCCGTTCACCTTCACGTCGATCTACACGCAGACCGAGCACCAAGGCGGCCCCGACATCATCCTCGGCTTCGGCGGGGACGACATCCTCGTCGGTGGCCAGGGCGACGACATCCTCTTCGGTGGTGACGGTGACGACGACATCATCGGTGGGCACACCGTCACCGGCGGCCACGATGGTGACGACCTGATCGACGGCGGGCCCGGCAACGACGTCATCGCCGGCGACAACGCACGGATCCTGCGCACCGGCTCGTCCGTGTCGCCGCGGATCCGGACGCTCGCCGACGCCACGGTCTACGACGGTGTCGGCAGCGACCCGCAGAGCGATCCGACCGGTCGACTCGTGCGCCAGGTCACGATCTGGGACCACGCTGTTGGAGTGTCCCGAGATCTGTGGGGCCACGACGTGATCGCCGGTGGAGCCGGCATGGACGAGGTCTTCGGCCAGCTCGGCAACGACGTCCTGCACGGCGACGGCAGGGTCATCTTCCTCACGACCGTGGCCTTCGGGGACGAGACCGTCATCCCGGCCGACCCAGGCGCCTGGGTCGTCTCGCTACCCGACGCGGCGACCGCTGACGGCGACGACTACGTGGAGGGTGGCGGTGGCGACGACCTGATCTTCGGTGGCCTCGGTCAGGACGACCTCATCGGTGGAAGCTCCAGCCTCTTCGGGCTCGACACTTCGGAGCAGCGTCCCGACGGTAGCGATGTCATCTACGGCGGCAACGCCGAGCCCACGCGCCTGGACCTGGACGACCTCGGTCCGGACGACGTCAACCGCCACAGCCGCGACGCCGATGTGATCCTGGGTGACAACGGCAACATCTTCCGGATCGTCGTCGGTGACGCCTTCGCGACCCTGAACTACGACTGCTACAACGCGGACGGCAGCCCCAACCTGAACAACGCGTGCGCGAACAACATCCGTCTGATCCCACGGGTGGTGGTCTCGCTCGATCACTCGCCGACCGGGGACGCGAGCGGCTACTGGTCGCACGCCGACGATCCGTCCGCGCCGATCTGGATCACCGCCGGTACGGGCACGAACATCGGTGCGGGCGACTTCCTCTACGGCGAGGCCGGCGACGACGTCATCTACGGGATGAGCGGCGACGACGCCATCTTCGGCAACGCCGGCAACGACCACCTCATCGGCGGGGCCGGCCACGACTGGATCTCCGGCGGAGCCGGCGACGACGGCATCCTCGGCGACGACGGACGCATCCACACCTCCCGCAACGGGCTGGCTGAGCCGCTCTACGGCATCACCACCCCGAACCTGCAGCAGACCCTGACGACGCCGGGGAACCTGCAGAGCGCGGTGGTCCACGTCACCGGCGAACTGAACCACGCGGTGACCTTCCCGCACCTGACGGTCGACGGCCAGCCGCTCGACACCTTCCGCGTCGGCGGCAACGACATCATCTACGGCGGGCGTGGCAACGACTTCATCCACGGCGGCGAGGGCGAGGACGCCATCTCCGGCGCCGAGGCGCTGCCCTTCTACCACCAGCCGGACCCGTGGATCCCACTGGCGCAGGTGTTCGCGTCCCACGACAGCCAGTACGGCGTGCTGCAGTGGCAGGGCCACCGCGAGCGGTTCCTCTACTACGACGAGTACGACCCGCTCCGCAGGGTGATGGTCCTCCCGTACTTCCACGGTGCCGTCCCCGTCACGATCCTCGTGAAGAACGCCGACGAGGGTGGGATATACGAGGTCGCCTACTACGACTTCCTGCTGAACTTCGACCCGATCGTGGACGACGGCAGGGACGTGCTCTTCGGCGACGGCGGCAACGACTGGCTGGTCGGCGGCACCAACGCCGACCGGATGTACGGCGGCTGGGGTGACGACCTGCTCAACGCCGACGACAACCACGACTCGACCGCGGGTACGAGCGATCCGTGGGCGAACGACACGACCGACACGGCCACCGAACCGCCCAGCAACGCCGACCTCGCCTACGGCGGCGCCGGCCGCGACATCCTGATCGCCAACACCGGGGCCGACCGGCTGATCGACTGGGCCGGCGAGTTCAACAGCTACCTCGTCCCCTTCCGGCCCTACGGGAACTTCACGATCAGCCGCACGATGATGCCAGGGCTGATGCAGTTCCTCTACCAACTGTCGAGGGCGGACGGCGCCGACCACACCATCGGCACGGCCAACGGCGGTGCGCCGGACCGCCACGGCGAGCCCTACGGTGAGCTCGGCCTCGTGACCTCGCGCGACAAGCTGTTCTGGCAGGACCAGACCGGCGCCCCGCACGATCCGCAGGCCGGCAACCACGCCGGGCGCCGCGACATCCTGCGCTACGAGGACTTCACGAGCACCGTGGACGCGCTGGCGGCGTGGGCGGAGGCAAGCGGGACCTGGGTCGTGCGCAACAGCCGCTACGAGTCCGTCGCCGTCAGCGGCCAGGACGCCGTGTCCCTGTTCTACGTCGACCATGTGCTGCCGAGCTACTACGAGCTGTTCGCGACGGTGAGCACCGACAAGGCCATCGGCGGCCAGAACGCCAACGCCTACATCATCTTCGACTACCAGTCGGCGACGGACTTCAAGTTCGCCGGCATCGACGTGGGCACCAGCAAGCTCCAGATCGGGCAGCGCACAGCCTCGGGCTGGCAGATCCTGGCGCAGGCGAACCTCAAGATGACGGCGGGTCGGGACTACGACCTGTTCGTCGTCGTCGACGGCCAGACCGTCACCTTGACCGTCGAGGGCGTCAGCGTCTCCTACACGTTCGCGAGCCCGCTGCTCGACCCCGCCGACCCCTCGCTCGGCGTCGTCGATCCGTTGACCGACGGCGCGGTGGGGGTCGGATCGAACGCATCCGTCGGGCGTGTCACCCGCTACGGCGTGCAGATCCCAGCCCCGGAGATCACCTACTCGGCCACCCAGATGCTCAACGCCCCACCGGGGCATCAGGTCATCTCCGGTACCTGGTCCATCGAGAACGGCCGCTACACCGGCACGGCGACGACTGCGGCAGGTGCCATCAGCCTGGCAGCACCCCTCGAGGTCGCCCCCTCGGCGCTGCTGGTGATCGACACCACCGTCAGCACGACCTCCAGCGGCGGCCTGGTCTTCGACTACCTGGCCCCCGACCGGTTCAAGTACGTGGTGCTGGACGCGGCCGCCGGTCGGCTCGTGATCGGCCACCGCACCGCCAAGGGCTGGATCGAGGACGCTGCGCTGTCGGTGATCATCGTCCCCGGCACCGACTACACCCTCTCCATCCGGCTGGTGGACAACCGGGTCACGGTCGCCCTCAACGGCACCGACCTGCTGAGCTTCACCTACAACAGCCTGGTCAACCAGGGACCCGTCGGGCTGCTCTCTCGCGCCGGCTCGACGAGCTTCGCGACGCTGACCCACCAGACCGACGACCCCGACCTGCAGAGCGTGGTTCCGTCGTTGACCGTCCGACCCGCCACGGTCGTCGAGGGTGACAGCGGGAGTCGGACCGTCGAGGTCACCGTCCAGCTCTCTCGCGCGTCGACCGAGACCATCACCGTCGCCTACACGACCGCCGACGGCACGGCGCACGCGGGCAGCGACTACCAGAGCATCCAGGGCACCCTCACCTTCGCCCCGGGCGAGCTCAGCAGGACCATCACCGTCCTCGTCTTCGGCGACACCGAACCAGAAGTCGACGAGGTCTTCTGGCTGAACCTGAGCGACCCGGTCGGAGCGACCCTGGCCACGGCCACGGCGACGGTGACGATCCGCAACGACGACGCGTCGACGACCGTCACCGTCGTCGCCACCGACCCCGACGCCTCGGAGGTCGGGCCGGAGACCGGGACGTTCGTCGTCACGCGGGACGGCAGCCTGGACGCTCCGCTCGCCGTCCGTCTCGACTGGTCCGGGACCGCCGCCCGCAACCTGCACTACACGGTCTCGGTGATGGGCGGGACCCTCACCACGGACGGATCGACCCTCACGGTCGACGCGGGCGCCGCTGCCGCGACCATCACCATCCACCCGATCCCCGACGACCAGGCGAACGCAACCCGGACGGTCATCCTCTCGATCGTGCATCAGGAGACCTACCGGATCGGGGATGCCGCCAGCGCCACCGTGCGGATCCACGACGACGTCAGCGCGCCACGGCTCTCCATCTCGAGCGCCACGGTCGTCGAAGGCAACGTGTGGGCGCAACTCGTGATCACCCTCTCTGCGCCGGCTTCGACTCCCGTCACCGTCACCGTGCGCACCTACGACGGCACGGCCACGGCTGGCCAGGACTATCGCTCGCTCGTCACCACGATCACCATCCAACCGGGGCAGACCACCGCCGCCGTCCAGGTCCGCATCATCGGCGACAGCACCCCCGAACCCGACGAGTACTTCACCGTCGAGCTCTCCGACCCGGTCGGTGCCGTGGTCGACCGTGGCGTGGGGATGGTCACGATCACCGAGAGCAAGCCGACGATCTCCCTCGTCGCGACCACCACGACCGCGAACGAGGTCGGACCCGTCACCGCGGCCTTCACCGTCACCCGGTCGGTGAACACCGACATGCCGGTCACCATCGCACTCACCTGGGGCGGCACGGCCACCTTCGGTACCGACTACACGATCGTCGTCGTCGGCGGCACGCTCTCCGCCGACCGCGCGACGCTCTCCCTCTCCGCGGGTGCGACCACGGCGAGCATCACGATCATCCCGATCTCTGACACGCTGGTCGAAGGCGACGAGACGGTCATCCTCTCGCTCGCGAACTCCACGAGCTACGACCTCGCCACCGCACGCAGCGCCACGATCACCATCCTCGACGCGCCACCACCGCCGCCTGCCCCGGTCGTGTCGATGACGGCACCTGTCACCTCCACGACCGAGGGGAGTCCGAACCCGGCCCAGCTCGTACTCACCCGGACCGGCGACCTCGCCAGCACGCTGACCGTGCACCTCAGCTGGAGTGGGACCGCCACCGCCTCCGCCGACTACACCTGGACGGTGAGCGATGGGACGCTGACGGCGGATCGCGCGACCGCGACGTTCGCCGCCGGCTCGTCGACGATCACCATCACGATCCACGCGGTCGACGACACCGAGGTCGAGACCACCGAGTCCGTGATCGTTCAGCTCGCCGCCGGCAGCGACTACGACGTCGGAACGCCCCCCTCCGCGACGGTGACGATCGTCGACGACGATGCCCCACCCCCGACGTCCCTGCCGACCTTGTCGGTCGACGACATCACCGTGACCGAGGGCGACAGGGGCACGAGCAACGCCGTCCTGACGATCAGCCTCAGCGCGCCTGCGACGACCGACATCACCGTCCGGGTCACCACCGTGGACGGGACAGCCAAGGTCAGAGCCGACTACAAGGCGCTCGCCACCACCATCACCATCAAGCAGGGCACCACCACGGCGACGGTCACCATCCAGATCGTCGGTGACAAGGTCGCCGAGCCGACCGAGTACTTCACCGTCGTGTTGTCGAACCTCACCGGGCAGGCGGCGCTCGGCGAGGCGGTAGGCACGGTCACCATCATCGACAACGACGGGAAGCTGGTGGCGGCCTCGCTCCCGGAGCAGCCGGTCAGCGACGACGAGGCACACACGGTCGAGCAGTTCCAGCCGCTGTTCGAGGCGGCCATCGCGGCCTGGGCCGCCCTTGGTGCGGATCCGAGCGTGCTCGCGGCGCTGACCTTCGAGATCACCGACCTCGGTGGGACCGGTCTGGCCGAGGCGGTCGGGACGACCATCTCGCTCGATGCGACCGCGTCTGGCTGGGGTTGGTACGTCGACCCGACCCCCGGCACGCACGACGGGTTCGTCCGGCGAGGTGGCGACCTGATCGCTGCCACCGGATCCGCTGCCGCAGGGCGGATCGACCTGTGGACCGTCCTGCTCCATGAGATCGGCCACGCGCTGGGCTACGGGCACGACACCTTCGCGCCGGGCAGCGACCTCGGCCGGATCATGGACGGCATGCTGGAGCCGGGCGTGCGGCGCAGCTCCTCACCCCGGACTCGCCATGTTGCGGCGGGGTGGTGGCTTCGCCGAGGACCGGGTCCGGCTCAGCTGGCGATCCCTGACGATGTCGCACATCCCCGCGGTCGTGAAGGCCACGAGGCTGGTGAAGCTGCCCAAACGCCATGCCCCATCGTCACCCACCCGACTTCCCAACCTTGGGAGGCGCAGCCGCACCACCCTCGCGAAGACGTTCTGAGCTTGCTGTTGAACCTCGTGCGGCCTTCTTGATGGCGGGGTGACCGGTTCGAGGGCCGGTTCGGGTGCCTCTGGGTCATCCTGGGCCGGGTTGGCCGGGTCTTGGTGGACTGGCTGAGTTGCCGATGATCGCGGCAAGTGCTCGAGATTCTCGTCGGACGCGGACGCGGGCGGGGGTGGGTCTGTCGGGTTCGCGGGGCTTCTCCCAGGGCAGCCGGTGATCGGCGACGAGGCCGCGGGCGAGCCGCAGTTGGGTGTAGGCGGCCACGATCAGCCAGCCCCAGCGTGATCCATCGCCCCCGAACCGCTCCGAGGCCGTCTGCACGACCTCCGGCTCCGCCAGCTGCACACCCTGGTGGTCGCGGTCGCTCCCGGGCTGCCCGCGGGACCCTCCCCGCGACCTCAGCGGATCTGAAGAACAGCGGAGAACACACGCTCACCGTCGAAGTCGCCGACGACGAGGTCGTGGTCCGCAGCCCGTGGGCGACGCTCTCGCACCACCACGCGTGAACCACGCCTCGGTCGACATGCTCGTGTCGCCGACGTCCTCGCGGGCCTGGGTCGTCGTCGGCGGTGCCCCCGAGCAACGTGCAGGAGCGCTGTGTCCCACTCGGCTGCTCTACGCGACGACGCTCGACGCGGCGCTGCTGTGGCTCAGTTGAGCGGGCGCGGTGACCTGCTCCGCGTACGCCGCTGGTGAGGCGCAGGTGGGGCCCAGGGAGGCCTAGGAGCCTCGTTGGAGCACCCTAGGCCCCCCGTTGCGGCTGGTCAGTACAGGAACATCGGCTTGCCCGCGACCTGGCGCAGCTTCGGCTTGTAGGCCTCGCGGTCGTACAGGGCGTCGACGTCGACCCGGCGGGCGCCGTCGCCGGTGGCCGTGATCGGCACGTTGGTGTAGGTGCCCGAGCGCAGGGCGACCATGCGGCCCCGCTGCCCCTCGACGGCAAGGTCGGCCGCCATCACCGCGTAGTTGGTCGCGACCATCAGGTCGAGCGAGTCCGGACGACCCGAGCGCATCAGGTAGCCGAGCTGCTGGGAGATGATGTCCTCCCCGGTCAGCTCCTTGATCATCTGGCCGGTGGTCTCGCCGATGCCGCCGAGCTTGCGGTGCCCGAACGCGTCCGCCTCGCCGGAGAGGTGGATGTCCCCGCCGGTGTAGGTCGCCCCCTCGGACACCGTCACCATGGCGTAGTTGGAGGGGCTACGCCGCTTGTCCTCCATCAGCAGCGCCGCGAGGCGCTCGGGGTCGAAGGGGACCTCCGAGATGATGGCCCGGTCGACCGAGGCCAGGTAGGCCGCGATGAGGGAGGTCTCGCCGGAGTAGCGGCCGAACAGCTCGATGACGGCGATGCGCTCGTGGGAGCCGGTCGAGGTGCGCAGCTGGTGGATGAACTCCACCGATCGGGTGACCGCCGTGGAGAACCCGATGCAGTAGTCGGTCCCGTGGACGTCGTTGTCCATCGTCTTCGGGATCGCGATGACCGGGAAGCCCTCCTCGTGGAGCCGCAACGCGTAGGAGAGGGTGTCGTCACCGCCGATCGGGATCATGGCGTCGAGCTCGAGGTGCTCGAGCACCTCGAGGGTGTGCTGGGTGAAGTCGTGGGGGCCCTCGCCGAGCGCCTGGTCGCGCAGGTGCGGCGGGACGTCCTTGTCGCGCACCCGCTGCGGGTTCGTCCGGGAGGTGTGCAGGAAGGTGCCGCCGGTCCGGTCGATGGTGCGGACGGTGTTGAGGTCCAGCGGCATGACGTGCTTGGCGTCGGAGCCCTCAGGGTCGTCGAGGTCGTACTCGAGCAGCCCGGCCCAGCCACGCCGGAAGCCGACCACCTCGTGACCGTCGTAGATCACGCGGTCGACGACCGCCTTGATGCAGGGGTTGAGGCCGGGGACGTCGCCGCCGCCGGTCAGGATGCCGATCCTCACGTGGATACCTCCATGGGTGCGTCGACCTGCGACGCTAGCCGGCCGGACGGGGTGGTGGTGGCCGAGGTTCGGAGGCGCACCGGGCGGGGCGAGGGAGGGTGGCGTTGATGCTGGAGCCGTTCGCGACGGTGCTGGTCGCCGTGGGCCCCCTGGCCGTGCTGCTCGTCGCGGCCGCGGCGGTGGCGGGCGGCGTCGCCCAGGCAACGGCCGGGTTCGGCGCCGCTTTCGTCACCGTGCCGACCTTGGCGCTGGTGGCCCCGGACCTGCTGCCCGGGGCGATGCTGGTCGCGGCCCTGCCGCTCTCGATGCTGATGGCCTACCGCGGCTGGGACCGGCTCGACCGGCAGGCGTCGGTGCGGCTGATGCTCGGCCGGTTGCCCGGCATCGCGGTCGGGACCGCGATCGTGGCCGCGGCCGGCGTCCGGCTCGTGACGGCCATCGTCGCCGTCGTCCTCCTCGCGGCGGTCGCGGCGGCCGCGACCGGGTGGCAGGTGCGGATCACCCCGGGTCGTGAGGTCGCGGCGGGGATGATCTCCGGTGTGACCGGAACGGCGGCAGCGCTCGGTGGCCCGCCCATCGCCCTGCTCTACCGCGGCCGGGACCCCGAGGTGCTGCGGCCCACCCTCGGGCTGGTCTGGGCGGTCGGCATCGTGGTGGCCCTACCGGGGCTGTGGGTCACGGGGTCCTTCGACGCGGCGCAGGCGGCGGTCGGCGGTCTGCTCGGCCTGCTGCTGCTCCTGGGCCTGGTGCTGTCGCGCGGGATCGTGCGACGACTGGCGGCGGAGCGGATCCGGACCTTCATCCTGCTCTGGGCAGCCGTCGGTGGGGTCGCCGCCCTGCTGAGGGTCCTGCTCACCTGAGGCCGACGCCGTGCTCGGGCCGGAGCTGGGAACGCAGACACACGAGGACGCCCCGGGCTCCGTTGCGGGAGTCCCGGGGCGTCGCGTCGTGTCCCACGTTGCCTCTCGGTGGGTGGGACAGCGGCTGGTCGACCGGGGCGTCCGGGGGACCCTCGCGGGTCGCCGGCTTCCCGACCGAGCACCGCCCGGCGGACCGGGCGGCGGAGGCTGCCCGAGGGCGGACTCCGGCCGGTGGTGGTCGTGATGCTGTGTCCGAGCACGGCACCCGTCTCCACCTCGGTGCGGGATGCCCGGCTCCCTCGCGGGTGCCGCTCGTCCCTCACCGCTGCGGGCGGTCCGATCCACGGGGGACCGTTCCGTCGACCGCCGCACCGGCTCGGCCGCCACCCGGAGGTAGCCACGTCGCCAGGGCCGCGACCCGACCGTCCTCGCGGACAGCCGTCCCGCCGGTAGACCCCGCTGCGTCGGGGACCACCACCACCTCGGCGGTACAGCACCTCGGTGGCTCGACGGTCGGCCTCACGACCTTCCGTCCGGTGACCGCCCCCTCGCGGGGGAGACCTCGACACCCCGCCCCATGGAGGCGGACCGCCGTGGCGGGCCGGAACCCGTCACCTTCACCCTGTCGCTCCTGTACGGGGCTCCGGGGTGTCCGACCGGGGATCTCGCAGTCCGTTCCCGACCGGCAAGGTGCACGCTACGCCGCTCACCTGCTCGTTGTCCAGGGGACCGGGGAAGTTCACCGCGAGGTCACAGGATGTCCACCGTCCATCCCCAGGCTGTCCCCAGTTCCTGCCCTGCGGGGCGCACACACGTCGCGCACCAGCGCGCTGTGGACCGGCTGTGGACAGCTGCACGGCGTCCTGACCCGCACGGCCAGGCCCCGGCGCGGCACTAGCATCGCCGGGGCCGACGACCAGCGCCACGCGACCCGGGGGCCCGGTGCCCAACCCCTTCGAGGAGCCGATCGCCGGGGGTGGTGCGCTACCCCCGGCGTCCAACCCGTTCCGTCCCGGGATGGGGCGGATCCCCCCGGACTTCGGTGGCCGGGAGGACGCGCTGCTGCGTGCCCGGATCGTCGTCGAGCAGCTTCGCGCCCGGGTCGCGCCCGAGTTCGTCCTCTACCGCGGTGTCCGTGGAGTGGGCAAGACCGCACTGCTCGCCTACGTCCGGCAGCGGGCCCGGGAGCTCGGGCTCGCGACCGTGCACCTGGAGGCCGACCGCGACGACACGGAGCTGGCGCGGGCGACCTCGGTCGTGCTGCGCGGGGTGGCGGAGCTCCTCGCCGACGGCGGCGGTCGTGTGCCAACCGGGCTCGCCGTCGTCCGCGACGGACCGGATGGGCCCCGGTTGACCGGCCGCGCCGATGCCCAGACCTTCGAGTCGCTCGTCGGCGACCTGGCCGAGCTGGCGGCACGCCGCGAGCGGGGGGTGCTGCTCACCGTGGACGAGGTCCACGAGGCGGGCGACGTCCTGCTCGGTCCGCTGCTGCGGGCCGCGCACCGTGCCGCGCAGGACGACCGACCGCTGGGGGTGCTCCTGTCCGGCCTGCCCACCGCGGCCGAGAACCTGTTCGACGAGGGGCAGACCTACACGGAGCGGCTCGGTCGCGTCGACCTCGGCGTCCTCGACCATGCGGGGACGGCCGAGGCGATCCGTCGGCCGTTCGAGCGGGTGCACGGGACGGCGGTGGACGAGGCGGTCGTCGATGCGGTCCACGACGCCTCGGGCGGGTACCCCTGGTTCGTGCAGCTGTGGGGCGAGGCGCTCTGGGACCTCGCCACCGACCCTGCCCGGGTCAGCCTGCCCGTGGCCCGGGCCGCCGGTGCACGGGTCCGGGTCCGGGTGGACGATTTCTACGCCACCCGCTGGCGGCGTGTGCCGTCGGGTCGTGCCCGGCTGCTCGTCCAGGCCCTGGCGGAGCAGGGTGGGGACGCGGCGATGGGGGACCTCCTCGAGGTGGTCGACATGACCCACCAGGCCGCATCGCCGGCTCGTCGGGCGCTGCTCGACCTCGGGATCTGCTGGGCGCCGGCGCGCGGGCGGCTGGCTTTCAGCGTCCCGGGCTTCGAACGCTGGGTCCTGGCCACGCAGTAGCCTCGCAGGCATGGAGCTGGTCGCGATGTCGCGCTTCGAGGAGCTGGTCGGGCAGGCGATGGACGCCCTGCCCGAGCCCCTCGTGGAGGCGTTCGACAACGTGGTCGTGCTCGTGCAGGACGAGCACGAGGACGAGCCCGACCTCCTCGGCATCTACGAGGGGATCCCGCTGACCGAGCGGGAGGAGTACAGCGGTGCCACCCCGGACGTGATCCGCATCTTCCGATCCCCGCTGTGCGCGCTGGCCTCGGATGACGACGAGCTCGTCGAGGAGGTCTACGTGACCGTGGTGCACGAGTTCGCCCACCACCTCGGTATCGACGACGACCGCCTCCACGAGCTGGGCTGGGCATGACGGCCCCCGTGCGCACGATCGCGCTCGCGGCCCACGACGCCACCGCGGACCTGCTCGTCACCTCCCCGTTGCTGACCGATCCCGCCTACGTTCGACGTGTGCCAGATCACACGGCGCACCGCCAGCGGCTGCGGTCCCTGCCGTGACCCGGCCTGTGGGGCCGCGGCGCGGCGAGCCCGCCACCTCGAGCCACGGCACCCGACGCACCGACGAGCTGGAGACGACCCGGTGACCGACACGACCAACGCGACCGCGAACCGTCCCCAGAGCCTGGGGGTCCTGACCAGTGGGGGAGACTCCGCCGGGATGAACGCCGCGGTACGCGGCGTGGTCCGCACAGCGCTGCATCTGGGCATCCAGCCCTACATCATCCACGAGGGCTATCGCGGCATGGTCGACGGTGGGCCGGCGATCGTGGCGGCGCAGTCCCACCACGTCGGCGGCATCCTGCACCGCGGCGGCACCATCATCGGGACCGCCCGCAGCCAGGAGTTCCGGACGCGGGACGGCCGGCGCAAGGCGGCGCGCAACCTCGTCGAGCGCGACATCGACGCGCTGGTGGTGATCGGCGGCGACGGCTCGCTGACGGGGGCGAACCTGCTCTCCAGCGAGTGGCCCGAGCTGCTCGCCGAGCTGGTCGAGGCCGGCGAGCTCGAGCAGGACGTGGCCGACGCGCACCCGCAGCTGCAGCTGGCCGGGATCGTCGGCTCGATCGACAACGACATGTTCGGCACCGACATGACCGTCGGGACCGACACCGCGCTGCACCGCATCACCGAGGCCCTCGACGCGCTGCTGTCCACCGCCTCGAGCCACCAGCGCTCCTTCGTGGTCGAGGTGATGGGGCGCAACTGCGGCTACCTGGCGCTCATGGCCGGCCTGGCCAGCGGGGCGCAGTGGGTCTTCATCCCCGAGCGTCCGCCACAGACCGTCAGCTGGGAGGATGCCCTGCGTCGCACCGTCGAGGACGGGCGCAGGATCGGCCGCCGGCAGAACATCGTCATCCTCGCTGAGGGCGCCCGGGACCGCTACGGCGTCCGCATCACCGCCGAGCGGGTGCGGGACATCCTCGCCGAGGGGCTCGGCGAGGACACCCGCATCACCACGCTCGGGCACGTCCAGCGCGGCGGCTCACCCAGCGCGTTCGACCGGGTGCTCGGGACCCGCTGTGGCCACCGCGCGGTCCAGGAGCTCGCGGCCGGCAATGCCGCCGGGGAGGCGCTCCTGGTCGGCATCCGGGAGAACCGGATCGAGACCTCGCCGCTGATGCACGCGGTCGAGAAGACCCAGGCCATGGCCGACCTGCTGAAGGAGAAGCGGTTCGAGGAGGCCATGCAGCTGCGCGGGCGCGGCTTCGTCGAGGCCTACGAGACGATGCGGACCCTGGTGCGTGGACGGCCGCGGCCGCGACCCGAGGACGGGCCGGAGCCCAAGCGTCTCGCCATCGTGCACGGCGGCGGGCTGGCGCCGGGGATGAACACGGCCGTGCGGGCCGCCGTGCGCACCATCCTGGACCGCGGCCACGAGGTGGTCGGGGTCCGCGGTGGCTTCCCCGGGCTGCGTGACGGCAGCATCGAGGAGCTCGACTGGATGTCGGTCAACGGCTGGACCGCCCGGGGCGGCGCCGAGCTCGGCACCAAGCGCTACGTGCCGCCGGAGGCGGACCTGCCGGCCATCGCGGCACAGATCGCCGAGCACCGCATCGAGGGGCTGCTGATGTTCGGCAGCTTCAACGGCTACCAGGCCGCGGAGGCGCTGTGGCAGGCCCGCGGCGACCACCCGGAGCTCGACATCCCCATCGTGTGCCTGCCGGTCACGATCTCCAACGACGTGCCGGGCACGGGCCTCGCGATCGGTGCGGACACGGCGCTGAACGCCATCGTCGAGGACGTGGACAAGATCAAGCAGTCCGCCGTGGCCTCCACCCGGGTGTTCGTGGTCGAGGTGATGGGCAAGGAGTCCGGCTACCTCGCGTTGGTGGGCGGGATCGCCACGGGGGCGGAGTTCGTCTACACCCCCGAGGAGGGCATCACCCTCGACCGCCTCAAGCACGACGTGGAGTGCCTCAACCAGCGCTTCCGCGAGGGGCAGCGGCTCGGGGTCATCATCCGTGGCGAGCGGGCGGATGACGTCTACACCACCCCGTTCCTCTGGGCGCTGTTCGAGAAGGAGAGCGGTGGGCTGTTCGACGTGCGCCAGGCCATCCTCGGGCACGTGCAGCAGGGTGGGGACCCGAGCCCCTTCGACCGCATCCAGGCGACCCGGCTGGCGGTGCGCTGCGTCGATCACCTGCTCGGTGAGCTGGAGGCCGACGCGCCCGAGAGCGCCATGTGCGGCCTGATCGGCGGCAAGGTCACCTTCACGCCACTGTCGCGGTTCCGCGAGCTGCTCCATCCGACCGCACGCCGTCCCGCCGAGGAGACCTGGTACGAGCGGCTCCGGCCACTCGCGGACGTGATGTCCGGGATGCCGGCGTGGTCCCCGCCCGACACGCCCTGACCGTGGAGGACCGGATGCGCAGCACACGGACGGGATGGGCGGCCGGCGTGGTCGCGGCGGTGCTGCTCACCGCGTGCGGCGGCGCGGGTCTCGAGGTGGAGGATCCCGTCGCCGAGGCTGGCGCACAGGCCGAGCCCGAGGACGTCGCGACGGCGCTGGACGAGGGGGACCCCGGACCGGATGGCGCGGTCGGGCAGGCCGACCCCGACGCCGACGACGCGCCGGCGCCCGACCCGCAGGCGGGCCCCGGCCAGCCGGCCGCGGCGACCTGTGACCTCGCCGCCGAGCCGGTGACGACCGAGCTCGACCCGGCGGCGTACGAGCGGGCCATGCTCGACGCCAACTTCGAGCTCGAGATCCTGGTCATGGACCTGGCCGCCGACCTCGACGGCTACCTGGCCGGTGCCAGCGACGAGGTGGCCTACGCGGACCAGCTGCATGGGCTGCAGGATGCGTGGGCCGAGGTCACGGGTCAGGTCCGCGGTCTCGCGCCCCCGACGGCCGCCGAACCCTGGCACGAACGGGCCATCACCAGCTTCGACCGGGTCTGCACGGCCCTGGCCGACGGGCTTGCCGGCATCGAGGAGGACGATGAGGCCCGTGCGGCGGCACACATCGAGGCGGTCCAGGGCTTCCCGAGCGTGCTCAACGAGCTGCACGCCAACGCGGCCTGCGGGCCGGGCGAGAGCTGCTGACCGGGTGCCAGGTGCGCGCGGGGATCACGAGCGGGGGACGAGGTCGATGACCACGCGCTCAGGGTCCTCGAGCCGTTCGACGACGTAGGCAGCCGGCCTCTCCAGGCCGATCGCGAAGCGGTGCTGGCCCTCGAACAGGCTGTCCTGGACGAGTTCGGTCAGGATCGTCGCGCCGGCGGGCGCCGCGACCCGGTCGGGGGTCGTCAGCTCGCCGTCCTCGGGGTAGGGCAGCGGCTGGACCGCCATGAGCAGCGTCGTGCTGCCCGCCACGTCCAGGGGGCGCCCCGAGCCCTGGGCGACCGGGTCCTCCTGCGGCTCGATCCACCCGCCCGCCTCGCCGTCGCCGGCCAGCTCGAAGGTGACCCGGTCGAAGCCGTCGTGGGCGCCGACGCGCACCTCGACGAGACGCAGGTCCTCGCCCCAGGCCCCCTCGCGCTCGCTGCGGCCGTCCGTCAGCTCCCCGGCGATCCGCTCGACGTCGCTCTCCGGGGCGGTGTCCTCGTCACCGTCCCAGGGGTCGGTCGGGTCCTCGAGCTCCGGCTCCGGCGCGCCGGTGGGCTCGTCGGGATCCTCGCTGCCGTCCTCGGCGCGGGCGGCGGGGCGGCCCCCGGTCGCCTGGACCCGGCCACACGGACGGTGCGTGCTCGCGCGGCGCGTCCGGTCCCCCTACGGTCGTGGCGACCGGCGGGAGGAGGCCGCGTGCGTCGCGAGCTGGTGATCGGCCCGGCCCGGATCGAGCTGCGGCAGGGGGACATCACCCAGCAGCCGGACATCGACGCGATCGTCAACGCCGCCAACGCTGCGCTCCGTCCCGGGGGCGGTGTCGCCGGGGCGATCCATCGGGCGGCGGGCCGCGAGCTGGACCGGGCCTGTCGCCCGTTGGCGCCGATCGCTCCCGGTGAGGTGGTGGCGACCGACGCCTTCCGGCTCCCCAACCGCCGGGTGCTGCACGCGCTGGGGCCGGTCCACGGCCGTGATGAGCCGGCCGCGGCGCTGCTGGCCAGCTGCTACCGGCGGGCGTTGGCGCTCGCGGCCGACGAAGGGCTCGCGAGCGTCGCGTTCCCGGCCATCTCGACGGGGGCGTTCGGCTACCCCGTCCAGGAAGCCGCCGAGGTGGCGCTGTCCACCGTCCGCGAGATGTTGGCCGAGCCCACCCCGCTGCGGCTGGTGCGCTTCGTGCTGTTCTCGTCGGACGACCTCCGCGTCCACGCCGAGGTGCTGGCCGCGCTCGACGGCTGAGGTGACCGCGGGGCCGGGTCAGGGTCCGGTCAGCTCGGCGACGAGCGCGGCGAGCATCGCGTCGCAGGCCGCCAGCTGCGAGGTCGCGATCCACTCGTCCGGTTGGTGTGCCTGCTCGATCGAGCCCGGTCCGCAGACCACCGTCGACAGCCCGGCGGCCTGGAAGTGGCCGCCGTCGGTGCCGTAGGGCACCGTCCCCCCCGGTGCGGTCGAGCCCGTGAGGCGGCGGACGAGCGCTTCGGCGGCACCGTCGACCTCGGGTCGGAGCCCGCGTGCCACGGCCTCGGCCCGGGTGGTGATGGTCCCCTCGCCGGTGGTGGCCTGGAGGCGCGGGAGCACCTGCTCGGACGCGAAGCGCAGCACCTCGTCGGCCAGCGCTTCGCCGTCGTCGGCGGGCACCGGCCGGTACTCCCAGGTCAGCTCGGCCCGTCGTGGCACGATGTTGATGGCCTGACCGGCGGTCAGCGTGGCCAGGTTGAAGGTGGTGTAGGGCGGGTCGAAGCTCGGGTCCTGCGGGCCTGCGGCGACACGGCCCGCCAGGTCGTCGATGAAGGTCGCGATGCGGACCAGCGCGGCAAGGGCGTTGGCCGCCAGCTGCGGCTGCGACGAGTGACCGTCGCGGCCCTCCACGACGGTCGTGAAGGATCGGACCCCCTTGTGCGCGACGACGGGGAGCATGCCGGTGGGCTCGCCCACGAGCACGGCCGCGGGGCGTGGCTCGGTCGCCAGCAGCAGCTCCACGGCGCCCGGGGCCCCGACGGTGCCGATCTCCTCGTCGTAGGTCAGCACGAGCAGGACCGGTCGCTGCAGGTCGGCCGCGGCCATGGCCGGCACGTGGGCGAGCACGCTCGCCAGGAAGCCCTTCATGTCGGTGGTGCCCCGCCCGACCAGCCGGTCGCCGTCGCGGCGGAGCCGGAACGGGTCCGTGGTCCAGGCCTGGCCAGCCACGGGGACGACGTCGGTGTGTCCGGTGAGGACCACCCCACCGGGGACCGCGGGGCCGAGACGGGCGACGAGGTTGCCGCGGGTCCCGGTCGGGTCCAGGCCGCGGCGGTGGGGGATCCCGTGGGCATCGAGCAGGGCCTCGACGTAGCCGAGCAGCTCGAGGTTCGAGGTCCGGCTCACCGACGCGAACCCGACCAGATCGCCCAGGATCCGCTGCGTGGCCGTGGTGGTCGACCCGCCCGGTGGCACCGGCCCGCCCGGTCCGCTCATCGCGCTGGCCGTGCGTCGGTGGGGCCCGCCTCGCGGTAGAGCTCGGCGAGCGCGAGGTAGCCGGCGACGTTGCGGCGGGGGACCTCGGGCAGCTCGACGTCCTCGCGGACCCGGGCCGGGACGCCGACCGCGAGCGCACCGGGTGGGACGTGCTGGCCCTCGCGGACCACGGCACCGGCGGCGACCACCGCACCTGCGCCCACGTGGGAGCCGTTCAGCAGGATGGCCCCCATCCCGATCAGGGCATCGTCCTCGACCGTGCAGCCGTGCAGGAGCGCCCGGTGCCCGACGGTCACACGGTCCCCGATGGTGGTGGGCACGCCGTCGTCGGTGTGGACGACCGTGAGGTCCTGCAGGTTGGTGTCGCGGCCGATGGTGATCGTGCTGCGCTCGGATCGCAGCACGCAGCCGAACCAGATCGACGCCCCGGCAGCCAGGCGCACCTGGCCGGCGACCACCGCGGTCTCGGCCACGAAGGCCGCGGGATCCACGTGGGGGGTGTGGCCGTCGACGGTCAGGATGCGGGCCATGGGGGCTCCTCGGGTGCGGGCAGGGGTGCGCGCGAGTCTGCCACCGGCGCCGCACCCGCGTCGCATCGACCCCGAACGCGGGATGTGCCAGGCTGCCGCAGGGACGGTCCGGTTCCCCCCCTCCCACCCGCGCCGAGACACGGAGGCACCCCATGGCCGAGGCGGCAGCGACGATCGCGCGCCTGCTGCGCCGTGCGGACGACATCCGCAAGGCCGCGCCCGCACGCACCGAGGTGGCGCCGGTCCGTGAGCAGCTCGCCCGTCTGCTGTCCGAGGCGCGCGACCACCTCGATGCGGTCGTCGACGACGATCTGCGCCTCGAGCTGGCCGGTGCGATCGCGCGGCGGGTCGCGGACCTGGATGCGGTCGAGGTGGCCACGCTGCTCGGACCCAGCCCCGAGGTCGCGGTCCCCCCGACGGCGACCGACGACCCGGACCGTGTCCCGCCCGGCCAGCACCTGACCGCCGGCTTCCCGGTCCTGCACGTGGGTCGGGCGCCGGACTGGGACCGCCCTGACGTCCGGGTGGTGGTCACCGGGCTGGTCACGGCGCGGCTCGTGCTGCGGTTCGCGGACCTGGCGGCGCTCGAGGTGGTCTCGCTGACCCGGGATCTGCACTGCGTGACGACCTGGAGCCGGCTGGACAACACCTGGACCGGGGTGCGCGTCGCGGACGTGCTGGCGCGGGCGGGCGTCCGACCCGAGGCGACCCACGCGGTCGTGTCGGGGTATCCGGCCTACAGCACCAACCTGGCCCTGGCCGACCTGTGCCGCGACGACGTCCTGCTCGCCTGGGCGCACGACGGCCGGCCCCTGGCGCGGGAACACGGCGGGCCGCTGCGGCTGGTCGTCCCGCACCTGTACGGCTGGAAGTCGGTCAAGTGGGTGACGGAGCTGCGCCTGCTCGACCGTGAGGTGCGCGGGTACTGGGAGGAGCGGGGCTACCACGATCTCGGGGACCCCTGGCGGGAGCAGCGCTTCCGGGGCGACTGACCCTCACGCCTCGGCCCGCAGCGCGGCCAGGGTGGCCTCGATCGCCGGCCGGTGGCGCGAGCTCGTCCGTGTCACGGCCACGATCGCCCGGCTGGTCGGCACCGGCAGGGCCCGCACCGCGACCAGCTCCTCGAGTGGGCGGGTGATGGCCAACCGTGGCAGCACGGCGATGCCGACCCCCTGGCTGACCAGCGTCGCCAGCGTGGCCAGCCCCTCGAACTCCCACAGCGTGGTGGGGGTGACCCCGGCCTCGGCCAGGACCCGGTCGGTCGCGGTCCGGGACGGCTCCCCCGTCGGTGCACACAGCCACGGGCCCTCGGTGAGTGCCGCGAGGTCCGCGGATCCCTCGCCGGTGGCAACGGGGTGCCCGGCGGGGAGGACGAGCACCAGCGGGTCCACCCGGAGCACCTCGGCGTCGAGCCGGGGGTAGGTGGTCGGCGGGTCCGGCGCGTGGTCGTCGACGATCGCCAGGTCGATCTCGCGGGCCCGCAGCCGGGTCAGGGCGGTCCCCGGACGCGACTGGTGGACGACGAGCTCCACGTCCGGGTGGTCGGCTCGCACGGTCGCCAGCGCCGGGGCCAACGCCACCGCCGCGCTCGGGACCGCGGCGATGTGGACCGTCCCCGACGGCCGGCTGCTGCGCTCGGCGAGGTCGACCTCGGCGGCCTCCACCGCGGCGAGGATGTCGGCCGCATGCCGTGCCAGGCGCCGGCCGAGCGCGGTCAGCTCGGCGCTGCGGGCGGTCCGGTCCAGCAGCGCCACCCCCGTCTCGCGTTCCAGCGTGGCCAGCTGCTGCGAGACCGCGGACGGGGTGTAGCCCACGGCGGCAGCGGTGGCCGCGATGCTGCCGTGCTGGGCGAAGCGGTGCAGGAGGTGCAGTCGGTGCAGGTCGAGCATCATCTCTCCTGATGGTCAGCTGCAGATTATCGCGCTTGCGCTGATGCTCGTCGTGCCGCACCGTGCGAGGGCGCCGACCCCCGCACCCCGACCCGCCGACCCGCCGACCCGCCGACCCGGGAGCATCACCGTGGCCGTCTCCGCCACCCTCGCCATCAACGAGACCGTCGAACGGGCCCGCCGCGACGGTCGACCCGTGCTCGCCCTCGGCTTCGGTGAGGCCGGCCTGCCGGTCCACCCGGCGCTCAAGGAGCGGTTGGCGGCGGCAGCCGGGGGCAACGGCTACGGCCCCGTCGCCGGGATCGCGCCCCTGCGGGAGGCGGCCGCCGGCTACTGGAGCCGCCGGTCCCTGCCCACCCGGGCGGACCAGGTCGTCGTGGGCCCGGGCAGCAAGCCGCTGCTGTACGCGCTGCTGCAGGCCATCGGCGGTGACGTCGCGCTCCCGCAGCCGAGCTGGGTGAGCTACGCCGCACAGGCCGACCTGCTCGCCCAGCGTGCGCACCTGGTGCCGACCACGCCGGGGCAGGGTGGCGTCCCCGACCCGCAGGCCCTCGATCGGCTGGCCAGACGCGCCCGCGAGCGGGGGCACCCGGTGCGCAGCGTCGTCCTGACCCTGCCCGACAACCCCACCGGCACGCTCGCCGGCAGCGACCGGGTGGCGCAGGTCGTCGCGGTCGCCCGTGCGCACGACCTCGTGATCGTGTCCGACGAGATCTACCGCGACCTGCTGCACGACCCCCGGCAGGCCTTCATCAGCCCCGCGGAGCTCGCCCCGGAGCGGACCGTGGTCACCACCGGGCTGTCGAAGAGCCTCGCGCTCGGCGGCTGGCGGCTCGGCGTCCTGCGCCTACCGGACAGCGACCTCGGCGACCGCCTCGGGGAGCGCGTGCTGCACATCGCGAGCGAGGTCTGGTCGTCCGCGCCCAACCCGGTCCAGCAGGTCGCCGCGTGGGCGTACGAGGAGCCGACGGTGCTCCGGACCCATCTGGAGGCGTCCCGGCGCCTGCATGCGTGTGTCGCCGCAGCGGTGGCCGAGGTCTTCCTCGACGCGGGCGCCACCCTCGCCCGACCGGTCGGGGGCTTCTACGTCTACCCCGACCTGGGCGCGCACCGGGATGTGCTGCGCGAGCGCTGGGGCGTGACCGACGGGCCGGCGCTGGCCGCCACCCTGCTCGACCGGCTCGACATCGCGACGCTGCCGGGGGCGGCCTTCGGGGACGACCACGCTGCGCTGCGACTGCGGGTCGCCACCTCGCTGCTGTACGGCCCCGACGATCTGCGGCGGCAGACGGCGCTGGTCGACGACGCGCCCCTGGCCCTGCCGTGGATCCGCGACGGGCTCGGCCAACTGGCCCGGGCCCTGGAGACCCTGGCCGGCTGACCGGCGAGGCCGTCCGCAGCTGGCACGGGTCGCGGCACGCCACCCGCCGGGCGTCGGTTCCTCCACAGCTCCGGCGGCACCCGGGCCGCTCGGTCGCAGCTCGTGGGTAGGGTGCTGGTCCGTCTGCGGTCGGAGGTCCCGCGTGCGCGTGCTCCACACGAGCGACTGGCAGTTGGGCATGACCCGCCATTTCCTCGCGGCGGAGGACCAGGGACGGTTCTCCCAGGCCCGCGTGGACGCGATCCGCCGCCTCGGCGACCTCGCCGCCGCGGAGGACTGCGCCTGCATGGTCGTCGCCGGGGACGTGTTCGAGACCAGTCACCCGGACCCGCGCACGGTCATGCGGACCCTGGACGCGCTGCGGGACGTGACGGTGCCGGTGTACCTGCTGCCCGGCAACCACGACCCCCTCGAGGCCGGGTCCGTCTGGCGGTCCAGCGCCTTCCGGGACCGCTGCCCCGGTCACGTCGAGGTCCTGGACGGCACCCGACCTCGCCGACCGGTGGAGGGGTTCGAGGTCCTCGGCGCGCCGTGGACGAGCAAGCAGCCGCTGACCGACCTCACCGCCGAGGCCTGCGAGCAGGCGCCGGACGACGGGGCCTGCCGCGTCGTCGTCGGCCACGGCAGCGTCGCCGAGGTCTCCGGGGGGTTCGATGCCGCCGGCACGATCGACCTCGGTCGGGTGCAGCGGGCCGTCGATGAGGGGCGGGTCCGCTACGTGGCGCTCGGCGACCGCCACTCCTGCACGCGCGTCGATCCGGACGGGCACGTCTGGTACGCCGGTGCCCCGGAGCCGACCGACTACGACGAGGTCGATGCGGGCACCGCGCTGGTGGTGGACCTCGCTGGTCCCCGCCCCGCGGTCACCCGCCACCACCTCGGAACCTGGCACTTCCATCGGCTCCACCACGAGGTCACGGGAGACGACGACCTCGAGGCCCTGGCCGCCGACCTCGCGGCGATCGAGGACCCGGAGCGCGCCATCGTCAAGGTCAGCGTCACCGGGACCCTGGACCTGCGGCAGGTCGCCCGGCTCGACGAGGTGCTGGACGAGCGGGCCCTGGCGCTCGCCGCGCTGGAGCATCCCGACCGGCACCGGGACCTGGCGGTGCGCGTCAGCGACGACGACGTCGCCGACCTGCCCCTGAGCGGCTACGCGGCCACGGCACGGGACCGGCTGCTCGCCACCGCCGCCGCCGGCGGCGCCGACGGCGAGGTGGCCACCGACGCGCTCGGGCTGCTGCTCCGGTTGGCGAGGACCGAGGACGGCCGATGAGGATCCACCGCATCGCGCTGGAGGACGTCCGAGGGCTCCGGCGCGCCGAGGTCGCGCTCGCCACCGACCGGGTCACCGTCGTCGAGGCTCCCAACGAGACCGGCAAGACGACCCTGTTCGACGCCCTCGACGTCCTGCTCCACGAGCGCGACCGGGCCGGCAAGAAGCATGTCCGGGCGCTGAAGCCGGTCGACCGGGACGTCCCCTCCACGATCGAGGCGGACATCACCCTCGGGCCGCACCGGCTCACGGTCCGCAAGCGCTTCAACAAGCAGCCGGCCACCGAGCTGACCATCACCACCCCGACCCGCCGCCAGCTGACCGGGGACGCCGCCCACGACGAGCTCCAGCGGCTCCTCGAGGAGCACACGGACCTGGCGTTGCTCGAGGCGCTGCGCTTCCGGCAGGGCCGTAGCCTCGACCCGGTGACGCTCGACACCTCCCGGACCCTCGCCGGCCTGCTCGATGCCGGTGCGGGTGGCGCGGGGGTCGGCGACGAGGACGCGCTGTTCGACCGGGTCGTCGCGGAAGCCGTGCGCTACCACACCGACAAGGCCCGGACGCCGACCCGGCTGCTCGCCGACGCCGCCGACGCCGTGGCGGCGGCTGAGGCCGAGGTCGCCCGGCTCGAGCAGCTCGAGGCCGAGCTGGCCGCGGCGGCGCAGCGAGCGGCCGAGGTGGCGGCGGAGCAGCGGGCCCTGCAGCATCACCGCGAGGCGCTCGTGCCGGTGCTCGCGGAGCGCCGCGAGGCGGCCCGGCTCGTCGGTGAGCTGCGGTCGCAACGTCGTACGGCTGCCGCGGCCGTGGAGGTTGCGGCAGCGACCCAGGCACGCGCCGCTGCCGCCGCGACCGCGCGACGCGAGCTCGTGGAGGAGCGAGGGCGGACCGAGGCCGCCGTTGCCGACGCCGAGCAGCGGCGCGACGTGGCTGTCGCGCAGCTCGCGCCGGCGCAGGCGGCGCTCGCGGACCAGGACGCGGCCGTGACGCGGCTGGAGGCCGAGGTGGAGGAGCGGCGCGCCTCGCTCACGACGCTGCGGCTACGTGCCGACCTCGCCCACACCGTGCGTGAGCTGGAACGCACGCGGGCGCGTCGCCGTCGCATCGGTGCGGCGCACGAGGCCGCCAGGGACGCGGCAGCCGCCCTGGCCGGGACGCGGTCGACCCCCACCCGCCACGCGCGTGTGCGGGCCGCGGTGGACGCGTTACGCCTGGCTGAGGCACGGCTCGGGGCGGAAGCACCGACCGTGCGGATCACGGCCCACCGGGATCTGACGGTCGCCACGGTCGATCAGGCCCGAGCGGCCGACCCGGCGCAGCTCGCGGCGGGGGAGCGACTCGAGCACGCGGTCCCCGACCGGATCCGGCTGCGGCTGGCCGACCTCGCCGACGTCGAGGTGACCGCGGGCCGGTCGCTGGCGGAGCGGCAGGACGCCGCGCGCGCCGCGGCGGCCGAGGTGCACGAGGCCTGCGACGACCTCGGGGTCAGCGATCCGGCCGAGGCCGAGACACTCGCCGAGGTGGTCGCGGCCCATCGCGCCACGCTCGCCGAGCGGGACGCCATCGTCGCTCGTGAGCTGGACGGGGAGGACCTGGATGCGCTCGAGGACGCGCTCCGCGACCACGAGGCCGCGGCCGTCTCCCTGCGGGAGCGCCTCGGCGACCAGGCGGGGATCGGGGAGCCCGACCGTGGAGGGCGCGGACCGGGGCTGGCCGACCTCGCGGCTCCGGTACCGGAGCCGGCCGAGCTCGAGCAGCGCGAGGCGGCGCTCGCCGAGCTGCAGACCGCGATGGTCGCCGCGCGCGCCGAGCGGTCCACCCGCGCGGCCGTGGTCACCGCCCATCGCGACGCGGTGGTGACGGCCGAAGCATCGGTCGCGGCCGTTGCTGCCGAGCGTGACCGTGTCGCGACGGCCCTGGAGCGGGCCCGGACGATCGGGGGCGACGCCGCGCTGGCCACGGACGTCAGGATGGCGGACGAGGCGCTCGCGCAGGCACGGGCGGCCCTCGGGAGGGTCGAGGAGCAGTTGGCCGCGCGGGACGCCGACGCGGTCGAGCTCGCGGTCGAGACCGCCGCCGCCGAGCTCCAGGCGGTCGAGCAGCGGCAGGCCCGGCTGCGTGAGGAGGCGGCGGGGCTGGCCGGGCGCATCGAGGTGCGCGGTGGTGACGGGGTCGGGGAGGCGCTCCAGGCCGCCACCGCCGAGCTGCACCGCCGTCGGCGCGACCGGGACGCGCTGCAGCGGCGGGCGGCCGCGGCCCGGGCGCTCCGGGAGGTGTTCGAAGGGGCGCGGGAGGAGGCGTACGCCGCCTACCGCGCGCCCTTGCGGGAGCGGATCGTGGCTGCCGGGCGGCTCGTGCTCGGCGCGGACCTCGACGTGGAGCTGGACGAGGCGCTCTCGATCACGTCCCGGACGCTGGCCGGGACCTCGCTGGCGTTCGAGCAGCTGTCCGCCGGTGCGCGCGAACAGCTGGCCATCCTCACCGCCCTGGCGGCCGCGGACCTGGCGGGCGACGGTGGGGTGCCGGTCGTCCTCGACGACACGCTGGGGTACACGGACCCGGCCCGGCTCGAGCGGCTGGCCGCCCTGCTCGGCCGTGTCCGCGGTCCGCAGGTCATCGTGCTGACCTGCGTCGGGAGCCGGTTCGCGGCCATCCCGAACGCCGTGGTCGTCCACCTCCGGGACGGGTCGCCCCCCGCGGGGGCGGCTGGCTGAACGCCGGTCCTCGACGGTCCGGCGCCCGACCGCCCGTCAGACTGGCGTCGGCCCCATGCGCCAGTTCGGCCGCCCGGTCGGGTCCAGCCCGGCGAACCGGACCGAGATCCGCGAGCCGACCTGCCAGGGGCCCGTGGTCGTCGTGAGCCCGTGGTCGTCGATCGTGAGCGAGCCGCGCTGCTTCGGCGGCAGGTCCAGGGCCCGCTCCGCGGTCACGAACCCGGTCAACCCGAGGCGGGGCAGCCGGACCCGGAGCCCGTTCTCGGTCAGCCCGGTGACCGTGGCCGTCTCGGCCCCGTCCAGGAAGCCGCGGTCCAGCAGCCGCGCCCACAGGTCGCCCCGCTCCCGGGCCTGCAGGAAGCTGATGGCCCCGCTCCGGGCGTCCAACCACCCGGCCAGCGCCCGCAGGTCCTCCGCCCGGTGCGGCGGCGCCTCGTCGGCCAGCGCCGCGCGGATCTGGCGGTGCACCACCAGATCCGCGTAGCGGCGGATCGGCGAGGTGAAGTGGGTGTAGGCGGCTGCGGCGAGCCCGGTGTGGGCGGAGGGGTCGGGCTCGTAGGAGGCCCGCGCGGTGGACGAGGCCGCGACCGAGACCAGCAGGTCCCGCTCGGCGGTGCGACCGGCCGCATCGGCGGCGTCGATGGCGGCGATCAGCTCGCCGACCACGGTGTCGGTCTCCGCGTCCGGGTCGTCGAGCGACGGCACCTCGGCGCCGGCCAGCGCGACCGCGGCCTTCAGCCGCTCGAGGCGGTCCGCGGCCAGCCCGGTGTGCGCGCGGTACAGGGCAGGGACCTCGCGCTCCACCAACCAGCCGGCTACCGCCTCGTTCGCGGCGACCATCAACCGCTCGACCTGCCGGTAGGCGTCCGCGTGCGGGGTGGCGTCGACCGCGGTCAGGCGCCCGTCCACCAGGCCCGGCTCGACCTCGGCGTCCTCGAACAGGGCCTCGAAGGTCGCGCGTGAGTCGCGTTCGACCCCGAGCCGCCGGGAGGCCTCGACCGCCGCGGTCAGGACCTCGTCGGCAACCTCGGCCTGCGAGCCGGCCTCGGCGTGGATCGCGTCCCGGTCACCGGCGAGCCAGGACTCCAGCGCCTCGTAGGACAGCTTGGCCCGGGAGGTCACCGCCGCCGCCTCGATCGTGACCCCCTCGAGCGCCCCCCCGGGGGTGACCCGGAACCGGGCGGAGATGACCCAGCGATCCTCGCCCGGCAGTAGGGACAGGGCCCCCTCGGATAGCGCCGGGTCCAGCATCGGGGCGTTGTCCCCGACCGCGAGGTAGGCGGTGGAGGCGACCACGCGGGCGTAGCGGTCGGCGGGTGAGCCGATCCCGACCGCCCGCGCCACGTCGGCGATGTGGACCGCGACCTCGACGTCGCTGTCTTGGCTGCCGTCCCAGCGCGCGGCGATCGCGTCGTCGATGTCGCGGGTGGCGGCGCTGTCGATCGTCACGCAGGCGTCGTCACGACGCTCCGCCCACGGGGCGTCGACCCCGGGCAGCGGGCCGACGAGGTCCAGGCCGGCGGCACCGCCGCGCCCGCCACCCGCGAGCAGCCCGATGACCCGGGTGTGGATCGTGTCGGCCTCGGCGGCGGGGAGGCCCGCCGCCGCCGGTCCACCGGCGATCAGCGAGGGTGCGGCCCGGCCCAGGGCCACCACGACGTTGGCGGCACGGATCGCCTGCGGCGAGCCGACGATGTGCGGGCCGGCCACCAGGGCACGCCCGACGGGCGCACCGTCCTCGCGCTCGCCGGCCAGGACCACGATCTGGCGACCGACGGCCTGCTCGACCTTGCTGGTCACCGCAGGCTCCAGGTCGGCCCATCCCGTTCCGAGGGCCGGGTTGGGCTCCAGCACCAGGCGGCCCGGTCCACGTTGCACGGTGCCGACCAGCATCTTGCGTGCCCGGGACACCACGGTGATCGAGGTGGCGGATGCGCCCTTGTCGTCGAGGGCCACCTCCACGTCGAGCAGGTCGTCGGCGAGCAGGCCCTTCGCGAGCGGCGGCGGCACGAAGATGCGGTCGACGTCCGTGGGGCGTCCGTCCTCGTCGGCCACGGTGGCCGTGATCTCGGTCAGACGGTCCTCGGCCACCGGGTCAGCGAAGCCGAAGCCGCGGGGATGTGGGCGGAAGCGGGCACGGGTCGTCACGCAGGGAGCTCGTCTCGTCGAGGGGGCAAGGGGGGCGCAGTCTGTCACCCCCGATGCCCAGACGCCCAACCGACCAGCCACCCTCCGGCGGTCCCGCCGCCTCCTGCGCGCCTGCTGCGCGTGAGCCGGGTCGGGCGCGGGAGGCGGACGGGGCCGGCCGGCGGGCGGCCCCTGCCGGATGGCGTCAACCAGCGCGACCCCGACCGGCCTGGTCCAGCGCGGCCGCCAACGCGGCGGCGAGCCGACCATCGGGGCCGAGCGCGGCGGCTTCGTGTGCCAGCGTGGCCCAGCGCACCTCGGCGGGGCCGCCGTCGCTGCGCAGGTGGAGGCCGACGCCGACCAGGCGGCCGTCCGCCGTGGCAGCCACCGCGCGACGGACCCGGCCGGTGCCGGGGATCTGGATGTCGGAGAAGGCCACCAGCGCGAGCGCCCACGAGGGCACGGCGACGGTCAGGGTCGCGTCCTCCAGATCGCGCGCGTCGACCGTGACGAGCTCCCAGCCGGTCACCGTCGGCGGCTCGCTCGGCTCCACGGGCTCCAGGCCCGTGGACACGTCCTGCGGCAGGTCCATCACCTCGATGGCAGCCCGGGTCACCTCGCCGATCGCGTCGATCCCGGCCGGCCGGTCACGGTCCTCGTCGACGGCCAGCTCCGCCTGCGACACCACGAGCTCCAGGAGTCGGATCGCGTCGATCCGGGTCAACAGCCGTCGCGCATCGGCGACGTCAGCGGCTGCCGCGCGCCGCAGCAGCGCCTCGACCGTGGCGGGGGCCGGTTCGGTGGACACGAGGGCTCCTCCAGGGGGCTGCTCGGGGACCGTGGGGGCGGCTGGCAGGGGTAGCCTGCCCCATCGGTGCGACGCGGCGGTGGAGGCCGTGCCGGGGCGCTGCGGGAGGGGTCGTCCGCACGGTGGTGACCGATGCGGTCGGGGCTGCTGCGGGGAGGTGGCACCATCGTCGTCCACCGCCGTCGACCCTCCCCGAGCCCGCGTTGTCCGACCTCCCACCCCGCCCCCCGTCCTCGCACCCACCCGCCGGTCCACCTCCGGCCTCCACACCCGTGCGGCCGTCGGGTAGCGGTGACGCAGCCGCGACCGGCCCCGATGCCGCCCCCCGCGCTCGTCGGACCGCCACCTGGCTGCTCGCGCTCGTCCTGCTGCTGGTCGCCGGGGGCGGGGTCGCCCTGGGCTTCGTGGCCTCCGACCAGCGTGATGTCGCCAGCGATTGGCGCGACCGCGCGGAGCGGCTCGAGGAGCAGCGTGACGTGCTCGACGCGGAGCGGACCAGCCTGAGCGGGCAGCTCGACGAGGCGCTGGCTGCCCTGCAGACCTCCGAACGCGACGTCGCCGAGCTGGAGGCGCGGGTCCTGGAGCTGGCCGAGGAGAAGGCCCGAGCCGAGGACACGGCCACCACCGTGCAGGTCGAACGCGACGTCTTCATCGAGCTGTCGGACCTGATCGTGGATGCCACCGCGTCCCTCGACACCTGCGTCACCCAGCTCTTCGAGCTCCAGACCGCCTCCGTCGAGGCCTTCAACCGGGCGAACCTGGGGCAGAGCGTCGACATCGACGCGCTGAACGCCCGGGCCGGCGAGGTGACCCGGTTCTGCAACGAGGCACGCGGCGCGGCGGCGAGCGCCCAGGCTGCGGCCGAGCAGTTGCGGCGCTCGTGAGGGAGGGTCGTCGCGTCCTCGCCCTGCTCCTCGCGGTCGCGGTCGTCGGGGCGTGCGTCGAGCCGCCGGTGGACGACCTGGTCGAGCCGGAGCCGGTATCCGGCCCCGTCGAGGCGGTGCCCGATCCCGCGGCCGAGACGGTCGAGCGACGGGTGCTGGAGATGACCGTCCGGGTGCGCTCGCTCGGGTGCGAGCAGTTCGGGCTCGGCTCCGGGTTCGTGCTGCCCGATGGCGTGGTCGTCACCAACCGGCATGTGATCGAGCAACCGCGGGAGGTCACGATCAGCACCTGGGACGGCCGGTCCTTGCCGGCCGAGGTGGTCGGACTGGCCCGGGACACCGACCTGGCGCTCCTACGGCTCGACGCCGCCGGCTCCCTGCCGGTCGCGGAGCTGCGCACCGAGCCGGTGAGCCGTGGCGAGGAGGTGCTCGCGGTCGGCTACCCGGGTGGTGGCCCGGCCACCGTCGCCCCGGGTCGCGTCATCGGTACGGTCGACGGCACCGTCCTCGGGGAGCCGGCCGAGGTGATCCGCGTCGAGGTGGAGATCACCCAGGGGTCCTCCGGCGGGCCGCTGGTCGACCGTGAGGGCCGCGTCGTGGGGGTGATGTTCGCCGTCGAGGTGGATGCCGGCATCGGGTTGGCCGTGCCGGTGGCGACCTTGCTGGAGCGCCTGGAGACCCAGGGCTTCGACGCCCCGGACCCGTGCTGAGCGGGGCAGCAGGGCTGGTCAGGTGCTGCCGCCGCCGTCGACGGTGAGGGTCCACTCCTCGAGCGGCCACGCGATGCCGCGCAGCAGGCGGTTGAGCTGGGCGGCGGTGGTCGCCGCGGTGCGGTGGCGGCTGCCACTCGGTGCGAGCCGGGCGCTGAGGGTCGTCGACGTGCTACGTCGGCGCCGGATCCACAGGCCGTCGAGGTCCGCCGTATCCAGCACCCGGCGTGCGCGACGGGTGCCGGCCAGCACCTCGATGGTGACCACCTCCACACCACGGTCGTCGTCGGCGGCGGTCACCGACAGGTGGGAGGTGAGATCCGGCGCGAGCACACCGGCCAGCCGGTTCAGCACCGCGCCGGGTGCACGGCTGGAGGCCCGCACGGGATGGACCGCACCGGGGTGGGTGCGCGCGAGCGCGCTGGCGAACAGGTCCGTCGACAGTCGGACGGGGTGCTGCGGGACCTCGAGGTCCGTGTGGATCGTGTCGGTCTCGAGCCGGCTCGGGGTGCTCGGTGCGGTCCGCGCCGTGCGCGACGGGCGGCCGGGACGCAGCGACGGTGCGGCGGGATCCTCGGCCGCGAGCCGCTGATAGGCCGCCTGCAGCTCGTGGAAGCGTCGGGCGTCACCGCCGCGGTCGGGGTGGTGCTGCCGGGCCAGCCTGCGGTAGGCGCGTTTGAGCTGCCCCGGCTGGCAGGGCAACGTCACCTCGAGCAGGACGGCGGCCTGCTCGCGGGTCAGTCGCTCCGACACACGTCCCTCGACGCCGACGGCGGGTGCGGGGGCACCATCGGCGGCCCGCAGGGTAGGTGAGGGCCGGCCGGCCGTCGTCCGGGGTGCAGGCTGCCGCGCTAGCGTGCCGCCGGCCCCGTCACGAGGATCCGCGATGCTCCAGTCCGACGGCACACCACGATCCGGGACGGTCTCCCGTACGCTCGCCCGGCGGGTCTGGGGTCGGCTCGAGGCGGTACACGTGCTGGCCTACGTCGCTCCGCAGGTGCATGCGGCCCATGCCGAGCTGGGCCTGCCGGACCGTGGGGTCGGCTACGTGGCCGCGCGCAGCGCGCCGTTCGGCCCCGTGGGACCCGAGCTCGTGACCGCCGCGTTCCATGGCTTCGCCCCACGCATGGTCGCCCACGCCCTGCCGGGTGCGTGGCGAGTCGCCAGCCCCGAGCAGGTCCTCGAGACCACCGGTGCGGCGCTGCGCACGGTGCTGGGCGAGCTGCTGGCCGGGACCGACGGGCTCGACCGTGCGGCGGAGCTGGCGCGTGAGGCCGCGCTGCTGCAGCCGACCCTCGGTCGGCCGCTCGCGGCGGCCTGGTCGAGCGTGCCGTGGGCGGACGACCCCGCGCTGGTGCTGTGGCAGGCCGCCACCAGGATCCGGGAGTCCCGGGGTGACGGCCACGTCGCCCTGCTCGTCGACGCCCAGCTCGACGGGGTGGAGGCCCACCTGACGACCCGCGGGGACACGCCGAAGCTGCGGGCGGTCCTGGGCGCGACCCGGGGCATCACCGATGCCGGATGGGATGCCGCCGCGGCGCGGCTCGTCGACCGGGGGTTGCTCCGACCGGACGGGGAGCTCACCCGGGACGGGGCCGGCCTGCGGGCGCGGCTCGAGCAGCGCACCGACGAGCTCACCGTGCCGGGCTGGTCGGCCTTCGGTCGCGACCGGACCGAGACGCTGGTCGCCGCCCTCGAGCCGCTGGTCGAGCGCATCCTGGGCGCCGGGATCGTCCCCGGCGTGGTCGCCCGGCTGGCCAGCGCCTGAGGTGGAACGGTCCCGTCAGCGGGGCGCGGCCGGACGGCGGAAGGCCGTGAGGACGTCCACCGCGAAGGTCCCGAGGTGCGCCAGCGCGTAGCCCCCCTCCTGGACCAGCACCGTGGGCCTCTCCAGCGCCGCGAGGAGCCGGCCGAGCGCTCCGAAGCCCGCCGGTGACAGCTCCAGCGCCCCGAGCGGGTCGGCCGCGGCGGCATCCAGCCCCAGCGAGACCACGATCGTGGCGGGATCGAAGGCGGCCGTGAGCTCGCAGGCGACCTCCACCGCGTGCAGCACGCCCGCGTCGGTCGTGCCCGGTGCGAGCGGGAGGTTCCGGGTCGTCCCGTGCCCCGCCTCCGCCCCGAGCTCGGCGGCCGTCCCGGAGAAGAAGGGGTACTGGTGGTCGGGATCGGTGTGGACCGAGACGTAGAGGACCTCGGGGTCGGTCCAGAACACGTCCTGGGTCCCGTTGCCGTGGTGCACGTCGACGTCGAGGATGGCGACCCGGCCCGCGGCCCGCAGCCGGGTGGCCGCGATCGCGGCGTTGTTGAGCAGGCAGAAGCCACCGAGGTAGTCGGGGCCGGCATGGTGCCCGGGTGGGCGGGTCAGGGCGTAGGCGGCTCGGTGGCCGGCGAGCACCGCGTCGACCGCGGTGCACGTCACATCGACGCCGGCCCGGGCCGCCGCCCACGACCCCGCCACGATCGGGGTGGCGGTGTCGGTCACGTACCAGCCGGCGCGGCCGAGCGGGGAGGCCGTCGGTCGGCCGCCACGGGCCCACCGGGGCGAGCGGAAGGTGTCCGGTATCAGCACCGGTGGCCCCCCGGCGTCGACCCAGGCGGCGTGCCCGTCACGCAGGAAGGCGACCATGCCCGGGTCGTGGACCGCGGTGATCACCCGGTCGTCGTGGGGGAGCGCCGGCAGCTCGGCGATCCCGGCCGCACGGACCGCGCCCGCGATCACCTCGACGCGTGCGGGGCGTTCGTGGACGGGGCTGACCCGCTGCCCGGCGTTGAGCTCGTAGGGCGGGTCGTGGAGGTGATGGGCACCGTCGCCGACGACCACCAGTTCACGGGTCATCGACACCGGATCGGCTCCCGGCCGAGGGGGTGCTCAGGCCGGCTCAGGACCCCAGAGGTCCTCGACGTCGAGGTCGTCCTGCCGGTGGCGCTGCCACAGCACCGCGCCCGTGCCGGCGGCGGCCGCGCCGACCAGCAGGGCGAGCCAGGTCCAGCTGCGGTCGTCGTCGGCCTCGGCGACCTCCTCGGCGCGTGCCAGGACGTCGGCGAGCACCTCCGCCTGCCGCCGCAGCTGCTTCTCCTCGGCCCGACGCGACCGTCGCCGGCCGAGCACGAAGGCCAGACCGGCGACACCGGCCGCCACGCCTCCGGCGACGGCAGCGGTCTGCCGGACCTGGCCCGTCACCGCCTCGCGATCCGGCACGCGGGCCTGCAGCGCGGCCAGATCACGTGCGATGCCGGCCCGCAGCTGCTCGGCCTTGGCCTGCGCGTCCTCGACGGAGGTCGCCGGACCGCCACGGCGGTCATCCACCGCCGTGCTGACCTCCTCCTTGACCTCCTCCACGGTGCGCTTCGCCCGCTCGACGCTCGCCTTCGCGGCGTCGACGCGCTGCTCGACCTCGGCCTTGAACCCGCTCGCGGCGGTGGTGTCGTCCGTGCTCATCGCTGCACCTGCTCGCTCGCCCACGTCTTGGTCTTCTCCAGCTCCGCCTTCGTCCGCTCCGGCACGACCGGCCGCTTGAACAGCCGCACGGCCACCAGCAGCAGGATCACCGCCACGAGCAGGTACAGGGCCGTCACCAGCAGCCAGGCCAGCCACGGGGCGACCACGAGCATCAGGGCGTTCGCCGCGGTGACGCCGACGAACGCCAGGATGTAGAGGCCGAGCAGCGCGCCGGCGGCCGCCAGCGCGATGGCGATCGCCTTCTCCTTGATGATGCGCTTGACCTCGAGCTTGGCCAGCTCGAGCTCGGTCTTGAGCAGCCCCTGCCCGTTGACGAGCAGGGACGCCACGACCTCGGAGACCTCACGGTCGTCGGGGGTCGCGGCACCATCCGGGCCGGTCGGGGTGGTGCTGGACACGATGCACGCTCCTCGCGCTGCCGCTGGTCGGCGGGTCGGGCCCGCCGCTCGTTGCGTCCACCCTAGGTGCTGCCGGCAGCGCGCACAGGCCACGCACCGGCCGGGTGGCCGGGCCACCAGGCTGGCACCCGTGGTCCGAGAGTGCCAGCGCGGTACCCTGCCGGGGTCCCGTCGACCGCGAGGAGGTGCGCCATGGCCGTGACCCCACCGCCGCCGTCGGCGATCCGTGCCGCCGTCGCCGACGGCGCCGCCCTCCACCTCGAGGTCGAGCTGGCCGCTGTGGTCGGCGGCGCGGACGCACCGCCGCGCCCGGACCCGGAGGAGCTCGACGAGCGCAAGCGCTCGATCCTGCGTGCCATCGTGACCGAGTACGTCTCCCACGGTGAGCCGGTCGGCTCCAAGCGGGTCGTGGACGTGGCCCGCCTGGACGTCTCGGCTGCGACCGTCCGCAACGACATGGCCGCCTTGGAGTCGCTGGGCTACATCCACCAGCCGCACACCTCGGCGGGACGGGTCCCGACCGACAAGGGCTACCGGCGCTTCGTCGACGACCTGCGCGCCGATCCCGATCTCGATGGGCCGCGCCGGGAGCTCGTGCAGGAGCTCCTCGGTGGCGCCAACGACGTCGAGGACCTGCTGGCGCGGACCTCGACCGTCCTCAGTCAGCTGACGCGGCTGGTCTCGCTCGTGATCGCCCCGGCGGTCGATGCCGCCCGGCTCAAGCTGTGCGAACTCGTGGCCCTCACTCCCGGCGCGGCCCTGCTGCTGCTCGTCGCCGACACCGGTCGGGTCGAGAAGCGGCCCGTGGAGCTGCCCCCGGAGGTGACCGAGGCGGACCTCGACCGCGTCCGTGTCGTCCTCGCGGAGCATGTGCGCGGACGGCGCCTGGGGGAGGTCCACGACACGCTCACCCGGCTGGTGGACGAGGCGCCCAGCGACCTGCGCGAGGTGCTGCGGGCCGTCGCGGACGCCACGGCCCGCGAGCTGGCCGAGGACACGCTGCACCACGTGTTCGTCGGGGGGCAGGCCTCGCTGGCAGGCGAGGCGGCCTTCGAGCGCCAGAACCTGTCGCGTCTGTTGCAGCTGCTCGAGGAGCGCGCCACCCTGGCGAGGTTGCTGGCCGATGCCACCGCCGACGACCGACCGACCGTCAGGATCGGCGAGGAGAACGAGGTCGAGGACCTCCGCGCCGCCTCCCTGGTGGCGCAGCGCTACCAGCTCGTGACCGCCGGCTCCCTCGGGGTGCTCGGCCCGACCCGCATGGACTACGCGGCCGTGCTGGCAACCGTCCGTGCCGTCGCCGATCAACTCCAGGCGACGCTCAGCGACCTGTCCGGCTGAGGCTGCCGAGAGACCTGAAGAGCCACCGACCTACCGCAGTGAGGCACCGTGTCTGATCTGTACGAACTCCTCGACCTGCCGCGCGACGCCGACGCGGACCAGGTGAAGCGTGCCTACCGCCGCAAGGCCCGGGAGCACCACCCCGATGCCGGCGGCGACGAGGAGGCCTTCAAGGCCGTCACCCACGCCTACCAGGTGCTGTCCGACCCCACCAAGCGGGCCCGCTACGACCGCTTCGGGGACGACGGCACCACCAACGGCCGCACCCAGGATCCCTTCGGCTTCGGTGCCGCCGGGTTCGGCGGGATCGACGACGTGATCGACGCCTTCTTCGGTCAGTCCGCCGGGTTCCGCGGCGGCGCCGGGCGCACCCGGCGGCAACAGCCCGGTCGCGACGTGCTCGTCGTGGTCGACCTCACGCTGGAGGAGGTCGTCACCGGCGTCGCCAGAGACGTCGAGGTGGACGTGCCCCGGGCCTGCGAGACCTGCGACGGGAGCGGTTCGCGTGACGGGGCCGGCCCGACCGCCTGTAGCACCTGCGGCGGGGCGGGGCAGGTCCAACGGGTGGTGCGGACCGCCTTCGGCCAGCTGGCGACCGCGGCACCGTGTGGGGCCTGCCAGGGGACCGGGCGTACGGTCGGCGATCCCTGCCCGGACTGTCGCGGGGAGGGGCGCCGCGCCACGCGGCGGACGCTGCGCGTGGACGTCCCGGCCGGGCTCGAGGACGGCGACCGCATCCCGGTCCGGGGCGAGGGCGAGGCCGGACGCAACGGGGCCCCGGCCGGTGACCTGTACGTCCAGGTCCGTGTCGCGCCGCACGAGCTGTTCGAGCGTGACGGTCGCGATCTCGCCGCCGAGGTCAGCGTGCCGGTGACCCAGGCCGCGCTCGGCGGGACGCTGACCGTGCCGACCCTGGACGGTGAGGACGTCGAGGTGCCCGTGCCCGCCGGGACGCAGCCGGGCGACGTGCTGACGGTGCGCCGGGCCGGGCTGCCCGTGCGCGGTGGCGGCCGGCGTGGCGACCTCCACCTCGTCGTGCGGGTGGAGGTCCCGACCGGGCTCGACGCGCTCCAGCGTGACCTGCTCGAGCAGCTCGCCGCGGCGCGGGGTGAGGAGCTCGCGAACCGCTCGCGCGGTCGCTTCACGCGCCTGCGGGGCGCCTTCCAGCGGTGAGCCTGACCCCGTACCTCCACCTCGACGTGGCCCTCGACGGTGCGGCTGTCGAGGTGGAGCTCCCGCTGCCGGCCGAGACCCGCCACCACCTGCAACGGGTGCTGCGGCTGCGGGACGGGGCTGCGGTCGTTGTGGCCGACGGTGCCGGTCGTCACGCCCCGGCGGTGGTCACGCGTGACGGACTCCGCCTGACCGCTGCGGCGAGGGAGCGCCCGCCACGCCGGCCCCGGCTGGTCCTCGCCCAGGCCGTGCCGAAGGGGCGGAAGCTCGACGAGGTGCTGCGCCAGGCGGTGGAGCTGGGCGTGGACGAGATCCGGGTCCTGCACGCCGAGCGCTGCGTGACCCGCGTGGAGCCGTCCCGGGCCGAGCGCGCCGGGGCCCGCTGGACCGCGGTGGTCCGGGCCGCCTGCGAGCAGGCCCGGCGGCCCGACCGGCCGCCGGTCCGCGGGCCCCTGCCCCTGGATCGCCTGGGGCGCGACGACGAGCTGCTGCTGCTCGCCCATCCCGGGGCCCCGGCCCTGCCGAGCGTGGCGGAGGCGGTGCTGGATGCCCGCACGATCGTGCTGGCGGTGGGTCCGGAGGGCGGCTTCAGCGACACCGAGGTGGCCGACGCGGTCGCCGCGGGGGCGCTGGCCGTCGGGCTCGGCCCCAGCGTGCTCCGGACCGAGCACGCCGGGGCCGCCGGCCTGGCGGTCCTGGCTGCTGGGACCGGCCGCTGGTGACGCAGCGTCGTCGGGTCGTCGCAGCTGGTCAGCGTGCTGTCTGACGCAGCGTGGTCGCGGTACGGTGAACGAGAGGCACGGTCACGTCGGTACGACGTCGTGCCGGCGGTGAGGGGGTCGATGATGGCAACGGACGAGGAGCGGTACCCCGCGCTGCTCGGTGACCGCCTCCGCCGGGTCCGCCAGCAGCAGGGTCTGTCGCTGCACGAGGTCGAGGAGCGCAGTGCCGGGGAGCTGAAGGCCTCCGTCGTCGGTGCCTACGAGCGTGGCGAACGCGCGGTCTCGATCCTGCGCTTGCAGCGCTTGGCGGACTTCTACCGCGTCCCCGTCGCGGAGCTCCTCCCGCAGCCCGGCGTCGGGGGTGCCACGGCCATGGACCCGGGGCCGGAGCTCGTGATCGACCTGGCCGCACTGGAGGGCCAGCGACAGGTCGAGCCGGCCGTCCGCCGGTACGCTGCGGCGATCCAGGCCCGGCGCGGCGACTACAACGGGCGGGTCCTGACGGTCCGTTCCGGCGACCTCGAGCTGCTGGCCGCGGTCCTGGACGCCAACCCCGACGATCTGCGGACCCGGCTCTCCGAGGCCGGCGTCGTCCGCTGAGGAGCACCGCCCACCCGTGGGACGCACGCCGACCACCTCGACCCGGACCCCGGTCCCCGCAGCGACGACGACCCGTACCGACGGCGATGAGCGCATCACGGCGGTCCGCGTCCTGGTCCCCGGTGAGCACGCGATGGTCTCGCTGCTCGGCACCCGCGATGAGCTCCTGCGCACCATCGAGGACGCCTTCCACGCGGTGATCCACGTCCGCGGCAACGAGATCGCGATCCGCTCCGAGGACCCCGAGGAGACCGCCCGGGTCGCGCGGCTGTTCGAGGAGCTCGTGCTGCTGCTCGACCGCGGCCACGCGATCGACCGGGGCGTGGTCCGCCAGACCGTCCGCATGATCCGCGACGACAGCGACGAGCGGCCCTCGGAGGTGCTGTCCGAGGCGCTGATCACCCACCGTGGGCGCACGATCCGTGCCAAGACGCTCGGGCAGAAGCGCTACCTCGACGCCATCAAGGCCAACACCGTCACCTTCGGGATCGGGCCCGCCGGGACCGGCAAGACCTACCTGGCCATGGGGGCGGCCGTCCAGGCACTGCGGTCCAAGCAGGTCAACCGCCTGATCCTGACCCGCCCCGCGGTGGAGGCGGGGGAGCGGCTCGGGTTCCTCCCCGGCACGCTGCACGAGAAGATCGACCCGTACCTCAAGCCCCTGTGGGACGCCCTGCACGACATGATGGAGGCCGAGGAGCTGGTCTCCCACGTGGACCGGGGCACGATCGAGATCGCCCCGCTCGCCTACATGCGTGGCCGCACCCTCAACGACGCCTTCATCGTGCTCGACGAGGCGCAGAACACCACGCCCGAGCAGATGAAGATGTTCCTGACCCGCATCGGGTTCAACTCCAAGGCCGTGGTCACCGGCGACGTGAGCCAGGTCGATCTCCCCAGCGGGGCCCGATCGGGACTGCGCATCGTCGGCGAGATCCTCGACGGCATCGAGGGCGTCGCGTTCTCGCGGCTGACCTCCGGCGACGTGGTCCGCCATCACATCGTCCAGCGCATCGTCGAGGCCTACGAGGCCTACGACGAGGCCCAGCAGGAGCCGGACCGCGCGCCCGAGGTGGGGCCGGCGCGCGGGGGGGCGTGACGTGGCGGTCTACCTGGCCGACGAGCAGACCGAGGTGGTGGACACCGAGGACCTGCTGGACCTCGCCCGCTACGTCCTGCGTGCCCGCCGGGTGCCGGAGGACATGGAGGTCGCCCTCCTGCTGGTCGACGAGGCCACGATCGCAGGGCTGAACGAGACCCACCTCGGCAAGGCCGGGCCGACCGACGTGCTGGCCTTCCCGATCGACGAGCCGGGGGAGACCCCGCCCGACATCACGGCCGTGCTGGGTGACGTGGTGCTGTGTCCCGCGGTCGCCGCCGCGCAGGCGCCGCGGTTCCAGCGCACCACCCACGAGGAGCTGCGCCTGCTGACCGTCCACGGGCTGCTGCACCTGCTGGGGATGGACCACGCCGTGGCGGCCGAGGAGCGCGAGATGTTCGCCCTCACCGACCGGCTGCTGGACGGCCACCGACGCGAGGGTCGCGCCCGGTGACCGACGCGACGTTGCTCGTCGGCACGGTCGCCGCCGTGGCGCTGCTCGTGCTGACCGCGGTCCTCGCCGCGGTCGAGACCGTCGTGTCCCGCATGAGCGTGGTGCGGGCCCTGCGGATCGCCGAGGAGCACGACGACGAGGCACGTGCCGTCGCCCTGCTGTGGTTGACCGAGCACCGCTCGCGCAGCCTCGATGCGCTGCTGGTCGCCACCGTCAGCGCGCGGGTCGCGCTGGCGACGGTGGTGACCGCCCTGGTCGTGCTGGAGCTCGCGTCGGCCTGGGCCGTGGTCACTGCTGCGGTGCTCACCGTCGTTGCCAGCCTCGTCCTGGCGGAGGTGGTGCCGCGTACGTTGGTGCTGCGGCACCTGGAGACCGCCGGGTTGCTGCTGGCCAGGCCCGGTCGGGGGCTGGTCCGGGCCACCGGACCCGTGTCCGCCGCGGTGATCGCCGTCGGTCGGGCGCTCGTGCCGCAGCGCCACGAGGTCTCCGGACCGCACGCCGGCGACGACGAGCTGCGGGCGCTCTCCGGGGACGAGGACGACGAGGACGATGCGCTGGAGCCCGAGGAGCGGGCGATGATCCGCTCCATCTTCGAGCTCGGTGACACCCTGGTGCGCGAGGTCATGGTGCCCCGCCCGGACGTGGCCACCGTGGAGCTGACCGCGCCGATCGAGGAGGTGGTCCGCACCGCCGTGGACGGTGGCTACTCGCGGCTGCCGGTCCACGCCGCCGACGACGTGGACGAGCTCGTCGGGGTGGTCTACGCCAAGGATCTCCTGCGCCGACTGGCCAGCGGCGACGGTGACGGCTGGCAGGACCTCGTCCGCCCGGCGACCTTCGTCCCGGAGACCAAACGGCTCGACGACCTGCTGCGCGAGCTGCAGGCCGATGCGGTCCACCTCGCGCTGGTCGTCGACGAGTACGGCGAGTTCGTCGGCATCGTGACCATCGAGGACGTGCTGGAGGAGATCGTCGGCGAGATCGTGGACGAACACGACCACGAGGAGGCGCTGGTCGAGCCGCTTGAGGATGGCCGGATCCGCATCGATGCCCGGCTCGGCGTCGACGACCTCAACGAGCTGCTCGGGCTCCAGCTCCCGGAGGAGGGCTGGGACACCGTCGGCGGGCTGGTCTTCGCCACCCTCGGACGTCTGCCCCGTGCGGGGGAGCGCATCGAGCTCGACGGCACCGTGATCGAGGTCGAGGGATTGAAGGGCCGACGGATCACGAGCGTGCTGGTCACCGCCCCCACCGACCGTGGCGACGACCCGGAGCACGATCCGCCGCCCGATGGGGCCCGAGGTCCCGAGGACAGGGGACCTGCGGCCGACCCGCCGGAGCGCTCCTCCTCATAGCGTCACCACTGACGTCCGCGCGCGCCCGCGCCGCGCGCTCATGGAGAGGTGTCCGATGGCAGCCACGACCGTGTCCACCGCTAGTTCCGATCCGGCAACGCCGCAGGAGGAGCCGCGGCCACGGGCCGTGACCCTCGACGGCAACGAAGCCGCGGCCAGCGTGGCCTACCGCTGTTCCGAGACGATCGCGATCTACCCGATCACGCCGTCCTCCCCGATGGGGGAGTTCTCGGACGCCTGGTCCTCGGCGGGCAAGCCGAACCTGTGGGGTGCGGTCCCCTCGGTCGTGGAGATGCAGTCGGAGGGTGGCGCCGCCGGCGCGCTGCACGGCGCGATCCAGGCCGGCTCGCTCGGGACGACCTTCACGTCCTCCCAGGGCCTGCTGCTGATGCTGCCCAACATGTTCAAGATCGCCGGCGAGCTGACGCCGGCGGTGATCCACGTCGCCGCACGGACCGTCGCGACCCACGCCCTGTCGATCTTCGGGGACCACTCCGACGTCATGGCCGCACGCTCCACCGGCTGGACGATGCTGGCCTCCAACTCCCCCCAGGAGGCCCACGACATGGCCGCGGTGGCGCACGCCGCCACGCTGGCCACCCGCCTGCCGGTGATGCACTTCTTCGACGGGTTCCGCACCTCGCACGAGCTCAACCGGGTCGAGTTGCTGTCCGATGACGACCTGCGCGCGATGATCGTCGAGGAGGACGTGCTGCGCTTCCGTCAGCGCTCGCTCGACCCGGACCACCCGACCCTGCGTGGCTCCGCGCAGAACCCGGACGTGTTCTTCCAGGCCCGTGAGGCCGGGAACCTCTACACCGAGGCGGTCCCGGCAGCCGTCGAGCAGGTCATGGACGTCCTGGCGGAGCGCACCGGCCGGCGCTACGGCCTGATCGAGTACCACGGTGCCCCGGACGCCGAGCGCGTCGTCGTGCTGATGGGCTCCGGGGTCGGCCCGACCCAGCAGGTCATCGACCACCTCGTCGAGCAGGGCGAGAAGGTCGGTGCTTTGGTCGTGCGGCTGTTCCGGCCCTTCCCCGTCGAGGCCTTCCTCGCCGCGCTGCCCGAGACCGTCCGCTCGATCGCCGTGCTCGACCGCACCAAGGAGCCCGGCGCGACCGGTGAGCCGCTGCTGCAGGAGGTGCTGACCGTCCTCGCGGATGCGTACTCGACCGGCGTGCTCGAGTCGCTGCCGCGGGTGCTCGGGGGGCGCTACGGCCTGTCCAGCAAGGAGTTCACCCCGGCGATGGTCGCTGCGGTCCTCACCGAACTGTCCAAGGACGACCCCAAGCGCCGCTTCACCGTCGGCATCAACGACGATGTCACGCACCTCTCCCTCGAGGTCGACCGGACCTTCGAGCTGCCGCGTGCGGACGACGACCTCGCCGCGATCTTCCACGGCCTCGGCTCCGACGGCACCGTCGGCGCGGCCAAGAACACCACCAAGATCCTCGCCGAGGGCCTCGGCAAGCACAGCCAGGCCTACTTCGTCTACGACTCGAAGAAGTCCGGCGCGGTCACCGCCGCGCACCTGCGCGTCTCCTCCCATCCGATCCCGTCGACCTACCTCGTCGAGGTGGCCGACTTCGTCGGGGTGCACCAGTTCGGGCTGCTCGAGAAGCTCGAGGTGCTGCGGGAGATCAAGCCTGGCGGCACGGTCCTGCTCAACGCCCCCTTCGAGGCCGACGCGGTCTGGGACCGCCTGCCGCGGGACGTGCAGCAGATCATGATCGAGCGCGGCCTGGCCGTCTACACCATCGACGGCCACAGCATCGCGCGGTCGGTCGGCCTGGGTGGGCGCATCAACACCATCATGCAGGCGGCGTTCTTCCTCATCAGCGGGGTGCTGCCCCGGGACGAGGCGCTCGCCGCGATCCAGGATGCCGTGCGCAAGAGCTACGGCCGCGCCGGTGAGAAGGTCGTGACCCGCAACCTCGACGCCATCGAGGCCGCGAAGGACGCGATCCACCGGATCGAGATCCCCGACGAGGCGACCTCGACCCTGACCCGTCCGGACCCGATCGAGCGGGCGCTCGCGCTGACCGAGCTCGAGGAGGGCGACGTCCCGGACTTCGTGCAGCGCGTCACCGCGCGGCTGCTGGCCGGCGAGGGGGAGCAGCTGCCGGTCTCCGCCCTGCCGGTGGACGGAGCCTTCCCGACCTCCACCGGTCGGTACGAGAAGCGTTCCATCGCGCTGGAGATCCCGACCTGGGATCCGGACATCTGCATCAACTGCGGCAAGTGCGCGATCGTCTGTCCCCACGCCGCGATCCAGATCAAGATCTTCGACGAGCAGCACCTCGACGATGTGCCGGAGAGCTTCCTGTCGCGGCCGTTCAAGGACCGCGACCTCAAGGACATGCGCCTGACCGTCCAGGTCGCCCCGGACGACTGCACCGGCTGCAGCGTCTGTGTGGAGACCTGCCCCGCGGTCAGCCGGACCGACGTCGGCCACAAGTCGATCAACATGACGCCGGTGCTCGACCCCGCCGACGGCGCGGACGAGCGCACGGTGATCGACCTGGAGCGTGAGCGCTTCAAGACCTTCCTCGAGCTGCCGTACCCGGACCGCGAGACGGTGCGCAACGACACGGTCAAGCACTCCCAGACCCTGCAGCCCCTGTTCGAGTTCTCCGGGGCCTGCGCCGGCTGCGGGGAGACCCCGTACATCAAGCTGATGAGCCAGCTGTTCGGCGACCGCTCCGTCATCGCCAACGCGACCGGCTGCTCCTCGATCTACGGCGGCAACCTCCCGACGACCCCGTACGGCACGAACATCGACGGGCGCGGTCCGGCCTGGTCCAACTCGTTGTTCGAGGACAACGCGGAGTTCGGGCTCGGCATGCGGCTCGCCATCAACGAGACGCGGGAGCTGGCGCTGCACCTGCTGCAGACGCTGGCCAGCGAGGTCGGCGACGACCTGGTGACCGCGCTGCTGACCGCCGACCAGGACGACGAGGCCGGGCTCAAGGCCCAGCGTGAGCGGGTCGTCGAGCTGCGCCGGCGGCTGGACGGGGTGACCGGTGACCGGGCGGCTGCCGCCCGCCACCTCGACGTCATCGCCGGTTCGTTGGTCCGCCGTGACGTCTGGATCGTCGGTGGTGACGGCTGGGCGTACGACATCGGCTTCGGTGGGCTCGACCACGTGCTCGCGTCCGGGGAGGACGTCAACGTCCTGGTGCTCGACACCGAGGTGTACTCCAACACCGGCGGGCAGGCCTCCAAGGCGACCACCCGCGGTGCGGTGGCGAAGTTCGCGACCGCCGGCAAGGGCTCACCGAAGAAGGACCTCGGCCTGCTGGCGATGCAGTACGGGCACGTGTACGTGGCCAAGATCGCGCTCGGTGCCAACGAGATGCAGACGCTGAAGGCGATGCGCGAGGCCGAAGCCTGGCCGGGACCGTCCCTACTGCTGGCCTACTCGACCTGCATCGCGCACGGCGTGGACATGAAGGACTCCATGAACCGGATGGACCTCGCGGTCAAGACCGGGTACTGGCCGCTGTTCCGCTACCACCCGGGTGAGGACGAGCACGAGCAGCCGTTCAAGCTCGACTCGAAGGCCCCTGCCCAGCCGGTCAAGGACTTCCTGACCACCGAGGGCCGCTTCGCCTCCCTGACCCGGACCGACCCCGAGCGCGCGAAGATGCTCATGGCGCTCGCCCAGAGCGACGTGGACGAGCGCTGGCGCTACTACGAGCAGCTGGCCGGGCTGGAGCGGACCCAACCCGAGGTCGCGACCGACGTGTCCGACGCCGCAGCCGAGACCGAGGAGAGCTGACGATGACCACCGACTGGCACGAGGACGATGCCCCTCCCGGCCCCGGCCACGTGGTCCCGAGCGGACCCGAGTTCGAGGGCGAGGTCGACCTGACCACCGACTACCTCGGGATGCAGCTGCGCAGCCCGCTGGTGGCCTCCGCCGGCCCGTTCACCGGTGACCTGCCCTCCCTCAGGGCGCTCGACGCCGCGGGGATCGGTGCGGTGGTGCTGCCGAGCCTGTTCGAGGAGCAGCTCGAGCACGAGTCCACCCAGATGGAGGCGCTGTCGGAGTACGGCAGCGACCTCAACCCCGAGGCCACCACCGGCTACGTGCCCAGCCTCGACGACTACAACAACGGGGTCTCGCGCTACCTCTCGCTGATCCGTGAGGCCAAGAAGGCCACGTCGGTGCCGGTCATCGCGAGCCTCAACGGGGTGACCACCGGTGGCTGGACGCGCTACGCCCGGTTGCTGAGCGAGGCGGGGGCCGACGCGATCGAGCTCAACGTCTACCGGGTCGCCGCGGACATCGAGGTGTCCGGTCGCCAGGTCGAGCTCGAGACCCTCGCGCTCGTGGAGGCGGTGGCGGGTGCCGCCAGCGTGCCCGTCTCGGTCAAGCTCGGTCCCTACTACTCGGCCTTCGGCAACCTCGCGCGGCAGCTGTCCGATGCCGGTGCTGCCGGGCTGGTGCTGTTCAACCGCTTCTACCAGCCGGACATCAACCTGGAGACCCTGGCGGTCGGACCGCACCTCGTGCTGTCCACCTCCGACGAGCTGCGGTTGCCGCTCCGGTGGTGCGCGATCCTGCATGGCCGGGTCGGCGCGTCGCTGGCAGCGACCACCGGCATCCACACCGGTGCGGACCTGGCCAAGGTCCTGCTCGCCGGCGCGGATGTCGGGATGTCGACCTCGGCGCTGCTGCGCCGGGGCCCGGACCATGCGGCCACGATCCTCGGCGAGCTCGAGGCGTGGATGATGGACACGGGCTACTCCTCCGTCCAGGAGATGGTCGGTGCGGTCTCCCAGCGCACCGTCCGCGATCCGTCCGCCTTCGAGCGGGCCAACTACCTGGACACGCTCACGCGCTACGCGAGCACGTTCCTGCAGTGATGGGCCCGCCCGCAGCTGCGGGCGGGGAGCGAGGGGGAGCAGACCGACGGCCGGCCGGTGCGGGGCCGGCCGTCGGTCCTGTCCGGGGGCCTGCAACGCGGACGTGGCGCGGGCCGTCGCTGCCGTCCGAGGCGGCGCCGACGACGTAGGCTGGTGGCCCCGTCGAGGAGCACCAGGTGCCGGAGACCGACCCCGCGATCGACGTCGCCGCGCTGATCGCGCGCGCCCGCGAGCTCCGGCAGCACGCCTACGCCCCGTACTCGGGGTTCCACGTGGGAGCGGTCGTGGTCACCGCGTCGGGTCGTCGGTTCGAGGGGGTCAACGTCGAGAACGTCTCCTACCGGCTCACCACCTGCGCCGAGCAGACGGCCCTGGCCCGGATGTGCGCCGACGGCGCCCGCGAGGAGGTCGTCCTCGTCGTGGTCGCCGGCGACGGACCGGAGCCCTGCACCCCGTGCGGCGCCTGTCGGCAGACCATCGCCGAGTTCGGACCGGACGCGGTGGTCCACGCCGCCGGGTCCACCGGCGATGCGGTCCTGACGCTCAGCGTGGCCGAGCTGCTGCCGGCGGCCTTCACCCCGGCACGGCTGGCCGAGCGCGGAGGCGTGACCGATGACCGAGCGTGAGCTCGATGTCGAGGCCATGCTCGCCGGGCTCCACGAGCCCACCCCCGAGGGGCACCGCAGCGGCCTGATCGCCCTGGTCGGACGACCGAACACGGGCAAGTCCACCCTGCTCAACCAGCTGGTCGGGGCCAAGGTCGCGATCGTCACCCCGGTCCCCGGCACCACCCGGAACGCGATCCGAGGGGTCCTGACCCGCGACGATGCCCAGCTGGTCTTCCTGGACACGCCCGGCCTGGCCAAGCCACGGACCCTGCTGGCCCGTCGGCTCAACGACCTCGTTCGTGACACCTGGGCCGGGGTCGACCTGCTCTGCTTCGTGGCCGACGTGGCCGCCGGTGTCGGTCCCGGCGACGCGTTCCTGGCGCGTGAGCTCGCGGGGAGCTCGACGCCGGTGATCGCCATCGCCAACAAGGTCGACCGGGTCCGCCCCAAGGAGCGGATGCTGCCGGAGCTGGTGCGGCTCGAGGAGCTCGGTGCCCCCGTCGGGGGGTTCGCGGACATCGTGCCCGTCTCGGCGGCGACCGGGGACAACGTCGACCGGCTCGTGGAGGTGCTGGTCTCGCACCTGCCCGAGGGGCCCCGGCTGTTCCCGGGCGGGCAGGTCTCCGACCAGCCGGAGCGGCAGCTCGCGGCCGAGATCCTGCGAGAGAAGCTGATCGGGGTGGTCACCGACGAGCTCCCGCACTCCATCGCGGTGACCGTCGACGAGGTCGCACCGGATCCGGACCGGGACGACCTGCTGCGCATCGACGCGGTCATCCACGTCGAGCGCGAGTCCCAGAAGCCGATCGTGATCGGTCGTGGTGGCGAGCACCTCAAGGTGGCCGCGACGGCGGCCCGCCACGAGCTCGAGGTGCTGTTCGGAACCAAGGTCTTCCTGACCACCCACGTGCGGGTCGCGAAGGAATGGCAGCGTGACCCGAAGCAGCTCGGCCGGCTCGGGTACTGAGGTGGAGGCGCCGACGCTGCTGCAGACCGGTCCGGAGTCCTTCGTCGTGCTGCTCGGCGACGGGGTGCAGCGCGAGGTGCGCCTCGCCCACCACACCCGCCGAGGGCTCGGGCTGGTCGCGGTCCCGCCGCTGCAGGTGGCGACGGAGGCCGTCCGCATCGTGCAGGAGCGCGGCGAGCTGCTGGCGGGGGACGGGGTGCTGGACCTCGGCGTCGCCGTCGGTCGTGATCCGGCCGGCATGGAGGAGCTGCGCATGCGGCTCGCGTGAGCCGGCCGGGCGTTGGCGGTCGTGCCGAGAGGGCCCGTGCGTTGGCTCCACGCGACACCTCTGCCCAGCCGGTCGGGTGGCCCGGCTGCGGTGCTCCCACGGCGCTGCTTGACTGCGAGGGGCCTGTTGTCGCCGATCGAGGACCTGCTCCCGTGCCCGCCGTCGAGGACCCTGCCACCACCCACCGGCCACGCCAGGACGAGGCCGCGACCGCCGCGCTGGGGGAGTGGTTCCGGGCGCGCGAGGCCGAGCACGCCGACCCCTTCGAGCTCGCGCGGGCCTTCGCGCCGCGGCTGGGGGCGCATCCCGCGCCCGACGGCACGGTCACCTTCGCGATGTGGACGCCTCGGCTGACCCGCGAGCGGGTCGCGGAGGCGGACGTCTTCCTCGAGGTGCTGGCCCCGATCGACGACCTCGACGTGACCGTCTCGCGGGCAACGGTCCGGTTCCGGCGCACGCTCGTGCCGGTCCAGCGCGACCGCGACCTGGTCTGGACCGTCGCCCGGGGCCTGGCGGTCGGGACACGCGAGCACCTCGGCAGCTTCTACTGCCTGACCTACCGCGACCGGGACGGCGACTGGCACCGGGTCTTCGACCCGATGGCCACCTCGCTGCCCTACGGCGCGTTCGCCCCTGCCGAGGTCTACGACCTCGACCGTCTCCGGTCCGAGCGGGGCGACCGGGACTACTGGCAGGCGCTGGCCGCCGAGGCCGGCGAGGACCGCTGCGGGTCGGGGATCGTCAAGCAGGGCCCGGCCGCCAACATCATGCAGCTGCACGTGCCCACCGCCACCTCCGGCGGCACGCTCGCCAGCCTGGCGCGCTTCTACGAGCGGATGGCCCGCCACATCCGCGAAGGACGCGAGCTGACCCCCGAGGAGCAGGTCTACAGCGGCTACGACGCCGTGCAGCTCCTGCCGGTCGAGCCGACCACGGTGTACGAGACCGGCCCGGCGTTCTTCGAGGTGCTGGTCCCCGAGGAGGTGGAGGCGACCGAGGGCATCGAGCAGGACCTGCGCTACCTCGATGAGGTCACCGCGGTGCTGCGCCGGCCCGACACGACGAACTGGGGCTACGACGTCGTCATCGCCGGGTCCGCGGCGGTCAACCCGACCCTGCTGGAGACCGGACGCCCGGACGAGCTCGTGGACCTCGCGGTGGCGCTGCACACCTTCCCGGGCCGTCCGATCCGGCTCATCGCCGACGTGGTCTACGGCCACGCCGACAACCAGGCGCTGGACGTGCTGGACTCCGAGTGGTTCGCCGGGCCGAACATGTACGGCCAGAACCTCGACTACCGCAACCCGTGGGTGCGGGCGCTGCTGCTCGAGATGCAGCGCCGCAAGGTCGACCTCGGCTTCGACGGCGTGCGGGTCGACGGGGCCCAGGACTTCAAGTTCTACGACGCCGAGGCGCGCGAGCTCCGGCACGACGACCGCTACCTGCAGCAGATGAGCGACCTCGTCCAGGACGTCGCCGGCTGCCGCTACCGACCCTGGATGATCTTCGAGGACGGCCGGCCCTGGCCGGAGCCGGACTGGGAGCTGTCCTCCACCTACCGGGCGGTGATCGAGGACCAGCCCGACCCCGACATCTTCCAGTGGGGGCCGCTGACCTTCGCCCACAACACCCCGTTCGTGTACGGGTTCTGGCTGCGGTCGTGGTGGCGGATCCGTCAGATCCTCGAGCACGGCTCGACGTGGATCTCCGGCTGCGCCAACCACGACACCCTGCGCCGCGGCACCCAGGTCAGCCCGGAGCTGACCATCAACACCCGGCTGGGGGAGACCGAGCTGCAGATCCTCGATAAGGCCTACGACAACCCGGCCATCAAGCTGCTGACCTACTGCGCCCTCCCGGGTGTGCCGATGGACTTCCTGAACGCCTCCATGCGCGCGGCGTGGGGGTTCATCCGCAACCAGGACGACCGCTACGGCGTCAAGGTCGTCTCCGAGGAGACCATCTCGCTGGTGTGGCAGGTCGACGAGGAGTTCTACCCGCTCGCGGCCAACTTCAAGCGGCTGAAGGCGCTCGGCTTCGAGACGCTGGAGGAGCTACGCCGGTTCGTGGACCTGCTGCCGGCGCTGGTGGAGGTGACCGACTACGACCTCGACACCATCTCCACGCTGATCAACGGGGTCGAGCCGCCGCTCGCCGGCCCACTGCCGATGGATCCGCCGACGCTGAAGAGGATCGCCCGGGCGTGGATGGACGACATGCACGACTACTGCAACGTCCACGGCTGGGCCAACCGGCTGGACCCGCGCCAGACGGAGTACAACGTCACCGTGCGGGAGTTCCGGCGGGCCCGGCGCTGGCTGCGTGACGACCTCCGTGATGGGGACGCGTTCGACTACCTGCGGCCCGTCGACGGGCACGCGGTGTTCGCGTCGCTGCGGACCTCCCCGGACGGTCGCGAGCAGGTCCTGCTCGTCGCCAACATGGAGGGCGGGCACGCTGAGCTCGACCCGGTCCGGGTGGACCTGCCCGGGCTGGACCCCGAGGGCTGGTACCTCAGGCTGCGCACGCCCAACATCGGCTCGGACTACCTCGGTGGCCCCATCACGCTGAACGACTCCTCCGGCGTGGTGTTCACCCGCGAACGCTGATCGGCGTGCCAGGTAGGAACGAAGCGACGTCCAGCACGTCGATCCGTTCCTACCGCATCGCCGCGGGCCGCGCCGTGCGGCTCAGCGGCGGTCGGGCACGAGCACGGTGATCCCGAGCGGCGGGAGGGTGAGGTCGACCGAGGCCGGACGGCCGACCACCTCGACATCAGCGGCCTGGACGACGCCGTTGGTGGCCCCGGTGCCGCCGAAGCGTTCCTCGTCGGAGGACAGCAGCTCGCGCCACGCCCCGCCGTGGGGCACGCCGATGCGGTACGGCGAGCGACGGACCGGGGTGAGGTTCCAGACCACCAGCACGGGATCGTGGCCCGGGGCCTGGCGCAGGAACGACATCACCGACTGCTGGCGGTCGGAGGCGTCGATCCACTCGAACCCGTCGCCGCGGGCGTCCCCGACGTGCAGGGTCGGTACGGTCCGGTACAGCTCGTTGAGCGCGGCGGTGTAGGTCAGCAGGGCGGCGTGGTCACGATCGTGCAGGAGGTTCCAGTCGAGCTGGCCCTCGACCTCCCACCCGTCGCGGGCACCGAACTCCATCCCCATGAACACGAGCTTCTTGCCGGGAGCCGTGAACTGCATCCCGAGCAGCAGCCGGAGGTTGGCGCGCTGCTGCCAGGCGTCACCGGGCAACCTCGACAGCATCGAGCCCTTGCCGTGTGAGACCTCGTCGTGGGACAGCGGCAGGCAGAACGACTCCGACGCGGCGTAGACGGACCGGAAGGTGAGCTGGTCCTGCTTGCCGCCGCGGTAGAGCGGGTCGGTGCGGATGTAGTCGAGGGTGTCGTGCATCCACCCCAGGTCCCACTTGTGGTCGAAGCCGAGGCCACCATGCTCGGTGGCGCGGGTCACCCCGTCCCAGGCGGTGGACT
>JBLRWQ010000002.1:0-96620 GCA_047921175.1 Nitriliruptoraceae bacterium | reverse complement strand
GGACCGCGGCCGAGCGGCGGCGGTGGGCGCTCGGGCACCTCGACGAGGTCGGTGAGATCCGGCTGATCGGCGCGGAGGTCGATGTAGGGGTAGCGGTGGTTGGCGAAGACCCGGAACTGGTGCCCGAGCCGGACGTCGATCGAGGAGGGCTGGATCGCGTCGTCGGCCAGCGGGTCGATGCCGATCCGGCCCGCGGCGAGCGCCTCGCGGATGGTGCCGTCGGACAGGATCATGCCGGCCTCCGGCGTATCACGGTCGCCACCCGGGTCGTCCCGCGTTGCGGCCCGCACGAGGCAGGCAGTACGTTCTGCACCCCCGCGGGTGTAGTTCAATGGTAGAACACGAGCTTCCCAAGCTCGGAACGGGGGTTCGATTCCCCTCACCCGCTCGTCTGCGAACGCCCAGGTCAGCGCCGGCTCCCGGCCGCCTGGGCGTCGTCGTTCCCGGGCCCATCCCACCCCGGACGTCCAGCCCGAGCGGACGTGTGCGCACGGAACCGCGGCATGGCGCTGTTCTTTGCAGCTCCGGGGGGCGCGGCGTTAGCCCGTCGACCCGAGCCGTCGATGTCCAGCCCGTTCGTCTTGGGGTCACCGTGTGGGGTCTCGATGGGGCCATCGCGGCCGCGCGGGCCGCTCGTCGGGTCAGGCGCATCGAGCATCCTTCAGCATCGGCAGGCGAGAGGTACGTGTCGGACGCCGCGTCCCGATGAGGGCAGCGACGATCCGCAACAGGGCATCTGAGTGGCCGCGGTGTTGCCCCGGTGGTGCACCCGGTCGACGCGATCGACGGACGCCTGGAGTTCACGGCACTTGCCCCGGACGCGCTCGTGGCAGACCTCGAAACGCGGGGCTACGGCACCCTCCTCGTCGCAGGCGGCGCGGAGATCCACGCGGCGTTCGCGGCCTCCGACCTCGTCGACGAGTGGGATGTCGCTGTCGAACCGGTGCTCCTGGGGGGGCGGGACACCGCTGTTCTCGCAGGTGGCCGAGCAGCAGCTCAGGTTGCGCGAGCACCGGACGCTGAACGACGACACGCTGCTGCTGCGCTACGAGGTCGACCGGGCAGAGAACGAACCGGCGTCCCCGCTGGTGGCGCGCCGAGACCTGCGGCAGACCTAGGGGTCGACCGGAGGACCTCCCGGGCCGACGTTGCGGACGCGTGCATCGTTGACGTCCGCCACCTCGACGTGGCCGGGCGGGAGGGTGCCGAGCGGGGTGCCGTGCACGACCGCGCAGGCCCGCTCCCACGGACGCTGCCGGGCGAGGAACTCGAGCTCCGCGGCCATCCAGTGCTGCCAGAACGCGACGGTCTCCACCGCATCGCCGTTGACGCCCTGGGCGATGTCACGCGCGATGCCGCGCCGCTCGGCCTCGACCAGGTCGGCCTGGACCCAGACGGTCGCGTCGAGCAGCCCGGTGTGCTCGCGCTGGCTGGCGCCGGTCCCCTCGACCAGCACGAGGTCGAGGCCCGCCGGCACCTCGATCGACCCCGCGCGTCCGCGTCGCTCCCACTGCGGCGGCCGGTAGGCAAGCGCCTGACCGTCCTGCAGCGGCCGGAGCACACCGTCGGCGAGCAGGTCGCCCCAACCGAAGAGCGGCTCGTGCCAGGCGAGGTCGTCGGTGTGGACCACCGCGCTGCGCGGGACCAGGCGGCGCAGCCCGGTCGCGAGCGTCGTCTTGCCGGCCGCGCCACGCCCATCGAGAGCGACGAGCCGGGGCCGTCCTGCCGGTGCACCCGCTACACCGAGGATCCGCGCCAGCAACCCGGCGAGCGGCAACACCTGCCACGGTCCGAACGCCGGCTCCCCGGCACCGAGGTGGCGCGCGTCCCCACCCGGCGCGGTCACGTGGCCTCCCGGGACGTCGAGGGCGACCAGCCCGACCTTCCCGAAGCAGCGCGCCCCGATGTGCGGCTGCGTGCCGTCGTCGACGTACAGCGGTGGTGGTGCAGGCTCACGCTCGTGTCCCCCGCTGCCGCTGGATCGCCTCGAGCACGAAGATGGCACCGGTGAACCCCGGCACCAGCCACTGCGCGATGCGCAGACGACGCTGGGCGGCCGCCACCTCGGGGGGCGTCGCGGCGATCGGGGTGGTCGCGGTCGCGACAGGCACGTCCCCACCCCGCACGACGCGTTGTCCGGAGACGCCGGTCTCCGCGGTCGAGAGCACGGCAGCGAGCGTCACCGCCGTGCGGAACCGTCGCAGGCGCACGGATCCCTGCTCGCGGCCGGCCGGGGCGGGGACGAGCCGACCGAGGGCGTAGGCACTGGCGACGTGTGCGAGCAGCGCGGTGCCGGCGATCGGCGCCCAGCGGAACCAGCCGGCGTTGGCCACCCGGGTCCGCTGCGTGTGGTCGTCGACCTCGATCGTGGCACCGTTGAGACCGACGGCTCCCATCCATGCACCGCCGAACCATGCGGCCAGTCCGACGTCGTGGAGCACGGCCAGCGTGGTTGTACCGTCCCTCATCTATCGGTCCTCCCTGTGCGATCGAGGCATCACATGGCCGAGGCCGGCCGCCCGCTCCAGGCTCGCAGCACGGTACGCCGTGTCGCCCGCTGGCTGCTGGACATGGTGGTCACCCTCCTGCGGTACAGCACGCAGCGGATCCCCGTCTACCGCCGGGATCGGGCGGCGTTCGCCGGCGAGCCGCCCGATCTCGATCGGGAGCTTCCCGGCGACCCGACCACCCTGCAGCGCCCTCGTGATGGCATCGGCCCCCTCTACCACCGCAGCTACTGGGTCTTCGTCACCGACGTGTCGATGAGCGGTGAGGAACTGATCACCTACATCCTGCAGGAGCCCAACCAGGTCACGCCCACCGAGATGGCGAGCTTCGAGACCCTGAGCGGCGAGCCGGCCCGTGACCTCGACGTCGGCGACGAGTTGATCGTGCGCCTGCCCGGTCCGTGGAACGGCCCCGTCCGCGTGATCGAGCGGACCCCGACGTCGTTCCGGCTCGCGACGCTGCGAGGACACCTGGAGGCGGGCGAGATCGAGTTCCGGACCACCACGGACGACCGGGGCTTCCTCGAGTTCCGCATCGAGTCCTGGGCCCGCAGCGGGGACCCGCTGTTCCACCTGCTCTACGGGCGGTTGCTGATCGGCCGCGAACTGCAGCAACACATGTGGGCGCAGTTCTGTCGGCGCGTCGCCGCGGTCAGTGGCGGCGTCCGGATGAGCAACACGGCCTCGAGCACCCGCCGTCTCGACCCCGGCCCATGAACGACGGCCCGCGCCTCGTCCAGACCGCGCCCGTCCCCTCGTGGGCGTTCCGTGCGTACGGTGACCTGCACGGTCGCGCCGTCAACTTCACGCCGGTCGGGTGGGAGCGCGCGGCCGCCGATCCCGCCTGGCGGGTCGACCGGCAGCAGACCCCGCTGCCGTCGGAGGCCCCCGGCCCACCCCAGCCGGGTGGCCCGTTCGAGGTCGCTCGCGCACTGCTGCGCAGCTACGAGGTGGCCGACCCCGCGCTGGTTCGGGCCGTCTACGACGCCGCGGCGCCGTTGGACGGACGGGACATGCTGCTGGTGGGTCGCTTCTACGGGTTGCGCTTCGGGATGGGTGTCCGCGTCGGTGGCGTCATCGATGGACCCGACGAACTGGACGGTGCCCCGGTGCACCGCTTCTCCTGGCACTACCGCACCCTCGACGGGCATCTCGAACGAGGGCAGATGGACTACGAGGTCGTGAAGTACCTCGAGGACGGGCGCGTGGAGTTCCGGATCGCCGCCTACTCACAGCGCGGACCCATCCCGAACCCGGTCGTCCGCGTCGGCTTCGGGCTCTTCGGACGCGCGACCCAGCTGCGCTTCTACGCCCGTGCGGCACGACGCATGCAGACCCTGACCGCCGCACGCATCGCCGACCGGGCCCCCTAGATCGACACCCTGATGGATGCGCCTGCGCCCGGCTCAGGCCTCCTGCGCCAGCAGCTAGCTGGTCAGCGCGGTGTACCGCTCCGCCAGACCGGCCCCGTCGCGCAGCTGGGTGTCGACGAAGTCCAGGGTGACCTCGTTGACGGCCAGGAGCGCCGCTGCCGGGTCCGATGCGGCGTTCTCTCCGTCGAGCAGCCGGGTCAGGAGCGGACTGGTGAGGGCCAGGTCGGTCAGACCGAAGTGGCCGACACCGGCGAGGTGCACGGTCACGACGGTCGCGTCCGCGCCTTGCCGCAGCGCCTGGTTGGCGGCGTACTGTGGCCACTCGGCGAGGTGCTCCCAGGAGCTGTCCGAGTAGACGTGCAGGACCGGAACCGGGTACGGGTCCGGGTTCCAGACGAACTCCCCATCCGCGACGCCCTCGATGTCCCACAGCATGGGTGACTCGAGGGCGACGACCGCGCCGATGTCGTCTCGGATCCGGCCGACCGCCAGCGCGGCAGCGCCACCGAGCGAGTGCCCCAGCACCCCGATGCGGTCGACGTCGACCAGCGCGTACGGCGTCATCGGCTCGGCCCGGGCCGCCTCGCGGACGACGCGGTCGAGAACGAGGTCGAGGTCGTCGATGCGGACCTGCAGCCACCTCCGGTACGAACGCAGGCTGGCCTGCCGGTCGGCTCTGGCGTCCTCCTGGTTCAGCTCGCGCCAGTAGGTGCGGTCGATCCAGGTCGTGCGCCCGTCGGCGTCCGTCGTGAACAGGCTGTGACCGGGGTGATCGACCGAGGCCACCACGTAGCCGTGCGAGGCGAGCTCGGCGAACAGGGTTCGGTTGGCCGTTCGGGTGCCGGTCCCGCCGTGCGAGTAGACGAGCAGGGGGTAGCCGGCATCGGGCCCGGCAGGCGGGACGTCGGGATACCAGAACCCCACGGTCAGCCGTCTCGGCTGCCCGTCGTCGGTGAACCGTCCGGTGCGGGTCGGGTCGACGTAGGTGTCGGTCGCCGTCGCAACCGGATGCGCACCGGTCGATGGCAGGGGCTCGTGCGCGGGGAACACGATCGCGGGGAGCGTCGCGACGAGCAGCAGCAGCACGACCAGCGCCCCATGACGGATGGCCCGCCACGGCGGGATCGGTTCGTCGGACGCTCGCGCTCGCAGAAGGACGACGAGGCCGTGGGCTGCCAGCAGCAGCGACACCACGAGGAGCGCCCCGTAGCGGGGGCCCCACGCGAGCAGCCGAGCACCGAGCAGGAGTAGGAGCCCCGCAGACCAGGCGAGCCTCGCGCCCGCCACGACACGCCGGGCACGTGACCCGCTCCGGACGCGGTAGACGACCAGCACCGTCTCCAGCGCCACCGCCGACAGCAGGATGATGAGGCCCACGACGCTCCACGGCCAGCTCGTCACGCTCGGGCCGCGACCATCGGATCACCGAGGTCGATGCACGCCCAGAGCCGTTGGGCACCGACCGGTTGGCGATCAGCGGGCGTCGAGGACCACGCAGGTCAGCTCGTGCTTGTTCTGCGACAGGTGGAACAGCTGGGCGCCGGGCAGCGCCGCGAACCGGGCGGCCGCGTCGTGGTCGGTCGCGCCCTGGAACTTGACGGTGCAGACGAGGTTGCGGACCCGGCCCGAGGCGAGCCACCTCGACACCAGCGCATACAGCCGGTCCGGGTAGGCGGCGATGTCACTGCACCACCAGTCGACCGGGTCCACGTCCTCCGGGTCGAGCTCGAACGCGTCGCCGCGCTGGGCGGTCACGTTCGCGAGCCGGTCCACCTCCGGTGCCAGCGGCGCCCGGTCCACGGCCAGGACCTCGGCGCCGGTGCGCGCCAGCAGCCAGGTCCAGCCGCCGGGTGCCGCGCCGAGGTCGAGGCAGCGCTGCCCCGGTCCCGGCTGGCGACGCAGCCGCGCGAAGGTCTCCCACAGCTTCAGGTACGCCCGGCTCGGTGGGCCCTCGCGGTCCTCGACGAAGCGTGGCTCCCCGTTCGGGAACGGGCTCGAGCAGGTGCGTGCAGCGAGGACCAGGTCGCGCTCCAGCAGCGTCCACGAGCCGAGCGGTGCGTCCGGTGCGACCTCGCCGAGCTCCAGCGGACGGGCGGCGACGTAGGGGAGCTTGTCGGCGACCAGCTGGGCCCGGCCGTGGTGCTCGGGGGCGTAGACGACCCAGTTGCGCTGGCGGCGACGCAGCTCCGTCGCGGCGTGCCCGATCGAGGTGACCGGGATGCGCTCCGCCTCCCACCAGATGTTGGCCACCCAGGCGGCGTGGACGGGTGGGCTCTCGCTGACACGCAGCCGGCCGTGCCGTGCCCCCACGGCCACACCGGCGCGGGCGAGCTCCTCGTCGAGCTCCGGCTCGAAGCCCTCGGCAGCGAGGTAGGCGGTCGTCACCTCGACGCCGTGGCGGCGCCGTGCTCGAGGCCCGGTGCGGGGCGCTTCAGGTAGGTCCACCAGCCCCAGACACCCACGAGCTGCCAGCCGTCCTGCTCCATGGTCCTTAGCAGCGCGTGGCTGGCGAAGGTCAGCCGCTGGTGCTCCCAGGCGTGCTCGGAGGCCTCAACCACCAGCTTGCCGACACCGGAACCGACGAGGTGCCAGCCGTCGACCTGCTCCCGTTCCAGGACGGCCATCTCGTTGAGGGCCGTGACGCGACGGATCACGCGCTGCTGCGAGGTGACCGGCTCGACCGTCTCGGTCCGCCCCGTGAAGCGCTGCTGGGCGGCCTGTCGGGTGACCCCCAGGACCTCACCCACCGCGGCCCAGCTGTGGCCGGCGTGGCGCGCCCCGGCGACCGCATCGTCGAGGAGCCGGTCGGCGTGGGCCGACGCCACGCTGGTCGTGGCAACCAGGCGCAAGGCACCCTCCGGGGTGTCGACCTCGAGCTCGTCGGTGCCGTGCAGGCAGGCACGCAGGACGCCGTGGCGGATCGCCTCGATGTCGGCGTCGGACAGCAGATCTGCGGAAGACATCAAGGCTTCTTTCAACGACTGCGTCAACACTACCTTGACGCTAGCCCGGACGTCAACCTCTCCTTGACGCGTGCCGCTGCCGCTGAGGTCGACTCGACCGTCCCGCGTGATCGGCGGAGCCGCATCCGGGACCAGCGTGGAGCTACGGTCGTGGCCCGCCCGGGCGCCCCGCGCTCCCGAGCCGGACCAGGAGCCCGGTCGTGCTCTCCAGCGCCGTTGTCCTGTTCATCATGGGTGGGGTGCTGCTCGTCGGCGGCGCGGAACTGCTGGTGCGTGGCGCCTCCCGCCTGGCGCTGGCGGCGGGGATCAGCCCGCTGGTCATCGGCCTGACCGTGGTCGCGTTCGGGACCAGCGCCCCGGAGCTCGCGGTGACCGTTGGGTCCGCGATCACCGGACAGGCTGATGTCGCGCTCGGCAACGTCGTCGGCTCCAACATCTTCAACATCCTGTTCATCCTCGGCCTCGCCGCCCTGATCCGGCCACTGGTCGTCGCCCAGCAGCTGGTCCGGCTCGACGTCCCGCTCCTGATCGGGGTGTCGGTGCTGGTGCTCGGGATGGGACTGGACGGCCGCATCGGCCGGCTCGACGGCGCGGTGCTCTTCCTCGGTGTCGTGGTCTACACCGTGGCCCTGATCCGGCTCAGCCGCCGGGAGCAGGCGGGGGTCGTGGCCGAGTACGAGGGAGCGCTCCAGGTGGACGCAGCCACGCCACCCGAGCCGGCCGGGATGCTCGGCAACCTCGCCCTGGTCATCGCTGGGCTCGGCCTGCTCGTCCTGGGATCGAGGTGGCTGGTCGACGCCGCGGTGGAGACGGCCACCCGGCTCGGGGTGAGCGAGCTGGTCATCGGGCTGACGATCGTGGCGGCGGGCACGTCCCTGCCCGAGGTCGCCACCTCCGTGCTGGCGGCGATCCGGGGTCAGCGCGACATCGCGGTCGGCAACGCGGTGGGGAGCTGCCTGTTCAACCTGCTGGCCGTCCTGGGGATCGGCAGCCTGGTCACACCCGGCGGCATCGGCGTGCCCGCCGGAGCGCTGACCTTCGACCTGCCCATCATGATCGCCGTGGCGATCGCCGCCCTGCCCGTGCTGTTCACCGGCTACACGATCTCCCGCCTCGAGGGCGCGGTGTTCCTCGGCTACTACGTCGCCTACGCCACCTACCTGGTGCTCGTGGCCACGGACCACGGTGCCGCGCCGTTGCTCGGCGTGGCGGTGACCGGGTTCGTGATCCCGCTCACCGGGCTGACGTTGCTCGTCGGGGTGGTCCGGTCGTTCCGAAGGGGTCGCGTCAGCCGGTGACGGGACCGGTGACCTCGTAGTCGATCTCCAGCTCGATGGTGCCGTCGTCGGCGAGCTCCACCTCGACGTCGAAGCTGCGCGGCCCGTTGACCAGCTCGAACCCGATCTCGTCGGCCTCCTCGTCGAGCTCGACCAGGGTCCAGCCGTCCGCGACGTTCAGGTCGTCCAGGATGAGCCGGCCGTCGGCGATGCTGAACGCGAAGGTGCCCGCATCCCCGATGTCGTAGCTGCCCGGGTCGGCCGGCTCGATGTTCTGGTCGATCTCGATCTCCAGGATCCGGCCGTCGTCGACGAGCTCGATCTCGATCTGCCACGCGACGGTGCCGCGGGTGAAGTCGACCTCGATCTCGTCCGGGTCCTGCTCGTCGATGGCCGTCATCCAGCCGTCGTTCGCGGTCACGTCATCGAGCACGAGGGCGCCGTCGACGAGGGAGAACGTCACGGTGCCAGCGTCCCCGACCGGCCACGTGCCGGGGACCGCCTCGGTCAGGTCGACGACGTCGTCACGCTGGGTCGACCCCTCGTCGGTGCCCTGGGTGGCCACACCGTTGCCGTCTGCCGCGGCGTCGTCGTCGGCCGCGGCGTCGTCGTCGGCCGCGATGTCACCGTCGTCCTGCACGTCGTCGCTGTCAGGATCGGCCTGCCCTTCTCCCTCGTCGGCGCCTTCCTCCAGGCTGATCGAGGCCAGCTCGTCGTCCTCGGTTCCGCTGCAAGCGGCCAGGACCAGGAGCGCAGCTGCCGGAGCAGCGAGCCGGGTGAGCATCGTGGGGGTTCGCATGGATCTCCTCGTGATCGCTTCCCCCACCGTACGGAGCCGACCCCGGCACCACCCCTGACCGACGGGGTGACCTGAACGGCTTCTCCAGTTGGCCTCAGGTCCGCTGCGCCCCGCGGAGCGCAGCGCCCAACCTCGCCAGGGGGTTCCCTCCACCACGACGCCGACGGCCACGATTCGACCGACGGCACGACCGGTGCAGGAGGCTCCGATGGGCACATCGACCGACGATCCGCCGTCCTTCGTCGTCCTTCCCCCGGAGCAGGGCGACGCACCCATCGTGGTGCACGTCCCCCACAGCGCCACCTCGCTCCCCGATGACGTGCGCGCGGCGTTGCTGCTGACGGAGGCCGAGCTCGCCGAGGAGCTGCGGCGGATGACCGACCACCGGACCGAGCAGCTCGCGAGCGACGTCGGGCGGCATGGTGCGACCCGCATGGTGAACCGCTGGTCACGGCTGGCGGTGGATCCCGAGCGCTTCCTCGACCCGGCCGAGGAGGAGATGGACGCCGTCGGCATGGGGGCGGTCTACACCCGCACGAGCGACGGCCGACCGCTGCGTGACCCCACGCCGGCGCACCGCGCGGACCTGCTCGACCGGCACTTCCACCCCTACCACGCGGCCCTGACCGACCTCGTTGGCGAGCACCTCGAGCGGCACGGCCGGTGCGTGCTCGTGGACCTGCACTCCTACCCGCGCAGGGCGCTGCCGTACGAGCTGCACGCCACGGGACCGCGCCCCGAGGTGGACATCGGCACCGATCCCCGCCACACCCCGGCCTGGCTGCGTGACCTCGTCGTGGGGGTCGTGCGCGAGACGGGGCTCGAGCACGCCGAGAACTCCCCCTTCGCCGGCACGTTCGTGCCGACCCGCTACCTCGGCGACCCCCGCGTCGGCTCGGTGATGCTGGAGCTGCGGCGCGACACCTACCTCGACGAGGCCACGGCACGACCCCACGAGGGCGAAGCACGCATACGCGGGCTCGTCACAGCCGTGGTGGTGGGCATCACCGACGTGCTCGGGCAAGACCGCCACCGGTGAACGGAGGGCACGGCAGGCACGAGATGTCCGAGGATCTCGCGCGCCTGCTGGATCTTCTGGACCGACGACGGGCGCCGAAGCGGGGTCAGAAGGTCACGATCCGGTCGGCCTCCAGGGTCCAGTCGGCGAGCTCCTCCATGGTGGAGCGACGCGCGCCCTCGACGAGCTGGTCGTCACCGATCCCGCGTGCATCCAGGCAGGTGCCGCAGCAGCCGATCTCCCCGCCCTTGCGCGCCAGGCTCTTGAGCATGCGGTCGAGGTGGTAGTAGCCGTCGGGCAGGTCCTGGTTGTCGATGCCGGCGACGACCGCATCGCCCATCAGGAACAGGCGGACGTGCACGCCGTCGCGCTTGGCGAGGGTGCCGGCGAGCCGCAGGGCGTTGAAGGGCAGCTCGGAGCCGTAGGCGGGGCCGTTGGCGATCAGCAGGACGTTCATGGGGTGCTCCTTGTCGGGGTACGGGCGGCGGGTGGGTGGGTCTCGGTCATGCGCACAGCGACGTCCGCGCCCGAGCCGGCGGTGATCGCGGCGACCACGACGATGGCGGTGGTCAGGGAGTACAGATCGGCCAGCGTCCCGGCAAGCACGGCGCCGACCGCGAAGCCGAGATCACGCCACAGCCGGTAGACGCCGACCGCGGCGCCACGCCAGGACGGGTGGGCGACGTCACCGATCGCGGCGATCAGGGTCGGGTAGGCCATCGCGGTCCCGGCACCGAACAGCGCGCTCCCGACCGCCCAGACCGTGAACGTGTCCCCGAGGGCGATGACGAGCAGGCCGACGGCTTCGGTCAGCTGCCCGCCCGCGATCAGCCACTTGCGGCCCACCCGGTCGGACAGCGCGCCGGTGAACAGCTGCCCGACGCCCCACACCGCCGGGGCGATCGCGACCAGCAGGCCGACGGTGCCGATCTCCAGGCCAGCCAGCGCGAAGTAGACCGGGAACAGCCCCCAGGCCATCCCTTCGTTGAGGTTGTTGACGAGCCCCGCCTGGGACGCGGCCGACAGCGACCGGTCGCGCCAGGTGGCCAGCGCGAACACCTGCCGCTGGGTCAGGTGGCCGTCGTGCCCGTTCGTTGCGGCGTGGGTCACCCCGGTCGCGGGGCGCGACAGGGCGGCCACCTCGTGGGCGACGTGGCCAGCCGTCTCGCGGACGAACAGCGCCGACAGGCCGAGCCCGAGCCCGGCGAAGGCCAGGCCGAGGAAGAACGGGGCCGGACGCAGCCCGTAGCTCTCCGCGAGCAGCCCGGTGACCCAGGCGGCGACGGCGACGGCACCGTAGCCGGCCGCCTCGTTGAAGCCCATGGCCGTGCCCCGCTTGGTCGGGCCGACGAGGTCGATCTTCATGATGACCGTGACCGACCAGGCCAGCCCCTGGTTGATGCCCAGCAGGACGTTGGCGAACACGACCCAGCCCCAGCTCGGGGCGACGATCAGCAGCAGCGGGACCGGGAGCCCGAACAGCCAGCCCGCCAGCAGCACGGGCTTGCGGCCGTACCGGTCGGCGAGGGTGCCGGCGACGACGTTGACCAGCGCCTTGGTGATCCCGAACGCGACGATGAAGGTCAGCATCGCGGTGTAGCCCGGCAGCGCGAACTCCTGCTCGGCCAGCAGCGGCAGGACCGTGCGCTCCTGCCCGACCAGCCCGCCCACCAGGGCGTTCACCCCGACCAGCAGCGCGAACTGCGGCAGGTTCTCCCTCAGCCCCAGTCTCACCGGCGCCTGCGCCCGGCTCACGGCCAGGTCCGCGGCACGCCACCGACGGCACGAGCGGCCACCGGCAACCTCGCATACCTCACGTCCACGACCGACCCTTACTCAAATCAGTGCTTGAGCAAGAGCATGCCCGCCGCCCGCCCGGAAGTCAAACGCTTGCTTGAGCGTCGGCGGTAGGCTGCCGCTGGGAGGTCACCGACATGACGGAGCAGCCGACACGACGAGCCGCCAAGGACGCGCTGTTCGAGGGGTTCGCGACCGTGGCTCGCGCGCTGTCCTCCGGCCGACGGGCGGAGATGGTGGAGCTGCTGGCCCAGGGCGAGCGGACCGTCGAGCAGGTCGCGACCGAGCTCGGCCAGTCGCTGGCGAACACCTCGCACCACCTGCGCACCCTCGCGCGCGCCGGGCTGGTGGTCAGCCGCCGGGCCGGCACCCACGTGCACTACCGGCTCGCCTCCGACGAGGTGCTGGAGCTGTGGTGGGCGATGCGAACGGTCGCGGCCAGCCAGGTGCCGGGGTTCGCCGAGCTGGCCACGGGCTACCTCGGTGCGCGTGACGCGGTCCCCACGATCAGCCGCCACGAGCTGCTGGACCGGCTCGACACCGGCGAGGTCGTGGTCATCATCGACGTGCGACCCCCGGCCGAGTACGCCGCCGGGCACCTACCCGGCGCACGGTCCATCCCCCCAGACCGGCTGGATCTGCTCGACGACCTCCCCACCGACGCCGAGGTGGTCGCGTACTGCCGGGGGCCGTACTGCGTGTACGCCGACGACGCCGTGCGGTGGCTCGCCCGGCGGGGGCGGCGCGCCACGCGCCTGGAGGATGGCCTTCCCGAGTGGCGAACGACCGGCGGGCCGGTCACGACCGGGGACGTGGCGTGACGGCAGCATCGGGCGGGCTGGCCCGCCGCCTGACCACCCGGGACGCGGTGGTCATCGGGCTCGGCGCGATGATCGGGGCCGGCGTGTTCGCGGCGCCGGGGCCGGCCGCCGCCGCGGCGGGGAGCTGGCTGCTGGTGAGCCTCGCGATCGCGGCGCTGGTCGCCTACGCCAACGCCACCTCCTCCGCGCAACTCGCCGCGCTCTACCCCGAGTCGGGCGGGACCTACGTGTACGCGCGGAAGCGGCTCGGCGAGTACTGGGGGTTCCTGGCCGGCTGGAGCTTCGTGGTCGGCAAGACCGCGAGCCTCGCGGCGATGGCGCTGACCTTCGGGGCGTACCTGTCGGAGGATCTGGCACGACCGGTCGCCATCGGGGCGGTCGTCGCGATGGCTGCGGTCAACTACCGGGGCGTCGAGAAGACCGTCCGCCTGACCCGCATCATCGTCGCGCTGGTCCTCGCCGCGCTGGCGGTGGTCGTCGCCGCCGCACTGCTGGGTGGGACCGCGAGCACCGCCAACCTCGACCTGACGCTGCCAACCGGGCCCCTCGGGGTCGTGCAGGGCGCGGGCCTGCTGTTCTTCGCCTTCGCGGGCTATGCCCGGCTGGCGACGTTGGGCGAGGAGGTCGTCGACCCCGCGACGACGATCCCGCGGGCGATCCCTATCGCGCTGGGCATCGTCGTCGCGGTCTACGCGCTGGTGCTCACCTCGGTGCTGGTGGCGCTCGGGCCGGCGCAGCTGGCTGTCTCCCCCGCACCGCTCGCCGACGCGGTCGCGTCGGGACGCTGGTCCGCGCTGACCCCGGTCGTCCGCATCGGGGCGGCGGTCGCGGCCGGGGGGGTCCTGCTCTCGCTGCTCGCCGGCGTCAGCCGGACCTCGCTGTCCATGGCCCGTCGTCGCGAGCTGCCGGGCTACCTGGCCGCGGTCCACCCGCGGTTCCGCACCCCGCACCGGGCGGAGGCGACGGTCGCGGCCATCGTGTGCGCCATCGTGGCGGTCGCCGATCTCCGCGGGGCGATCGGGTTCTCCTCGTTCGCGGTGCTGACCTACTACGCCCTCGCCAACGCCTCGGCGTGGCGACTGACCGCCGACGAGCGGCGCTGGCCTCGCTGGCTCGCCGGGCTCGGTGTCGTGCTGTGCGTCGGGCTCGCGCTCACCCTGCCGCGGGTGGCGGTCGTCGGCGGCCTGGTCCTGCTGGTGCTGGGGTCCCTCGTCTGGGTTGCGGCGGGGGAACGCCGATCGGGCCAGCGGTAGGAGCCCGCCGAGGCATCCTCCGAGCGCTCGGTACAGCGCCCGGCCGGTCCGCCGGTACCCCACGACGCCCCAGACGTGGGTACATCTCGCTCCGGATCCCGGACCTGATCGCACCCACATCAGGATCCGGGCAGGAGCAGCACCTTGCCGGTCGCGCGGCGTTCCTCCAGCGAAGCGACGGCATCGGCCGCGCCCTCCAGACGGTGGCGCGCACCGATCGGCGGGAGCAGGCGGCCGGCCCGGAGATCCGGCAGCAGATCCGCCCACTGCTGGGCCGGGTAACCGGGCTCGGCCAGCCAGTAGGCGCCCCAGCCGACCCCGACGACGTCGAGGTTGTTGAGCAGCAGCCGGTTGACCTTCACCGCCGGGATCTCCCCGGCCGTGAACCCGACGACCAGCAGCCGCCCGCGGCGGCGCAGGCACCGCAGCGAATCGGTCACGCGGTCCCCACCGACCGGGTCGAGGACGAGGTCGACGCCCTCGCCGGCCGTCAGCTCCTGGACGGCGTCGCGGAAGCCCTCGACGGCGACCACCTCGTGCGCCCCCGCCACACGGGCCACCTCGGCTTTGTCCTCGCTCGAGGTGACGGCGATGACGTACGCACCCCGGGCGGCGGCCAGCTGGATCGCGGCCACCCCGATACCGCCGGCCGCCCCGTGGACCAGCACCCGCTCCCCCGGCTGGAGTCGTCCCCGGTCGAGCAGCGCGAAGTGCACGGTCAACAGGTTCATCGGCAGCCCGGCCGCCACCTCGGTGTCGACCTCGTCGGGGAGCGCGAAGACCAGGTGCGGCGGCACGACCACGGTCTCCGCGAACCCGCCCAACCCGGGGAACGCGGCGACCCGCTGCCCGGGAGCGAAGCCGGAACCCGACGGCGCGTCGGTGACGACGCCGCTGACCTCGGAGCCGGGCACGAAGGGCGGCTCCGGTCGGAGCTGGTAGAGCCCCCGCGTCAGCAGCGCGTCAGGGAAGGTCACGCCCGCGGCGGCGACCGCGATCCGGACCCCGTCCCCGTCCGGTTCCGGTCGGTCCACCACCCGTATCGCGGACGGTCCGTCGAGCCGTTCCACCACCGCTGCGCGCACGTCGCTCCCTCCTGGACGTCTGCCGGGATGCTACGCCCGGACGGCGTCGCGATCCGGCCGCGGAAGACCGACGTTGCCGCCGGTGGCGAAGAGCGCCACGCGAGCGCCGGACGTGGAGCCCGGCCAGGTCGTCCGACACCTCGATGACGAGGTGCCCCTTGACACGCCGCCGTGGGGCCGGCACGGTCGAGAGGCGAACGGGCGTCGGGAGAGCGCTCGGATCTCGATGCTCGGCGCGCCCCACCGTGCCACCTCGCGTGCACCACCGGGGCACGGGTCCCCACCCGGCACCGACCGAGAGGAGCGCACCATGTCCTTCACCCAGGTGATGGCGGTCACGTCGCACGACCCGGACCGGCTCCGCGACCTGCTTGCTGGCTGGCACGACGAGCAGTTCGGGATCGCCCCCGGCTACCAGGGAGCTCGGCTGCTGGAGGACCGGGGGCACCCGGGCAGGTGGGTGATCGAGGTGGACTTCTCCTCCTACGACGACGCGGAACGCAACAACGGTCGGCCGGAGACCCAGGCCTGGGCCGAGGACCTGCGCGGGCTCATCGTGGACGACGTCGACTACCAGGACTACGACGTGGTCTTCGAGACCGAGTAGGAGCCCGCGAGGCTCGGCTGGGCCACGGTCCTGCTCCCGGTTCCGGCCTGCTGCGCGCCCGTCGCGGCACCGCCGATCGGCCAGGGGCCGCCCGTCGCCGATCCTCCCCTTCGTCGGGTGTCACGGTGGCACGACGTGTGCATTGCTGGAAGGTCCCCGACATGGGATCCCTCTTGCCGACACTGAGGACGCCGCCCCGAACGATCGTGATGGCGTTGCTGCTCACCGGCGTGCTCATCGGCGCCGTGGCCGTCGCCGCCGCGGTCGTGCTGCCGCGGGACGTGACCGCCGAGATCGTCGTGGACGACCGCGGGGACGTGCTCGGCCTCGAGGAGCATCACCTCACGGTCACCGCCGAGGTCGACACGATGCGTGCGCTCCTGCAGGCCAGCGACGCCGCCCATGCCACCGAGGTCGTGGCCCGGTTCCACCCGCCGCTGGACGAGACCGTCGAGGACGGTGACCGCCTCGAGGTGGAGGTGGCCGTCCCCGTCACCGTCGTGGCCGACGGCCGCGAGCATGCGACGACCACCTTCGGACGCACCGTCGGGGACGCCCTCGACGACGCGGACGTCACCATCCGTGCGAACGACCGCGTCACCCCCTCCCCGGACATCCCGATCACCGGTCGGACCACGATCACCCTGGCGCGTGTGGAGATCACCGAACGCACCGAGGAGGTCACGCTGGAGCATGGCGAGGAGGAGCGCCACACCGACGACCTCCTGACCGGTGAGTCCGAGGTCGCCACCGAGGGCCGCGACGGCCTACGACGTGACACCTACGAGGTGGTCCTGGTCGACGGCGAGGAGGAGTCGCGGGAACGTGTCGACCAGGAGGTCGTCGAGGAACCCGTGGATCGGGTCGTCCTCATCGGCACCGGCGAGCCCGAACCACCAGCCGAGCCAGACCCCGAGCCCGCACCCGAGCCGACCCCGAGCCCCACACCGCCATCCGACGACGCACCGGTCGTGCACCTGACCTTCGACGACGGCCCGAACGCGACCTGGACCCCGCAGATCCTCGACCTGCTCGCCGCCTACCACGCCCGGGCGACGTTCTTCGTGGTCGGCCGTGAGGTCGCCGACCACCCGGAGATCATGGCCAGGATCGTGGACGAGGGCCACGTGCTGGGCAACCACACGTGGTCCCACGCCCGCCTGACGGAAGCCTCACCGGAGACGATCGCTCGCGAGCTGCGCGACACCCAGGAGGCCATCGAGGCGACGACGGGCCGCACGCCGACCTGCCTGCGACCACCTTTCGGCGCCCGCGACGGTGAGGTGGAGGCCGTCGCCGCCGACATCGGGCTCGACCTGGCGATGTGGGACGTCGATCCCCGCGACTGGGAGCGGCCGGGCTCCGACGTGATCGTCGAGCACGTCCAAGCGGAGGTGGGGCCCGGCGACGTCGTCCTGCTCCACGACGGCTTCCGCGAGCGCCAGCAGACCGTCGCCGCCACCGAGCGGCTCCTGGAGTGGCTGACCGCGCAGGGCTACCGGATCACCCCGATGCCCGGCTGCTCCTGACGCGCCATCGGGAGGATCAGGGCAGCGACGGCCACCGAGGCTGCCGGCGCTCCCGCTCGGCGAGCCAGGTCGCAGCGGCGTGCTCACCGTCGTCCGCCGTCAGCTCGGTGGCGATCTGCTCCGTCAGGCTCAGCGCGGAGGTGGTCCCCCGTGCCCGTCGGACCGGCTGGCCCAGTCGCTGGAGGGGGGTGGTGCGGTCCTGCATCGCCCGGCGGAACGCCCGCGCCGCCGGGTTCGCGGGGAGATCGCGGGCATGCACGGGGAGCCGGAGGTCGACCTGCCAGCGGTCCTCGGTGGCACGCACCCGGGTCGCCCCCAGGTGCTCGAGGAAGGCGAGCATGACCGGGTTCTCCACGAGCACGTCGTGGCGGAGCACCTCGATGCCCTCGGAGCGGGCCCGGGCCGCGAGCGCCCCGAACAGCAGGGTGGCGGCACCCTGCCCGTGGTAGCGGTCGGCCACGGTCACGACCGCCTCGGCGACGTTGCGCTCGAAGTGGTCGCGGACGTAGCGGGCGACGCCCACACCCGGCACCTCGGGTCGGTCCAGGTCGATCGCGACGATCGCCTCGTGGTCGTGGTGGTCGACCAGGGTCAGGTGGTCGAGCTCGGCGGGCGACAGCTCCTCGACGTCGGCGTGGAAGCGCAGGTAGCGGGACGTGGCGGACAGCTCCTTGAGGCCCTCCGCCAGCCGATCCCGGTCCTCGGGCCGGATCTGGCGCAGCAGGACGGGGGTGCCGTCCCGAAGGGCTGCCTGGCGGGTCCACCCGGTGGGGGCCACGGAGGCGCTCATGGGGTGCGGTAGAGCTGGTCGATGGGATCGGCGAAGCGTTCCAGCACGACGCCGCGGCGGACCTTCGCGGTCGGGGTCAACGACCCCGCCTCCAGGCTCAGCGGCTCGGTGACGATCGCGTAGCGGCCGATGGACTCCGCACGCGAGACGGTGCGGTTCGCGGCCTCGATCACGCGATCGAGCTCGGCGCGAAGCCGTTGCTGCACCTCGGCGTCGTCCCCGGGGCCCGTGACGTCGAGGGCGGTCGGGACGACCCAGACCAGCGCGGTGACGAAGGGCCGGCCATCGCCGACGACGACGCACTCCTCGACCAGCGGATGCGAACGGACCCGGTCCTCGAGCGGCGCAGGCACGACGTTCTTGCCGCCTGCGGTGACGAGGATGTCCTTCTTCCTGCCGACGATGCGCAGGTGCCCGGCGGGCGTGATCGCGCCCAGGTCGCCGGTGTGGTACCAGCCGTCCTGGAGCGCTGCGGCCGTCGCCGCGGCATCGCCTCGGTAGCCCCGGAAGACCTGCGGTCCTCGGACCAGGATCTCGTCGTCGTCCGCGAGCTGCACGGTCGTCGCCGGGTACGGCCGCCCGACGGTGCCGATCTCCAGCGGCTCGGCCGGACCGCCGGTGACGATCGGCGCGGTCTCGGTCGTCCCGAACCCCTCCAGGATCGGGATGCCGATGCCGTCGAAACGACGCCCGACGTCCACCGGCAGCGGCGCGCCGCCGCAGATGGCCAGACGGACCCGCCCGCCGAGGGCGTCCCGCAGGCGCTGACCCACGAGGCGATCGAGGATCGCGTGCTGGAGCCGCAGCCAGACCGGGGGACGGCCACCCCCGCGACGGTGTGCCGACACCTCGGCGGCGACCGCCATCGCCCGGTCGAAGATGCGCACGCGCCCGCTGTCGCGGGCCTTCTCCCGGGCGCCGGCGAGCACCTTCTCGAACAGCCGTGGCACGGCGACGAGGAAGGTCGGACGAGCCAGCGCGAGCTCCTCGGGGAGCTGCTCGAGGCTGGTCGCGACCGCCACCTCGACGCCCTGGTCGAGCGCGACGTGCACCTGCATCCGACCGAGCGCGTGGGCCAACGGCAGGAAGACCAGCGTGCGCGCGTCCCCACCGAACAGCTCCGGGACCTGCTCCACGGTCTGGCGCACGTTGGCGCACAGGTTGCCGTGGGTGAGCTCGCAGCCCTTCGGCTCCCCGGTCGTCCCGGAGGAGTACAGGATCGCCGCGAGCTGCTCCGGTCCCAGCGCGGCGACGCGGGCCGCGACCTCGTCACGATGGCCGTCGCCCGCCGCGCACAGATCGCTGGGGGCGCCGCGGTCGATGACCAGGACCTCGAGCGGTGACGACGGTCCCGCGGCTTCCGCCACGGCCGCCCGGTGCTCGTCGGTCTCGACCAGGGCCAGACGCGCCTGGCTGTTGCCGAGGATCGTCCGGATCTGGTCGACCGAGGCGGTGTCGTAGACCGGCACCGTGACCGCGCCGGCGGCGAGGATCGCATGGTCCAGCAGGATCCATTCGGCGCTGGTCCGGGCCAGCAGCACGACCCGGTCGCCGGCTGCGACACCTCGCGCGACGAGTCCCGCCGCCCGGGCGACGACCTCGGTGCGCAGCGTCGCGGCCGTCAGGGCCTCGAACCGGTCCCCGTGCCGCATCGACAGCAACGGACGGTCCGGCTCCTCCTCTGCCCAGCGCCACAGCGCGGCCAGCAGGTGTGCCTCAGGGGCGCCCTGCAGGGGCGGTCCAGCGATCGTTCGGGTCATCATCGGGCCTCGGTCCGGGGTGGTGGCGGCGCGCAGCGGCGCGCGAACCCTCGCGCTTGCCTCGATGATGCTGCTTCGCGTAGCTAATCTCTTGTGGATACGGACGGACTCCTCGCCAGATTCCTATCATCTCGAGATGAACATGACCGATCGCACCCGGTCGACGGACCCTGTGCACGCCCGGAGCCAGCTCCGTCTGGAGCCCGCCGTCGTCGAGGCGCTGGAGGCGCAGCTGCCGAGCGTGGCGGACGCCACCGTGGCCGCGGTCAGCGCGGAGGTCCCGGCCTACGCGGAGGGGCTCGGCGAGCAGATGGCCACCGGGATCGCCGCCGGGGTCCGGATGGCGCTGGCCGCCTTCCTCCGGCTGGTGGCCGACAACACCGACCGGGCCCCCTCCACGGCACGGGACGCGGCCACCGGCGGCGCCTACGCGCTGGGCCGGACGGAGGCGCGGGAGGGGCGCACCGTCGACGCGCTGCTGGCGGCGTACCGCGTCGGCGCCCGCACCGCGTGGGACGAGCTGTCGCGCACGCTCGTGGCCCTGCAGGTCCGTCCGGCGGACGTCGCGGCGTTCGCCGGCCTGGTCTTCGCCTACATCGACGAGCTGTCGGCGGCCAGCGCCGCCGGGCACCGCGCCAAGCTCGCGAGCACCGCCCAGGTACGCGCGCGCTACCTCAACGAGCTCGGCCACGCGCTGCTCGCCGGGGAGCCGTCGGACGTGCTCACCGCCCGGGCCGAGCGGGCCGACTGGACCGCGCCGAGCACCCTGACGGCCGTGCTGGTCCCGGTCGCCCGACTGCACGAGGTGGCCTCGCTCCTCGACCCCCGGACGCTCACCGTGGCCGACGAGCGGACCTCGGACGCGCTGCCCACCGACACGGGTGTCCTGCTCGTGCCCGATGCCGTACGGACCCGTGCGACGCTGCTGCGGACCCTCGTCGGCTACGGCGCCGTGGTGGGGCCGGCGCGGCCCTGGACGGACGCGACCACCTCGTTCGGCCGGGCGGTGCGGGCGCGGGCCCTCTCCGCGCCCACCGGTGGCCGCCCGATCGACACCGCGGAGCACCTGCCGGAGCTGGTGCTCGGCGCCGATCCAGCTGCCCTCGCGGACCTGCGGCGGCGCGCCCTGGCACCCCTGGACGGGCTGAGCGACGCCGCACGCGCCCGCCTGACGGCGACGCTGCGCTCCTGGCTGCTGCACCTCGGCCGACGGACCGACGTCGCGACGGACCTGGGCATCCACCCACAGACGGTGGCGTACCGCATGGCCCAGGCCCGGGAGCGGTTCGGTGCGAGCCTGGACGATCCCGAGGTGGTCGTCGAGCTCGTCCTCGCGCTGGCGCACGACGACCACCTCACAGCGGCCTCGATGGCGTAGTCCGGCGGGGACCCGTGCGGGTGCGGTCGCAGGTCGACGACAGGTCCGCGACAGCCACCGTCGCCATGGTGGGGGGGACCCGATCCCCGACCCGATGGAGGCCCCCGATGACGACCGCGACCCTGACCCGTACCGCCGCCGACAACCGCGTCCCGGACGAGGTGGACGCCCGCCTGACCGCCCTCGTCACGGACGTGGCCGCGCGTCGCAAGCTGCACCACGTCAACCTCGCCGTGCTCGGCGCGGACGGGGAGCGGCGCTGGGCGGGGGCGGCCGGACCGAACGAGCCGGGCACGCCCGAGCTGACCCCCGCGACCCCCTTCTTCATCGCCAGCGTCACCAAGCGCTTCATCGTCACCCTGGTGCTGCAGGCCCACGAGCGTGGCGAGCTCGACCTCGACGAGAGCATCACCACCTACCTGCCCCCGGCGACGACCACCGGACTCCACGTGCGGCGCGGCATCGACCACACCGCGCGGATCACGGTCCGGCACCTCGCCAGCCACACCTCCGGACTCCCGGACTACTTCGACAAGCCACGCGAGGGCCCGAGCCTGTACCGGCGGCTGATGGAGGGCGAGGACCTGGCCTGGAGCCTGGACGACGTGCTCCGCTGGACCCGTGAGCAGCACCGCCCCCACGTCGCGCCGCAGGACCTCGCCGCGGACCGTCAGGTGGCCCACTACTCCGACACCGGGTTCCAGCTGCTGATCCACCTGCTCGAGACCGTCACCGGGCAGGGCTTCGCGGAGCTGCTGTCCACGCGCATCTGCGAACCGCTCGGGCTGGAGCAGACCTGGCTGCCCGGGCGATCGGCACCGGCAGCCGGCATCCCCGAACCGTCCGGCCTCTACGACCGCAAGCGCCGCCTGGACCTGCCGAACCTGGTCCGCTCCAGCAACGACCTGGGCAGCACCACCGAGGACCTGCTCACCTTCCAGCGTGCGCTGCTCGCCGGTGGGCTGTTCCGCAACGCCGACACCGTCGCGTTGCTGACCGAGCGCAGCAACCGGCTCCGCAACATGCCCGCCATGCGCTACGGACTCGGGACCATGACCTTCCGCGTCAACCGCCTGGCCGGACCGGACCACCGTGCCGTGACCCTCGTCGGCCACGCCGGGGTCACCGGCACCTGGCTGTTCCACTGCCCCGAGCTGGATGTCCACCTCGCCGGCACCGTCGATCAGGTCCGCGGCCGTGCCGTCCCGTTCCGGCTCATGGCCCAGGTCCTGCGCGCCTGGTGAGCAGCGGCCGGGGAGCGACCGCGACGGCGGGTCATGGGCCCGGCCGCCGGCACCTCGCACCTACGGTGGGGGTCGACCGCCTGGATCGCTACGACACCGCAACCACGGAGTCCGTGTCATGTCGCACGCACCGACCGAGCCGACCGCACCCGACGCAGCGGGGTTCGACGAGCCCCTGCCCCGCCCGCACCCCTCCTCCACCCTGGCGGCACCGCTGCGCATCGCGGTGCTGATGGGTGGCGCCAACTCCGAGCGGTACGCCTCGCTGTCCACCGGGACCGCGATCGCGCGGGCGCTGCGCTGGGTGGGGCACGCCGTCGCCGCGGTCGACTCAGCGCAGGCCCCGCTGGCCATCGACCGGGGCATCGAGCACGCCTTCACCACCGCCGAGGTGGAGGCGGAGGACGTCCCGGAGACGCCGGTGGCTCCGACCGTGGCGACCCCACCGGACCTCGAGGCGCTGGCGACGGTCCGTGCGCAGCAGGACGATGGCGCACTCGCCCCCGGTGTGCTGGACGTCCTGCGCCACGCCGATGTCGTGTTCGTGACGACCTTCGGCGACGAGGGCGAGCTCGGCCGGACCCAGCGCGTGCTGGAGCGCCACGGCATCGTCTTCACCGGTCCGACGCCGGACGTGTGCGAGCTGACCTTCGACAAGGCCCGCAGCAAGGAGGCGGTGGCAGCGCACGGGATCGACACCCCCGCCTGGCACGTGGTCCGGCGCGACCACCTCGAGGAGGACCTGGCGGACCTGACCCTGCCCGGCCCCTGGATCGTCAAGCCACGGTTCGGCGGCTCGACGATCGGGCTGAGCAAGGTCACCGACCCCGTGGAGCTGTCGGCCGCGTGCGAGCTGGCGTCGCGCGAGAACCCGGATGCGCTGGTCGAGGAGTTCATCGCCGGGCGCGACCTGACCATCGCCTCGATCGGCGACCGGGTCTTCGCCGTCGTCGAGCCGCTGTCCGACGGCGACGTGTTCACCTACGAGGCGAAGTACACGCCCGGGCAGTCCCGCAAGGAGTGTCCCGCGGACCTCAGCGACGAGGACACCGCCCGGGTCCGTCGCATCACCGGCGAGGTCAACCAGGCGCTCGGGATCGGGGATGCGACATCCCGCGTGGACTTCCGCCTCGCGCCGGACGGGCGGCTGGCCTTCCTGGAGACCAACCCACTGCCCGGCATGACCCCGAGGTCGAGCTTCCCGCTGTCCGCGGCGGTCGCCGGCGTGAGCTTCCCCGAGCTGTGCGAGGACATCGTCGTCCGAGCGCTGCGCCGCGCCGGGCGCAGCGTGACGGAGCCGCAGGCATGACCGGCGACCGGCTCCCGCGCGCGGTCCGCGAGCTGTCACACGTGTGGATCGAGCTGTCCGACGGGGTCCGGCTGGCCGCACGGATCTGGCTCCCGGTCGACGCCGTCGAGGATCCGGTCCCCGCCCTGCTCGAGTACCTGCCCTACCGCAAGAACGACGTCACCGCCCACCGCGACCGGGAGCGCGGGATGGAGATGGCCGCGGACGGCTACGCGGTGGCGCGGGTGGACCTGCGCGGGTCGGGCGACTCGGAGGGGTTGCTGCTCGACGAGTACACCGTGCAGGAACTCGACGACGGCTGCGAGGTGATCGCCTGGCTCGCCGCCCAGCCGTGGTGCAACGGCAACGTCGGCATGCAGGGGATCTCCTGGGGCGGCTTCAACGCGCTCCAGATCGCGGCGCGCCGTCCGCCGGCACTGAAGGCGGTCGTGAGCGTCTGCTCGACCGACGACCGCTACGCCGACGACGTGCACTACCACGGTGGCTGCGTCGTGGCGTCGGAGATGCTGCCGTGGTCGACCCGGATGCTGTCGGCGGGCGCCCGACCCCCGGACCCGGCGAGCTTCGGTGAGCGGTGGCGCGAGGCCTGGTTCGAGCGCCTCGACGTCGCGCCGTTCGTGGGGACCTGGCTCGAGCATCAGCGTCGGGATGCCTACTGGCAGCACGGCTCGGTCTGCGAGGACCTCGACGCCATGCAGGCGGCCGTCTACATGGTGGGCGGCTGGGACGATGCCTACCGCGACGCGGTGCTGCGGGTGCTCGCCGGCTACACCGGTCCACGCAAGGGGCTGATCGGCCCGTGGGGGCACGTCTTCCCCGACCACGGCAAGCCCGGCGCACCGATCGACTTCCTCGGGGAGACCCGGCGGTTCTGGGACCACTGGCTCAAGGGCATCGACACCGGGATCATGGACGAGCCGATGCTGCGGGTGTTCCTGCGCGAGACGATCGAGGACGTGCCCGGCCGTGCGGAGCGCGTCGGGGTCTGGGCGACCGAACCGTGCTGGCCCTCGCCGGCGGTCCACGAGCAGCGCTGGCTGCTGGGCAACGACCACCGTCTCTGGCTGGACGACGGACGGACCTCGCCCGACCGGGCACCGGACGACTCGCACACGATCGTCGGGAGCCAGACCGCGGGCCTGGAGGCGGGCGCGTACATGGGTGCCGGCATCCTGGAGGACCTGCCGGGCGACCAGCGTCGCGAGGACGGCCTGTCGCTGACCTACACCTCAGCGCCGTTGGTGCGGCCGCTCACCACCCTCGGGCAGGCCGCGGTCCGGCTCACCCTCGGCGTGGACCGCCCCCTCGCGCTGGTCGCCATCCGGCTGACCGAGGTCACCCCGGCGGGTGTCTCCCGGCTCGTCGCCCGGGGGCTGCTGAACCTGACGCACCGCGACAGCCACGAGCATCCGACCCCGATGCCGGTGGACACGCCGACCGAGGTGGTGGTGCCGCTCTCGGCCGCCGGCCACGTGTTCAGCGCCGGCAGCCGCATCCGGGTCGCCATCTCCCCCACCTACTGGCCGTGGGCGTGGCCGTCACCGGAGCCCGTGACGGTGACCCTCTACCCCGATCGCGGCTGCCGCCTCGAGCTGCCGACCCGGCCGCCGCAGCCCGGGGAGGAGGACCTGCCCCGCTTCGTGGTGAGCGACGACGACGGTCCGGACGCGCCGACCCGCGGCGGCCACCGGCAGGTGGTCCACGACTGGATCTCCGGTCGGTCCACGCTGCGCGCCTGGTTCGACGAGCAGCAGGTACGGCTGCCCGATGGCCTCGAGCTGACCGAGCAGTGGGAGCGCGGGTTCTCGATCGTGGAGGGGGCACCGCTGAGTGCCGAGGTGCGGACCTCGCGGACCTCGGAGCTGTCCCGTGGCGACTGGCACGTCCGCGTCGTCGCCACCTCGACCATGACCGCGGATGCGACCACCTTCCATGTCACCGACGCGCTCGATGCGTACGAGGGCGAGGTCCGCGTCGCGGTGCGACGGTGGCAGCACGAGATCCCTCGGGACCTCGTCTGAGCCCTGCGGTGCTGTCAGCCGGCCGCTTGGCCGATCCGTTCGGGGACCGTGTTCCCGGTCGGTGACCGACGCGTGCTCTCCAGGGTCCGCACCGGCGGATCGGTCAGGGCCCCCGACACGTGCGACACGTGCCGGAGAGACAGCTGTGCGGCGGGGACGGGCCGGCCCAGGTGGTAGCCCTGGCCCAGCTCACACCCGAGCCGTTGCACGGTGGCCAGCACCTCGGGCGAGGCCACGTGCTCCGCGAGCACGGCGATACCGAGCTCGTGGGCGACGGAGCAGACGGCCCGCACGATGCCTGCGTCCTCGGGCCGGTCCACCGCCCCGAGCACCAGGGAGCCATCCAGCTTGATGATGTCCAGCGGCCAGCCCCGCAGATGGGAGATGGAGGAGTAGCCCGTCCCGAAGTCGTCCCAGGAGAGCCGTGTCCCCAGTCGATGCAGCGCCGAGGCGGTCGCGACCACCCGATCGTCGACCACCGCCCGCTCCGAGACCTCGAACCCCAGCCGGTCCGGCCGTAGACCATGGGCGTCCAGCAGCCCGGCGACCCGGTCGACCAGGGTGGGCGCGACCAGTTGGCGCCCCGCGAGGTTGACGTACAGCGTCCAGTCCACCTCCGGTGGCAGCTCCGCCTGCCAGACCTGCAGCTGGGCGCACGCCTGGGCCAGCGCCAGGTCACCGACCGCCAGGATCAGGTCGGTGCGCTCCGCGATGGGCAGGAACGTGCTCGGGTCCAGCTCGCCACGTGTCGGATGCGCCCATCGCAGCAGGGCCTCGGCGCCGATCATGTGGTGCCGGTCGAGCCGCCACAGCGGCTGGTAGACCAGCCGGAGCTCCTGGCGCTCGACCGCCTGCTCGAGCTCGCGTTCCAGGGTGCGCCGCGTCGCCTGGTGCGCCGCGAGCGACCGGTCGTAGCAGGCGACGGCCGGCCCGACGCGCGCCTTCGCGAGGTACATCGCGTCGTCCGCCTGCTTGAGGACCTCCTCGGGGTCGCTGCTGCCGGACGCCGGCACGGTGAGGCCGATGCTGGCGCCGATCCGGACCGGCCGGCCCTCGGCAGGGAACGGCTGCACCAGGGCGGCCAGCACGCGCTGGGCGAGCGCGGCGGCTGCGTCGTCGTCGCTGGTCTCGCACAGCAGCACGAACTCGTCGCCCGCGAAGCGACCCACGGTGTCCGAGTCCCGGACCATGCCTTCCAGACGGCGAGCGACCGCGACGAGCACCTCGTCGCCGACCTGGTGCCCCCGGTCGTCGTTGACCCGCTTGAAGTCGTCCAGGTCGACGAACATCACGGCCACCGGTCCGCCGTCCCGGGCGCTCCGGGCCAACCCCTGGGCGAGTCGGTCGAGGATCAGGCGACGGTTGGGCAGACCCGTCAGCGGGTCATGCACCGCGGCCCGACGCAGTTGCTCCTGCACGCCCTGTCGCTCGAGCGCCAGCCGGCTGATGCGCACGAGCACGAGGCAGCTGACCACGACCGAGCCCAGCAGGGTCGGGACCAGCGTGCTGTCGACCCCCCGGAGCAGGACCGTCACCGGGGTCGCGACCAGGGCACCTCCCAGCACCGCCAACCTGGCGGCGGTGAAGCGACGTCGCGGAGGAGCGGCCGGACGCGTCAGGGGCGCCGCGGACGGATGCAGTCCCGCGAGGCCGATCAGCACGTAGGCCGCCAGGATCAGCAGGTCGCTGGGCGTCCCCCGTTCGTAGGCACCAGCGGCGACCAGGACCGCTCGGAAGGCGTTGCCGAGGAGGGCCGAGAAGGCGGCACCGACCACGAACCAGGCGGCGGGGAGCCGGGCACCTCCGGTGAACAGCAGCCGCAGCGCGGCAGCGGTGACCGCCGCCATCATCAGCGGGGCCACGACGGTGTGCAGCAGCCGGGTCGCGAGGGCGACGTCGTGCTGCAGCAGCTCCGGGTGGTGGGCCGTGCCCGACAGGACCGCGGCCATCGCGACCATGACGATCGCCCCGTCGATGGCGCTCTCGCGGTCACCGCCGGGGACCTGGGCCCGGCTGAGCGTCAGCGTGCCGATGCCGATGAGCGGGAACGCCGCGATGGCGAGGACGTCCGACCACGCCAGGCTCGACGCCGTCGCCCACAGCGGGAAGGCGGTGACGTTGGCCAGCACCAGGGTCGCCAGTGCGGCCGCGAGCAGCCCCCACGGCAGGTAGCGGGACGGTCGGTTCCAGCGCAGCCCGACGAGGATCCCGACGAGCGCCATGACGAGCGTCGCCAGCCACAGGCTCTCACGGAGGAGCGGCGAGCCGGTGGTCAGGAAACCCACCCCGGCCGCAACGCCGGCCAGGGCCGCGAGCTTCCAGACCCAGGGCGCCATCGCCCAGGTATCGGCACCGTCAGGGTCCGCTTGAGCGCCGGCGGTCCGACGTCAGCCGGCTCGGCCTGCCCTCAGCCGCCGGTGAGGCCGGAGAACCAGTCGCGGATGCGCTGGAGCAGGTCCTCGAACCAGCCGGTGTCGATCTCCGGCAGCTCGATCTCCGGCAGCTCGATCTCCGGCAACTGCGGGCTCTCACCATCCCCGGGGTCCGGCTCCGGCTCGGGCTCGGGCTCCGGCTCGGGCTCCGGCTCCGGCTCGGGCTCCGGCTCCGGTTCGGGCTCCGGCTCCGGTGCGGGCTCCGGTTCCGGCTCCGGTGCGGGGTCCTCCGGACCGCGGCTGACCTGGAGCACGACCGTCGCGCCCGGCGCGACCTCGGTCCGCGGTGCGGGATCCTGCGTCACGACGATCCCCGCGTCCTCGGAGGCGACCACGCGCTCGACGACGACGTCGAACCCGAGCGCGTCGAGCAGCCGCAGCGCGTCGGACTCCTGCCGGCCCGTCACTCGTGGCACCTCGACGAGCGCCTCCTCGGCGACGTCGGCCAGGGTGAGATCGACCGCGTCGCCCACCTCGACGGGTGTCCCGGCCTCCGGTGCCGTCGCGACGACGGTGCCGGGCTCCTCTGCCCCCTCCGCCGGCCTGAGGTCGACCGTGCCGAGCTCGAGCTCGTCGGCCGCGAGTTCGTCCGCCGCCTCCTCGAGGCTCGCCCCGATGAGGTCGGGGACGGTCAGCTCGTCATCGCCGGAGAGCACCGCCCACAGCACGGCGAGCGCCACGAGCCCCAGCACCCCGAGCGCCACCCAGCGCCACACCGACCGTCGGGTGCGCGCCAGGGTCACGGTCAGCTCGTCGAGGGGGCGGTCCTCCAGGGTGAGGTCGAGGGTGGTGGGCTCGTGGTCATCGGCTGCCACATCGAGCCGGTGGGTGATCGCGGGTGGCGTCGTAGCGGGCCCGAGACCGGCCAGCGGGATGATGAACCGACCCTTCGGGTCCGTCTCGGCCTGCCCGAGGAGGTGGCCATCGAGGCTGCGCAGGCGCACCTTGGCGTCGAGGAGCGGCTCGCGTGCCTCCTCGCTGAGCACCATGCCGGACAGCTCCGCGGGCTCGAGGGTCACCTCGGCCGCGGGTCCGGGATGCTCGTGCCAGCGCTCGGAGCGGAACCACCCGTCAGCGGTCACCGTCACCTGGTAGCGCCCCGGCGGCAGCTCGGCGACGGTGAACCGACCGTCCGCGACCGAGGTCGCCCGGCCGACGGTCTGCCCCGCCGCATCCGCGACCACGACCTGCGCCTCGGCGATGGCCCGGTCGCCGTCGAGCTCACGGACCACGCCGCGCAGGTGCTGAGGTCCGGCCGGACCCGCGCCTGGGAGGGCCTGCGTGCGGTCGAGCGAGGCCGGGTCGGCAGCCGTAGCGGACGGATCCATCGCGATCGTCGGATCGTCGCCGCCGACCGGACCTGCATCATCGGGTGCTGCGGCGCTCTCACCCGCGTCGGTGGGCGTCGGTCCGGCAGGCGGTGGTGGGGGGACGGGCCGGGTCGGCTGCTCGTCCTCAGGCGGCTTCGGCTGGTTGGGCCCGGTCGGGTCCGGCATGGTGGTCACTCCTCACGCGGCCGTGCCCACACGTCTCGCGGACCGGGGCAACGTCAGGGTACGGAAGCCTGCACCTTGGCGGACGGGCCTGCCCCCATCCCCAGCCGCGACACCGCGGGACGTGGTCCCCACGTCATCGCTCAGTCGGTCAGGTCGACGAGCAGGTCGCGTAGGACCGTGGGCTGCAGCGTGACCGGGTTGCCCTTGGTCGAGCTGGCCTCCTGCACGGCGGTCACCACCTCGTCGACCGGGAGCCCGGTCAGGTCGAGCCGCGGCAGGTCGGCATCACCGACCAAGCGGTCGAACCAGCCCGCCAGATCCTCCGGCTGGGCACCCGCGTCGGGGCGTGCGTCGGTCGTCAGGTCCGCCAGCTGGCCGTACCGGTCCAGCGCGAGCACGGCCGCCGTGTCGCCGCCGGCCGCCTGCCCGCGCAGCTCCGCGATGGTCGCCCGCAGGACGGGGGCGGCGAACCAGCCGCACAGGGCGCCGTGGGCCAGGTCACGATGGCCCCCCAGCACCCCGGCGAAACCGTGGATCGTCCCGAGCTTGCCGTTGGCGAGGGCGATCCCGCTGAGCAGCGCCCCGTAGGCCAGCGCCGTGCGATCGGCCTCGGTCGCGGCACCCTGCACCAGCCGGTCCAGCGCCGGCAGGGCCGCAGCCGCGCCCTCCATCGCCACCATCGTGGACAGCGGTGTGGCCAGCGGAGAGGCCGCCGCCTCGACCAGCTGGACGGCCGCGTCCAGGCCCGCCGCCACCGCCACGTGGTGCGGCACGTCCCGCCCGAGATCCGGGTCCACGACCGCCGCACGCGGCGTGAGCCGGCGGTCCCGGAGGCTGACCTTGCGGGCGGCGTCGGGTACGGCCAGCACGGCGTTGTGGGTCGCCTCGGCCCCGGTGCCGGCGGTGGTCGGCAGGGCGACCACCGGCAGCGGCGGGACCTGCAGCGGGTGCCCGGCCCCGACGACCTCGAGGTGGTCACGGGGGGCGTAGCGGTCGTTGGGCAGGAACGCGGCCAGCGCCTTGCCGGTGTCGAGCACGCTCCCGCCCCCGACGGCGAGCACCACCTCGGCACCCGCCGGTCGGACCCGCGCCACCTCGGCGGCCACCTCGTCGAGCACCGGCTCGCCGTGGACGACGACGCGGGCGACCTCGCCGGCATGGGACGGGAGGAGATCGCCGACCAGGTCCGCCGTCGAGCGGGAGACCACCACGAGCACCCGCGTCTCCGGCAGGAGGCCAGCCAGGTCGTACCGGCTGCCTGGGCCGACCAGGAGCTCACCGGGCAGGCTCGCGTGCCACCTCGACGTCGGGTCCATGGTCGCTCCTCCTGTCACGCACGGTCCGGCCGCAGGGCGGTTGCAGCAGCACGGCTGCGGCACCCCGGTCGTGGTCGACGGTAGTCCGGGGACGGTGGCAACCCGGCGGGTCGGAGGGGCGCCTGGAGACCGGCGGCCCCGTAGGCTGCCGAGCCACCACCGCCCTACCTGATCGGACCCACCCGTGTGTGGCATCTTCGCAACGCTGCGCCGCGACGGGCGCGACATCACCGCCGAGGAGCTCGAGCGCGGCACGTCCGCGCTGCTGCACCGCGGCCCCGACGGCATCGGCACCTTCCGTGAGGGCCCGGTCGGGCTCGGCATGCAGCGGCTCGCGATCGTCGACGTGGAGGGCGGTGACCAGCCGTTCATCAGCGACGACGGGCAGGTCGCCCTGGTCGGCAACGGGGAGCTGTACGAGTCGGTGGCGATGCGTACCTGGCTCGAGCGGCGCGGCGCCCGGTTCCGCTCCCACAGCGACATCGAGGTGGCGCTCCACCTCTACCTCTACGACGGCATCGAGGCGGTCGCGCGGCTCCGGGGGATGTTCGGGCTCGCGATCTGGGACGGTCGGCGTCGCGAGCTGGTCGCGGTGCGGGACCGGTTCGGCATCAAGCCGATCCTGTGGCACGACGACGGCAAGGCGCTCCACCTCGGCTCCGAGAACTGCGCCATCCGGGCGGTGACCGGTCCGCTCGAGTTCGACCGGGCCGCGCTCGGCCAGGTGCTGACCTTCGGGTACGTCCCGGGCACGGCCACCGGCTTCGAGGGGCTGCACGAGCTGCCGCCCGGCCACGTGCTGCGGGCCGGCCTGGACGGCTCGGTGCGCATCGACCAGTTGGTGGAGACCGCCTTCGACCCCGACGAGCTGGCCGACGCGCCGACGCTGATCCGGGAGACCCGGGCCGCGCTGGACAGCTCGGTCACCCACCACCTGCTCAGCGACGTGCCCGTTGGCTCGTTCCTGTCCAGCGGGATCGACTCGACCGCGCTCGTGGCGCTGGCGCGCAAGCACGACAACCTGGTCACCTTCTCCGTCGGGGTCGAGGGCGCGGTGGACGAGGCGGCGCTCGCCGCGGAGAGCGCCAAGGCGCTGGGGGTCGAGCACCGGTTCCGGATGCTGGGGCCCAGCGACATCTTCGGGGTGCTGCCCGACGCGATCCGCCACCTCGGCCCCCTGGCCGACCCGTCCGCGGTGGCGCTGTACCACCTGTCCGCGCTGGCGGCGGAGCACGTCAAGGTGGTGCTGTCCGGCGAGGGCGCGGACGAGCTGTTCGGCGGCTACCGGATCTACCGCCAGCCGGGGACCTCCCGTCCCGTCGAGGTGCTCCCTGCGGGTGTGCGGCGTCGCATCCACGCCGCCGCGCTGCGGCAACCGCCCGAGCGGCGCGGTCGCGGCTACGCGCTGCGCGCCAGCAGTGGCGTCGAGGCCTGGTACCGCGGCAACGTCACCATCACCTCCGACCAGCTCCGGTCGGCCCTGCTGCCCGACGCCGGCTGGAAGGCACCGCGGCCGCGCGACACCTTGAAGGCCAGCTGGGACCGCAGCCGCCACCTCGATGACGTGACCCGGATGCAGACCGTCGACCTCGATGCGTGGCTGCCCGGGGACATCCTCGCCAAGGCCGACCGGGCCTCGATGGCGCACTCGCTGGAGGTCCGGGTGCCGTTCCTGGACGACGAGGTCTGGAGCGTGGCGCGGCGGATCCCGACGCGGCTCCGCCTCGCGAAGGGGACCACGAAGTACATCCTGCGCCGCTCCGTGGCGGACCTGATCCCGGAGCAGGTCACCAACCGACGCAAGCTCGGGTTCCCGGTGCCGGTGACCGGCTGGCTGCGGGGGCCGCACGGGGTGGACGTGGCCCCGCGGCTGCTGGAGGGGCCGCTCGGGACGATGTTCGACCCGGCGGTGGTCCAGCGGGTGGTCACCGATCACCGCGAGGGCCGGGCCGAGCACGGCCGGCTGGTCTGGACGCTGCTCGTGCTGGCGGTGTGGGCGGAGGAGATGACCGCACAGGACCGCCCGAGCGCCGCCGTCAGCGGCTGACGGCACCCGACACCCCGCACGGAACCGCCGCATAGCGCGGTTCCGTGCACATCCCGGCCCGTGCACACCCGACACCCCGCACGGAACCGCCGCATAGCGCGGTTCCGTGCACCTCCCGACCCGTGCACCAGGTGAGAACCGGTGCATCCGGCGGAGAACCGGGGCGCACTGGGGGAGAACCCGGGCGCACCGACCCGGGCTGGTGTGGGATGCTGTCCTCGGACGCCCGGACGACGGCAGCACCACAGCGCCGGCTGGGCGCCGCACCGGCGGTCGAACGGCCGGCGATCGGCGATCGGCCGTCGATCGGCGATCGAACGGCGGTCGATCGGGGCGGAGGAGGCACCGAGGTGGAGGACGCGAGCCGGGTGTGGTGGTGGGCGTTCCTCGTGGTCTCGACGGTGCACCTGGCCGGCCAGCTCGCGGGCAGCGACCTGGTGCAGACGTTGACCAAACCGTTGCTGATGCCGGCCCTGCTCGGCTGGGCGGTGACCGCGGTGCCGACCTCGCGGCTCAGGACGCTCCTGCTGGTCGCCCTCGGCTGGTCATGGCTCGGGGACCTCGGGTTGATGCCCGAGGGGGAGACCTGGTTCCTGCTCGGGCTCGGCGCGTTCCTCGTGGCGCAGCTCACCTACGCCACGGCGTTCTGGCCGTCGCGTGCCCACAGCCTGCTGCTGCAGCGGCCCGTGGCCGCCCTGCCCTACGGCGTGGTGCTGCTCGGGCTCCTCGCGGTCCTGTGGGCCGACCTCGGTGACCTGCGGCTCCCGGTGACCGTCTACGCCGTCGTCATCGTGTCGATGGCGGTGCTCGCCACCGGCCTCAACCGCGCCACCGCCATCGGAGCCGGGCTGTTCGTCGTGTCGGACGCGCTGATCGCGCTCAACGCGCTGACCGGCGCGCTCCGCCTGCCGGCCCACGGGTTCTGGGTGATGCTGACCTACCTCGCGGCGCAGGCGCTGCTGGCCCAGGGCATCCGCGCCGGGGCCCTGCACGGCCCCCAGGTCCGTGGCGCGTCGCGGCCACCGACCCACGCAACCTGAACCGCGGACCGCGGCGCCCCGGCGCCGGTCAGCCTCCACCCGCGCGCAGCACCGCCTCGGCCACGATGAGGTCCTCGTAGGCCAGGCCGACCGAGTCGAACAGGGTGCGGTCCTCAGCACCCCCGCGGACCGGGACGCGGTCGCGGACGAGCTCCACGAGGTCGGCCGCGATCGCTGCGGGCTCCCAGCCGGCCGCCACCGCGTGGACCAGGTCTCCGGACTCGCGCAGTGCCGCCTCGCGGTCCTCCACCACCACCCGGCACGAGCGGACCGTGGCCGCGTCCAGCTCCTGGAGGTCCGGGCGGTAGGAGCCGACCGCGTTGACGTGCGCCCCCGGCGGCAGGCGGGCGCCGTCGAAGACCGGGGTCGGGCTCGTGGTGCAGGCGCACACCAGGTCGGCGTCCGCGACGACCTCGGGGCCGGCCACCTCGGCGTCCAGTCCGAAGTCCGCCCGCGCGCGGTCGACGAGCGCCGCGGCCGGGCCCGGGCTGCGGGAGACGACCCGGACCTGGCGCACGGGGGCGACCGCCACCATCGCCTGCAGGTGCGCATGCGCCTGCGGTCCGGCCCCGAACAACACCAGCCGCTCGCTGTCGGGCCGGGCCAGGTAGCGGGTGGCCACCCCCGACACGGCGGCCGTGCGGATCGCGGTGATCGCCGCGGCATCGAGCACGGCCGCGGGGGTCAGGCCCGGGCCGGCGAAGACGACCACGACCCCCTGGATGCGCGGCAGCCCTCGGGCCGGGTTCGCGGGGTCGATCCCGACGAGCTTCACCGTGGCACCACCGTCGAGGAAGCTCGGCATCAGCAGGAGCTCCTGCTCACGCTCGTGCAGGTGCTGGCGGGGCGGGGTCCGCGCGATGCGGCCGCCAGCGATCGCGGACTCCAGCGCATCGATCGCCGCACGCATCGGCAGGCGGGCACGGACCTGGTCGTGGTCGAGGACCTGCATCGCAGCCTCCTGTCAGCCGCCGGCACGGACCACTCCAGCGCCCGCGACGGCGGGGTTCCCCCCGGTGCGGTCAACGCAGGACGAAGCCCGTCCCGAGCTCGTCGTGCGGCTCGAGCACGAAGGTGTGGTGGCCGGTCCGCACCGCGCGACCCTCCACCTCGGTGTCGTAGGTGACGGTGCCGTCGGCGGACCGGGCTTCGGCCAGCACCCTGCCGAGGAAGCGGGTCCCGACGATGGAGTCGTGGACGAGGGTGTCGCCGACGCCGAGCGACCCACGCGCAGCAAGGACCGCCAAGCGCGCGGACGTGCCGCTGCCGCAGGGTGACCGGTCGACCTGGCCATCGGCGAAGACCGTCACGTTGCGCTGGTGCTGATGCGCCAGCCGGTCCACGAAGATGACCCCGTAGAGCCCCGCGTCGCCGCTGGCGTCGGGCAGCCGCAGCTCGAGGTGGTCGTTGACCGCCGCCTTGATGGCCCGGCCCCACCGGATCAGGTCGTCGAGGTGCGCGGGCACGACCTCGAGGCCGAGCTGCTCGGCATCGCAGGAGGCGTAGAAGGCGCCCCCGTAGGAGACGTCGAGGTGGAGCGGGCGGCCCTCGACCTCGAGCTGCAGGTCCAGGGTGTGGACCGACGCGGGGACGTTGCGGAAACGGACCGGACCAGGGCGGCCGTCCTCCAGGGCGACGACGGCCTCGACCCGACCGGAGGGCACGTCGATGACCACCGTATGCACCGTGGCACCCGGCTCCGGGACCACCAGACCGGCCTCGACCGCCCAGGTCGCCAACGCGATCGTCCCGTGCCCGCAGGCGGTGGAGAACCCGTCGTTGTGGAAGAAGACCGTGGCCAGGTCGCCATCCTCGTCGTCCGGCGGGGCGAGGAAACAGCCGTACATGTCGGCATGCCCGCGGGGCTCGCGACACAGCAGGGCGCGGACCTCGTCGAGGTGCTCGAGCGCCCACCGCCGCCGCTCGGCCGCGGTCCGGCCACGCGGCGTGGCCACCCCCGCGGTGACGATCCGGAACGGCTCGCCGGCGGTGTGGTAGTCGGTCGTGCTCACCATGGTGCCCATGGACGTCCCGTCGGTCGGGGGTGGTCGCAGTGAAGCAGCCGTCCACCGCCCCGCCACCACCTCGGGGTCGGGGTCGCGGACGAGCCGTCGGTGGACGGCACCGGGAGGTGTCGGCGGACCATCCTCGACCTTGCGGGAACAGGCCCTGCGGCTAATGTGCGCGCCGATACAGCGACCCCGGGGGGTGTCGCTACCGGTTGCGGGGCATCCGGGGGTGCCCGTCCGACGGTGAGGAGACGGCGTGACGCGTGTCAGCCGCCTGACGGTGCTCGTGCTGCTGGTCCTGCTGTCGCTGGGGTTGCTGGCCGGCGCCGCGACGGCGCAGGACAGCGAGCGGATCGGGGGGCGACTCGCCGAGGGCGGCGATCCCGTCCCGGACGTCACCATCGGCGTCGCGACCCTCGACGGCGAGGAGGTCGGGGCCGCGGTCACGGATGACAACGGCGAGTGGTCGGTCGAGGTCCCCGGCGAGGGTCGCTACCTGGTGCGGATCGACACCGGGTCCCTGCCCGACGACGTCCAGCTGCGCGACCCCGACCGGACGGAACTCGAGATCCGGGTCAGCGAGGGCGGTTCGGCGACCGCCCTGTTCGCGCTCGGCGAGGTGGAGGAGGTGGGCAGCCTCCTGTTCCAACGGCTGGTGCAGAGCACCTTCAACGGGCTCAAGTTCGGGCTGATCATCGCGATGACCGCGATCGGACTGTCGCTGATCTTCGGCACGACCGGGTTGATCAACTTCGCGCACGGCGACCTCGTCACCCTCGGTGCGTTCCTGGCCTACACCTTCAACGTGGTGCTCGGCCTGCACCTCATCCTGGCGGCCGCGCTGTCCGTCGTGGTCACCGCGGCCATCTCCGGCGGGATCGACCTGGGACTGTGGCGACCGTTGCGGCGACGCAAGACCGGGCTGATCTCCATGCTCGTGATCTCGATCGGGCTGGCCTTCGTGATCCGGCACGTGATCCTGTTCTTCTTCGGCGGCAGCCGGCGCCCCTACAACGACTACACGCTGCAGATCGGTACCCAGATCGGCCCGCTTCGGGTCCAACCGGTCGAGCTGTGGGTGATGGGCCTGTCGGTCCTGATCCTGGTGGGCGTGGCCCTGATGCTGACCAAGACCCGGCTCGGCAAGGGGATGCGGGCGGTCGCGGACAACCGCGACCTGGCCGAGTCCTCCGGGATCGACGTCCAGCGGGTGATCCTGTCGGTCTGGATCCTGGGCGGCGCGCTCACCGCGGTCGGGGGCATCTTCCTCGGCATGATCGAGAGCGTCGACTACCTGATGGGCTTCCGCCTGCTGCTGCTGATGTTCGCCGGGGTGATCCTGGGTGGCCTCGGGACGGCCTACGGCGCGATGCTGGGCAGCATCATCGTCGGGCTGGTCTCCGAGGTCTCGACGGTGTTCTTCTCGAGCCAGCTCAAGTACGTCTGGGCGCTGGCGGTCCTGATCGTGATCCTGCTGGTCCGACCACAGGGGTTGCTCGGCCGGAAGGAGCGGATCGGATGACGGTGGTCACCGGCAGGACCCTGCGGACGAGGGAGAACGGCTGATGGGGACCGACATCCTGGTCGACGCCCTGCGGACGGCGACCGGACCGACCGCAGCGGCCTACGCGCTGCTCGCCATCGGTCTCAACATGCACTTCGGCTACACCGGGCTGCTGAACTTCGGGCAGGCCGGCTTCATGCTGATCGGCGCCTACGGCGTCGCCATCACCGTCTCGACCTTCGGTGGTCCGCTGTGGCTGGGGGTGCTCGTGGGCCTCGTCGGAGCGGTCCTGCTGGCGCTGCTGCTCGGCGTCCCGACCCTACGGTTGCGCGCCGACTACCTCGCCATCACCACCATCGCGGCCGCGGAGATCCTCCGCCTGCTGTTCCGAAGCACCGGCGCGGAGCCGATCACCGGCGGTGTGTTCGGCCTGCGGCAGTTCGGCGGGGCGTTCTTCGCGCTCAACCCGATCCCGTCCGGCCGCTACCTCGGTCCGCTCGCCCTGAGCGCGGAGCGGGCCTGGGTGATGCTCGTCGGCTGGTCGCTCGTCGCGCTCATGACCGGGCTGCTGTGGGCCCTGATGCGCAGCCCCTGGGGCCGGGTCATCAAGTCGATCCGCGAGGACGAGGACGCGGCCCGCAGCCTCGGCAAGAACGTCTTCTCCTACAAGATGCAGAGCCTGATGCTGGGCGGTGCGATCGGCGCCCTCGGCGGCTCGCTGTTCGCTCTGTCGCTCCAGACGGTCCAGCCGGACACCTTCCTGCCCCAGGTCACGTTCTACGCCTTCGCGATCCTGATCCTGGGCGGGACGGCCTCGACCTGGGGGCCGGCGCTCGGCGCGGTCATCTTCTGGTTCCTGCTCGGGAGCCTCCAGAGCGGGATGCGCCGCCTGTCGGATGCAGGGTCCCTGCCCGACTTCTTCGGCGCCAACGCGGTCGGTGCGATCACGCTGACCTTCGTCGGCGTCCTGATCATGCTGCTGATGATCTACCGACCGCAGGGGATCCTCGGCGACAAGAAGGAGCTGCAGCTCGATGTCTCCTGAGCCGACCGAGCGCCGAGACGACCCGCTGGCCGGGGTCCCCGCCGAGCCCGGGGTGGCCAAACCCGACCCCATGCTCACCATCGACGGGGTCCGCCGCTCCTTCGGGGGCCTCACCGCCGTCAACGTCGACCACCTCGAGATCCCGAAGGGCCTGATCACCGGCCTGATCGGACCGAACGGGGCCGGCAAGACCACCCTGTTCAACCTGCTCACCGGCTTCGACACGCCCGACGAGGGCCGCTGGACGTACAACGGCGAGGACCTGGCGGGTGTCCCGGCCCACATCGTGGCCCGCAAGGGCATGGTCCGGACCTTCCAGCTCACCAAGGCCCTGTCGAGGATGTCGGTGCTGGAGAACATGAAGCTCGCGGCAGTCGGGCAGGCCGGCGAGCGGTTCCTGCCAGCCCTGCTGCCGTCGCTGTGGCGCGGGCAGGAAGCGGCGATCACCGAGCGCGCGGACGACCTGCTGGTCCGCTTCAAGCTCGACCACATGCGTGACGAGTTCGCCGGGACCCTGTCGGGCGGGCAGAAGAAGCTGTTGGAGATGGCGCGGGCGCTCATGGTCGAGCCGGCACTGGTGATGCTGGACGAACCGATGGCCGGGGTGAACCCGGCCCTGACCCAGTCGCTGCTCGGCCACGTGAAGGGGCTCCGCGACGACGAGGGCCGCACGGTGGTGTTCGTCGAGCACGATATGGACGTGGTGTTCGACATCTCGGACTGGGTCGTGTGCCTGGCCCAGGGTGAGGTGATCGCCGAAGGCCGTCCGGACGAGATCGGTGCCGACCCGGCCGTCATCGACGCCTACCTCGGCTCCAGCCACGCGCAGGCACCGACCCCCCGGCGCAAGCGCTACGAGAGGCAGGCATCGTGAGCAGGTCCACCGCGGAGGAGCTGTACCCCGGCGAGTCCCCCATCATGACGGCGGACACGCTCGTCGCGGGCTACACGCCGGACGTCGACATCCTCAACGGCTGCAACCTGTCGCTCTACGACGGGGAGCTCGTGGGCATCATCGGCCCGAACGGGGCGGGCAAGTCGACCCTGATCAAGTCGATGTTCGGGCTGGTCCCGATCCGCTCCGGTTCGGTCGCCCTGCGGGGCGAGGACATCACGAACCTGCCCGGCCACGCGCTGGTCGCCAAGGGTGTCAGCTACGTCCCGCAGGTCCGCAACATCTTCGCAGCGCTCACCATCGAGGAGAACCTCGAGATGGGCCTGTACCTCAAGCCGGAGATCTGGAAGGACCGCTACGCCTTCGTGACCGAGCTGTTCCCGCTGCTCAGGGACCGGGCGAAGCAGCGTGCCGGGTCGCTGTCGGGTGGGGAACGGCAGATGGTCGCCATGGCGCGGGCGCTGATGATGGACCCGTCGGTGCTGTTCCTGGACGAGCCCTCCGCCGGTCTGTCGCCGGCGAACCAGGACGGGGTCTTCAAGCGCATCGCGGAGATCAACGAGGCCGGCATCTCGATCGTCATGGTCGAGCAGAACGCCCGGACCTGTCTGCAGATCTGCGACCGCGCCTACGTGCTGGACCAGGGGCAGAACGCCTACACCGGCACCGGGGACGAGCTCCTGCACGACCCGAAGGTCATCGAGCTGTACCTCGGGACCCTCGCCCAGGCGCTCTGATCTCACCGGGCGACGGGCAGGGCCCGGGACGTGTGTCCCGGGCCCTGGTGCTGCAGGTGGTGCCGTGCCTACTGCTCCACGGTCCCGACCTTGACCTCGAGCAGGGTGAACTCACCGTCCACCCAACGCGACACGTCATACGCACCACGCGACGGCTCACCCGAGCCCTCACGCACCTCCATGAACGCCAGCGCGTCACCCGCCGCCGACTGGTACGCGATCGACTCACCCGCGTCCACGAACTCCATGCACTCCGCGAACGACCCACACGCGTTGTCCCCAACGGTCACCGCGATCATCTCATCACGGATCGCCGCCGAGTCCGTCGTGCCCGCAACCGCCGCCGACAACGCGATCAGGTTCGTGCAGTCATACGACTGCGGCGAGAACAGACGATCCACCAGCTCCGGGTTGAACGCATCCATCTTCGCGTCGAAGTCCGACGTCGACTGCGACGACGGCGCCGTGAACGTCATCCCATCCAGCACGTTCGGGTCCGACGGATCGACCTCCTCCGCGAACGCCGCACCCGCGATCCCATCCGCGCCATACATCGCCGTGGTGTCCGCACCCGCACCCAGCAGGCCCTGCACGATCGCGCCACCCTCAGCGAAGGAGATCACCACGAACGCCTCAGCACCCGAGTTCACCATGTCCTCGACCACCGAATCGAACGTCGCCGCCTCCGGGTCATAGGTGTCAGAGAACGCCACCGTGCCACCCTGCGCCTCGAACGCATCCCGGGTCGCATCCAACAGCCCCTGCCCGTAGTCATCCGCACGAGCCGCGATCGCCACCGACGCATACCCGTCAGCGATCACCTGCTCCGCGAGCACCGGACCCTGCAACGCATCCGACGGCGCCGTACGGAAGTAGAACCCGCCATCCGGGTAATCCGACAGCCCCGGCCCGGTGTTCGACGGCGAGCACTGCACCACACCCGCACCCGTCACCTGATCGATGATCGCCAGCGTCATCCCCGTCGCCGCCGCACCAACGATCGCATCCACACCCGCAGCCAACAGACGCGACGCCTCCTCAGCCGCGAACCCGGTGTCCCCCGCCTCATCACCACTCAGCAGCGCAACCTCGGAACCCAGCACACCACCCGCGTCGTTGATCTCACTCAACGCAAGCTCCACACCCGAGATCATCGGCGGGCCCAGGAACGCCAACTGCCCCGTCTCCGGCAGGATGTACCCCAGCGTCAGGCCCTCACCCGCAGCCTCCGGCTCGGCCTCATCCTCACCCTCGTCCGCAGGCTCCTCCGCCTCATCCTCACCCTCGTCCTCCGGCTCCTCCACCGAGTCCTCAGGCTCATCAACAGGGTCGTCACCACCACACGCGGCGGCGATCATCGCCAAGGCCGCGAACAACGCGACGGCCTTGCCGCCGGTTCTGATCCTCATCGTGCATCTCCTTGGGTCCAACCGTCGCACGCCGGCTGACGCGCGTTGCGCCGCAGGGCTGCTCCTGGTGGCTGCCCCCCCGATCGCCTCCCAGCGCGAGCCCACGGTTCTACTACTGTAGTAGCGTGGCGGCTTCGTGACCAATGGGGGTGTCGTCGTAGGGCCGGATGGCCTTGCGGGCGGACCCGTGGCGGCCGCATACCTTCGCGAGCACGGCCGGCCAGGGGACACCGCATGCGCACCATCGCGAACGTGCTGTGGCTGCTGTTCAGCGGCATCGAGATGGCGCTGTCCTACCTGGTCGCCGGCCTGCTGGCCATCGTGTTCATCGTCACGATCCCCGTCGCCCCGGCCGCGTTCCGGCTGGCCAACTACACCCTGTGGCCCTTCGGTCGGGTCGTCGTGCGCCGTCCCGAGGCCGGTGCCGTGTCCACCCTCGCCAACGTGGTGTGGTTCCTGATCGCGGGCTGGTGGCTGGCGCTGCTCCACCTCGGCTTCGGGGTGGTCCTGGCGATCACGATCATCGGGATCCCCTTCGCCATCGTGCACGTCAAGCTGGCCGGCCTCGCGCTCCGGCCGTACGGCAAGGACGTGGTCGAGGCCCGCTTCGCCCACCAGCACGAGGTGGTGCTCGCCCCGCCCCAGCCGTTGGGTACCGGTCGCTGACGATGCCGCCCTAGAGCCTCGACGTCGGCCGCCGCGCGCTGCTCGCGACCCTCCCAGGCCGTGGTCAAGGACGGTCCGAACCCTCCGCAACCTCCCACCGCTTGGAGCAGCCATGACCATGTCCCCGGACACCTCCACCACCTCAACCCGGCCCGGCCGCAGCCGCCGAGCCCTGATCGTCGGCCTGGTGCTCGCCGCCATCGCCCTCGCCGCGGCGGTGGTCTGGTACACCGGACGCGAGGCCCCGGCGGCCGTGGACACCCAGGCGGCGATCGATGCCGCCAACGTCGAGGCGGCAGCGGACGACACCGAGGCGTCGGACGCGCAGCCCGACGCCGACGCCGACACCGACAGCTCGCCAACGTCCGGTGATGAGGAGGTGCCGGCCGCCTGGCAGGTCGTGACCGACGCGGTCGAGTACGACCTCATCGCCGGGACCGGCACCTTCATCGGCTTCCGGATCGCCGAGGAGCTGACCACCGTCGGCGACACCGAGGCGGTCGGCCGCACCCCGCAGGTCGAGGGCACCGTCACGCTCGACGGGACCACGCTTGTCGCGGCCACCATCGTCGGCGACCTCACGGCGCTGACCACGGACATCCGCCAGCGTGACGGAGCGACCCAGCGAGCCCTGAACACCGGCGTGCACCCGACCACCACCTTCACCCTCACCGAGGCGGTGGATCTCGGGACCACTCCGGTGGTCGGCGAGGCGATCTCCGTCGAGGCGGTCGGGGAGCTGACGCTGAACGGCGTGACCCAGCCGGTGACCGTGGCCCTCGATGCGGTCCTGCTCGATGGGGTCGCCGGCCTGCTGGTCACCGGCAGCTTCCCGCTCACCCTCGCCGACCACGACCTGACCGCTCCGTCCGCGCCGATCGTCGTGAGCGTGGCCGACACCGCCACGATCGAACTGCAGCTCTACCTCGATCCCGCCTGACGTTCCGACCGCACCCCCGCGTCCGGACTACCGTCCTGGACCTCGACCCGAGGAGGCTCCCATGTCCGCACCGGTCCAGCTCATCGTCGCTGCGTTCTCCGCGGCGGAGGAGGCCGGTCGCCTCCTCGACGACCTCAAGCTCGGTCGCCGCGCCGGGCTGATCGGCATCATCGACGCCGCTGCCGTCGTCAAGGACGAGGACGGCAAGCTCAAGATCACCAACGCCAAGCACCGGGGCCGGCGTGGGTTCTTCACCGGCGGCGCGATCGGTGGGACGCTCGCGTTGCTGGCCGGACCGCTCGGGTGGGCGACCGCCGCGGGTAGCGGGGTGTTCGGGGCCGTCGTCGGCAAGCTCCGCAACGTCCCCTTCATGGCCAACGTCGAGGACCTCGCCAGCTCGCTCACGCCGGGTTCGTCCATGCTGGTCGCTGTGGTGGAGCACCGCTGGGTCCGGATGCTGGAGGAGATGGTGGCCGGGCTCGGCGCCCAGGTGCTGCGCGAGGAGCTCAAGGCCGACATCGCCGAGCAGCTCGACGCCGGCGGCAACGTCGCCTTCACCTTCGGCGCGAGCGACGATGGCCTGGCCGGCGGCCGCATCGCCGAGCACGCCGACGGCAGCGCCGAGGTGACGGGCTTCCTGGCCAGCGAGGACGGCATCCTGTTGACCGAGGCGGAGCTGACCGCCGAGGAGTTGCCGCCGGCACCGGAGCCAGAAGCGGAGCCGGACGAGGCACGCTGATCCCAAGGGCCGGCAGATCGTCGTCAACGCTCGGGCGGTAGCGACCGGCCCCGGTCGCCGTCAGCGCTCGTCGGTGACCACACACCCATCGCCCTCGAGCGCCACCTCGGCGTCGTCGAACAGCCCGACGTCGAAGGGGCTGCCCTCGCACCGGTTGCCGCTGCCGGTCAGCCGGGCGCTGCCGCGGACGACCACCGCCACCTCGATGCTGTCGGCGTAGCGGCCGTCGTCGCTGCTCACCTCCGCGTCACTCTCGATCCACAGGGCGTGCTCGTTGCCGGCCGCGTCGGTCCGGAGCAGGGTCACAGCCGCCCGGTCCGTGACGGCGATGCCGAAGGTGGCGTTGTCCACCACCATCAGGTCCTCGAAGGAGCCGCTGGCGTCATCGGTCACGAGGACCCCGCGCTCGCCGTTGCGCTCGACGCGCACGTCGAGGTAGCGACCAGCGGCCCGGTCCTCCAGCACCAGGCCAGCATCGAGGTTGTCGACCAGGCGGGTGCGGGTCAGTCGTGGGGCGGCGGTCCCGGAGACCAACACGCCGATCTCGCTTCCGGCCACCTCGCTGTCGACCAGCACCCCACCTGCGCGGTCGAGGTAGCAGACCCCACACAGGCCGTTGTCGCGGACCTCTGCCCGCAGGATGCGCGGCTTGGCGGCCCCACCGACCACGATGCCGGGGCCGGCGTTGTCGACCACCTCGACGTCCAGCAGCAGGGTCGCGTCCAGCCCGCTCCCCCCGAGTGCAGCCAGAGGTCCGGGGACGCCGGTGGCCGTGTCGGTCGCACCCAGCACGACGCCGGTCCCGCCACCCTCGTCGTCGGCCATGCCTCCGGTGATCCTGACGTCCCTGAGCACCGTGCGTGTCGGTGGGAGCTGCACCACCGCCACCGTCGACGACGCCTCGTGGGCGATGGTCAGCCCCGACAGGCGGACCTTCGCCGGCTCCTGTGCGACGAGTGCCGTTCCCGCCGTGTCGATGGTCACGGTGGTCTCGTCCCGGCCGGCGCCGCGTAGCTCCAGATCACGGACGATCCGGATCGGTTCGCTGGGGCGGTGCTCACCCTCAGCCAGCGTCAGCACGGATCCGACCGGTACCGCCGCAGCCACGCGCGCGAGGTCCTCGTCGGTCGTGACGGTCCGCTGGACGGGGCCGGGCGGCTCCTCACCGACGAGCCTGGCCGCCAGCTCCTGCCCGACGCTGGCAGCGATCGGGTCCGGGAGCAGCGTCGAGGTGGTGGCAGCCTGCAGGCGGGAGCGGATGGACGTCCGCTCGCAGCCGAGCGAGGCGACGAGCGCAGCCTGCCGCTCCAGGGCCGCCTGGGCCTGTGGCTGGCGCGGCGGGACCTGACCGCTGAGGTGCTCCTCGGCCGAGACGTCGCTGGACAGGGTGGCGAGTGCGGTCAGGGTCTCGGCGAGGGTGGGGATCTCGGCGTCACAGCGCTGCTCGCGGACCGCTTCAGCCTCAGCGACGGGGTCGGGCTCCGCGGAGCACGCGAGGACGGTGGTGGCGAGGACCAGCAACGCCACCACCATCCACACCCGGCGGGCCCCGATCACCATGGACGGCACGCTAGCCGTGCCGCTCAGCGGTTGCGGCCGGTCCCGTTCCCACGACCGCTGCCGTTGTTGCCGGGTTCGGGGTCAGGCTCCGGCTCCGGCTCAGGCTCGGGTTCGGGCTCCGGCTCTTGGGCAGCCGGCGTCTCCGTCGCAAGGAGCTCCTCCTCACCGGCCGCGGCGAACCCGGCTGGCACGATCCAGACCACCCCGACGCTGTCACCCAGGATCGCGCCGGTCGGGCTGGAGAGCTCCATCGTGAACCAGATCGGCTCGGTGATGCTGCCCGGCAAGATCCGCAACCGCACCGTGGTGGTGGTCTCACCGGCAGCGATGGTGGCGGTCTCCAGGAACGGCGTGTAGTCGGTGTGCGCCCGGGCGGTGCCGTCGTCGCTGCGGACCGTGAAGCTGACCGCGGTGTCCGTTGGGGCGGACAGCGTGATGGTCAGGGTGACCCGCTGGGTGGTCCCGCTCGTGTCCGGCTTCGGGACGACGGCGATGATGGCCGTGTCCGTGCCGGCCGCGAACGTGACCGTGCTCGCACGGAAGGCGAGCTCGTCGCCGCCACCGACGCGGACCGTGTAGTGGAGCCCGTAGGCGGCGGTCCCACCCCAGTCCAGCTTCACGACCAGCACCTCTTCGAGGTCGCCCTCACGCGCGATCGTGAAGCTCCCCGACACCATGCCGGCCAGGTACGCGTCCTCCCCGGCCACGCTGACCGTCGTTGGCGCGTCGTCGTCGAGGACCGTCACGGTCGCGACCGAGGTCCCGAGCGTGGCCCCGACCGGGTCGTGCAGGACGATCCGGAACGTCCGGTCCGGCTGCGGCTGGATGTTGCCGAGGACGTCCACGACCAGCTCCGCACGGGTCTGGCCGGGGACGAAGGTCAACGTGCCAGAGGCCGCCACGTCGTCGGTCCCGGCGATCCCGCTCCCATCCTCGGTGTACCACCGGACGGTCACGGGCTCCGTCCATGCGCGCGACAGCTCGACCACGATGGTGGCTGGGGTCGTTCCGCTGTCGCCCTCCGGGACCGAGGTGCTGCGCACCGACCACGACGGCACCTCCGAGGCCCGCGCGGGATCGTCGCTCCGTGCCGTGTACCGGGAGAAGGTGGCGGTGCCGTCGTGGACCAGTAGACCGGTCGGCCCCTGGTTCACGAGGCTGTGGTAGGTGTGGCTCGCCACCTCGGCACCGTTGAGCAGGACCGCGACCCGGTTGCCGACGAGCCGGACCGCGAGCTCGTAGGTCGCCCCGCGGGTGAGGTTGACCGCGAGCTACAGATCGATGAACGACCCGCTCGCGACCCGGTGTCCGAGCAGCAGCCGGTTCGCGTCCGGATCCAGCAGCACGAACCTGTAGCGGTCGTCATCGAGGTGGTCGAAGACCAGGCCCGCGCCGCCCTCGGCGGTGACGGACGTCTCCACGACCAGGACCTGGAGCGGTGCGACCCCGAGCGGCTCGAACAGGCGCAGCGCTTCACCGGTCGCGCGCAGTCCGTCGGGTTCCCGGGTCCAGACCGGCGCGTCCGGGTCGGAGTCACCCGAACCAGCGAGGTCGGTCGAGGACCGTAGGTCATCTACGGTACGGCGATCTGCGCACCGATCCGCGTGATCCTGCCGACCGCGTTCTGCGAGCCGATGCCCATCAGCCCGTCCCAGAGCGGGTCGACGAGCCCGCGGCTGGGGTCATCCGGATCGAGCAACGTGCTCGCGAACACGTAGGTCAGGACCGCGACACCGTCGAGGTAGAGGGTCACGACCTGACCGTCCACGGCGAGTAGCAGGCCGTAGTCGCGGTTGTGCTGCAGGGTCCGGTTGGCGGTGATCAGCACCTGCCACCCCGCCGCCGTTCGCCGACCGATCTGCACCTGGTTGGTGGAGATGTCGATCCCGGCGAACTTGAAGTCCGTGCTGTGGCGGTAGCCGAAGACCAGGTAGGCGTCTGAGCGGACCCCGCCTCTGGCTCGGTCGCTCGAGACGGTGGCGAAAACCTCGAAGTAGGTGGGCAGCTGCTCACCGACGTGGAACAGGGCGACGGCGTCGTCACCGGACGCGTCCGACTCGAGTCGGTTGTTCTGCAGCGACCAGGTCCCCGAGTCCACAGCGAACGACGACATCGCTTCGCTGGCGTTGGCACTGAAGTCCTCGTAGCGCAGGACGTCACGTCCACCAGGGCGGTTGCCGGCCTGCGGGTCGGCGGGAGCGCCGGTCTGGTCGCGCCACCAGTCGCGGTCGCGCTGGAGGACCAGCCCGAGCTCGCCGAAGGGCTCACCGTTGCGGGCCTCGTCGCCACCGGCGGCGACGCCGACCTCGATGTCGGCACCGGAGGCCGCCGCGAGGTCGTAGAGGAACTCGACGAGCCCGGGGCTGATCGCGCGGCTGATGGTGAAGTTGCCGAACGGCCGGAACGGGACGATGTAGCTGTTGAACTCGCCGGCCCAGTCGATCAGGCGGTCCGCGCCGGAGTTGGCGATCAGGACGTCCCGGCCGGCACCGCCGTAGGCGATGTCGTGGAAGCCCGGCGGGAGCGGCACGTACGAGAGACCCGGGGTGGTGTTCGCCCAGGGGTCGTCGGTGTCGATGGTGGAGTCGTGGTTGTCGTCGACGTTGAGCAGGTCGTCGCCCCAGCCGCCGAACAGCCAGTTCATGTTGGTGCCGCCGACGAGCCAGTCGTTGCCGCCGTCGCCGAACAGGACGTCGATCCCGCCGTCCTCGTTCCAGCGGAAGTTGAGGAGGAAGTCGAAGTAGTCGGCGGTCAGCGGGTCGTCGACCTCGTACCACCCCTCGCCCTCGTCCGGCGAACGCACCAGCACGTCACCGGGCTGCGACGGGTCGTCGTCCGGACCGACCATGATCTTTCGGAGCGGGTCGAACTCGTCGTAGTAGAGGAACCGCTCGCGCTCGCCCATCCACCACAGGACGCCGCGCACCTCGCCGTCGAGCTCGCTCCAGGTGACGGCGTTGCTGTCGGAGTTGTAACTGAGCGCGAACGGGTAGATGCGGGCGAGGACGACCCAGGGGTTGGCGACGTAGTACAGCTCGAGCGCCTCGGCACCGGAGATGGCGTCGTCACCCTCGCCACCGTGGATCGCGTCGTTGCCCAAGCCGCCGAAGATGATGTCGTTGCCACCGACCAGGAAGGCGTCGCCGAACCGGACCGCGTGGTTGAGCTCACCGGTGCGGTTGATGGTGGCTTCCTGGATGTTGCCCGGCGAGGTGATCTGCTTGTCCAGCTCCGAGGCCGGGATCGCAGCGATGCCGTAGAGGGGCTCGGCGAGGCCGTTTCGGCTGGTGAGGATGCGGCCGTCGTCGCCGAGGATGGCGTCGTCGCCGGTCCCGCCAGAGATGAAGTCGTGGCCTTCGCCACCGATCAGGTGGTCGTTGCCCGGCCCACCGAAGATGACGTCGTCGCCGGTCATGCCGTAGACGATGTTGTCGCCGGTCTCGGCGTAGATGAAGTCGCCGGCGCCGAGGTTGGTGTTCGGACCCTCGACCCAGATCGGGTTCGCGGGATCGATCGATCCGTCCCAGTACCCGGCCCCGCCGGTCGGCGAGTAGTCGAGGAACTGTACGGCTCGCGGGATCACCCGCTCGAGGTTGTCGCAATCGCCGAGCGTCGGGGCGCCGTCGGCGAGGTAGCAGTCGTGGTTGAACGTTGGGTGCTGGGTGGCGCCGGTCTCCGGATCGATGACCACGATCCGGTAGATGTTGCCGTTGTCACCCAGGATCACGTCCGCGTCGCGGGCGTGCGGCGACGCCCAGTCCAGGTGCTCCTGGTTGCGTGACCAGTGATCGGCGTTGCCGCCGTAGATCACGTTGCTACCCACAGGCCGCAGGGCCGGCGTGTCGAGCCCGAACAGATCCGAGCTCCCACCGATGATGTCGTCCTGCCCCAGGCCACCGAAGATCAGGTTGTCACCGGGACCACCCTCGATGTAGTCGTTCCCGTCCAGCGCGACCGCGTCGTCGAGCTTGAGGACCCAGGCGCGGTACGTGCCATTGCGGAAGCTGACCTCCCCGCCGTCGACGCTGGCCGGGAACGGCCCGTCCCAGCCGGCCACCCAGCCGGCCACCCAGTCGGCAAGGCCCTCAGGGTCGGCCGTGAGCACCGGTCCTGACACGTGGTCGATGTCCTCGACCAGCACGACCTGGCCATCTCCGTGGATGACGGAGTCTCCGATCTGTCCGAAGATCATGTCGTTGCCGCCACCACCGGCGATCACGTCCGCGTGGTTCTGTTCCTCAAGTAGCCCGTCGTGGACGAGGGTGATCTCGAAGTCACCCCACCAGGGGGTGGCCCCAGGTGGCAGCTGCCAGTCGGCACCGACGCCGTCGTACAGTGTCACGCCGTCCAGCAGTCGGTAGCGCGGGCTGCTGAAGTCGCCGACCCGGTCGGTGCGGTCGAGAACCATCGTGTCGCCGAGGAGCAGGTCGTCACCGAGGCCACCGTCGATCACATCGGCACCCGGGCCACCGATGATCACATCGTTGCCGGTACCGCCGAAGAGCACATCGTCGCCGCCCTCCGCGTGACGGACGGTCTCGACCCGTAGCACCGATCCGGTCGTGACCAGGCGGACCGCTTCGTCGTGCAACGTGACGACGGCGTAGTCGCCGATGATCAGGTCGTCGCCGGTCCCACCGAGGACCACGTCGTCGCCCGGTGCCAGCAGCAGATCAGCCGTGACCTCGAGGACCTCCGCGAGCTCGTCGACGTCGTCGAGGTGGTCGTACCGCGGCAGGTCGAGCAGGTCGTCGAGCTGGTTGATGACGAACAAGGCCTCGGGGATCAGCAGCTCTTCGAAGCCGAACAGGAACTCCTCGCCCAGCAGCGACAGCCGGACGCTGTTGCGGCGGGAGAAGACGTCGAACATCGTGAAGCCGGCGTCGCCGTAGATGTGGTTCGCGCCACCAGTGCCGTGGATCACGTCGTCGCCGGAGCCGCCGGCGAGGTGGTCGTCGAAGGCGCTGCCGTAGATCAGGTCGTCACCCGCGCCGCCGTAGGCGATGACCATCCCGTCGGCCTCACGCGCATCGATGATGTTGTTGCCGGGGCCGGTCGTCCAGACCCGGCCGGTGCCCTGCAGATCGCCGGTGCGGGTGGTGTAGAAGGCGCCGTCCTGCACCGTGTCACCGAACAGCAGCAGCGGGGAGTCGGCACCGCCGCCACCGGTCACGATCAGGTGGTCATCGCCCCCACCGCCGTGGACGGAGGTGATGGTGCCCTCGACCGTGCCGGACACCGTGAAGGTGTCATCACCCTCGCCGAGGAGGATCGTGACGAGCTCCACACCGCGGTAGGTGATCCCACCGGCGAAGGTCCGCTCATCCGGGAAGCCGGAGCCGAAGTCGAAGGTCGCCGGCCCGCCCATCTCCAGGCCGGTGATCAGCCCGAAGCTGTCCAGGCCGTACTGCCCCGCGAAGACCTCCCAGGCCTCCAGGTCCCAGACCTCATCCGCTTCCACCCCGTAGATCGCGGCGAGCGCCTGGGCGTGACAGGCGGCCAGGTCGTCGCCGCAGGCCTCGACGATGCCGTGCTCACCGGTCTTGCCCGCGACCGAGCCGGCGTCGTACAGGAACACCCGGTCGGTCTGGGCATCGAGGTCGTCGTAGCCGTCGGGGAGCCATCCGAGATCGGGCAGCGGACGGTCGGTCTCCGACGGCAGCCGCAGGCCCTGGATGACCGGGCGTTCGCGGATCGACTCACCGTCGATGATCACGGTGCCGAACAGGTAGCGGGCGTCCTGTGGTTGCGCCGGGTAGGTGACCGTCGCCTGCGACCCACCGTCGCGGATGTTGTTGGGGTCCACCGTCAGGCGGACGGTGAAGGGCTGGTCCCAGTCGTCGGGGCCGAAGGTCACCGTCAGGTTGCCGTCCCCGCCCACATCGGCCCGGAGGTCGCCGGGGTCGTCCGCGGACGCGACCGTCTGCCCGTCGGTCATGACGGTGATGATGACCTCGGTCCCTTCACGAGGCGCCTTGGTCAGCTGCAGGGTGTAGGTGTCCTCCACGCCGTCGGCCACGATCGTGCTGCCGCCCGTCTGGGTGACCAGGACGTCACCGGTGTCGGCGTCGCGGACGTCGACCTCGAGGCTGGCCTGGCGGCCCACGCCCTCGTAGATGCCGCCTACCAGGTTGCTCGTCACGTCGTGCCGGATGGTGACGAACCTGCGGCCCTGGACCTCGCGGTCCGGGTCGGTCGCGGAGACCGTCAGCGTGAACGTGTCGGTCCAGTTCGTCTCGTCGAAGGTGACGTACCAACGCTGCGAGGCCGCGTCGAAACCGAGCCGGCCGGCCTGGCTCGGATCCGCGGCCTCGACCTGCACCCGGTCGTCGCCCATCGTGAGCCAGACGGTGACCGTCTCGTCGGCGGCCGGCGCGGTGGTGAGCTCGATCGTGTAGGTGTCGGTGACGGACTCCTCGACGACGACCGTGTCCGCGCCCTCCGGCCGGACGGTGATGCCGGCGCGGTCGTTGTCGATGACGACCACCTCGACGTTGGCGATGTCGAGCTGGTCGAACGCCGGGTTGATGGCACCGGCCTCCGCGAACACCGCGAGGGTCGAGTGGGACACCATGACGGTCCGCTCACCCTCGGCGACACCGTCGACGAGCGCGCGGACCAGGATCGTCTGCGCGCGTGCCCAGGCGGTCGGATCCCCGTCCGGCGCGGTGGAGTCGTAGACGAGCACCAACGCCCGCGACCAGGTCGTCCCGCCGTCGGCGGAGAGCTCGATGGCCTCGGCGAGCAGCCCGTCGGCCAGCGAGGAACGGGCGGCGCTGACGGTCACGTACAGCAGGGTGTGCTCAGCGGGGGCAGGAGCGGTCAGCTGCAGGTCGTACGACGAGGTGGTGGTCCGCCCCGTCGCCAGGTCATCGCCGACGCCCTCGCCGGGCTCGTAGACGACGGTGCCACCGGGCCGCTCGGTGACGATGAACTGGCCGACGTCGGCGGTCGAGATATTGAGCTGGATGCCCTCGACCCAGATCGCGTCGTAAGCCTCGTCCTCGCTGGACACCAGGTGGTCGACGGCGCCGGTCACCCCGTCGATGTCGAGCGCGACGACGGTGCCGAGCACGTCGCCACCGAGGTAGAAGCTGTCGTTCCCGGCCCCGCCGATGAGCACCGTGACCATGCTCGCGTTGGTGGACAGGACGTAGAAGTTGTCGTCGCCCTCCGCGCCGTCCACCTCGAGACGCTGGACGTTGGTGTAGTCGACGTTGAGCCCGGCGCCCTGGACCCCGTCGCGGGTGATGACGAAGTTGTCCGGTCCCTCGGTGCCGACCACGACGACGGTGTTGAACCCGGTGCCGCCGTCGATGCTGACCGGCGCGTTGATGTTGTACTCGAAGTAGTCGTCGCCGTCCCCACCGCTCATGAACGTCTCGGCCACCGACGAGCCCCCGGCTGGGATCGGGACCAGTACCTGCCCGATGTCGATGCCGTCCTCGTCCAACTGCTGGACGACCTCGCCGAGGAGGAACGCTCGGACGATGAAGGTGTCGTTGCCGGCCTCGCCGAACAGCTTCAGCAGCGCCTGGTTGGAGTAGACGAGGAACTGGTCGTTGCCGTCGCCGCCGTAGACGGTGGTCGCGAAGCTGATCCCCGGCGTCAGGTACCCGCGGGTGGTCAGGATCGTGTCGACCTCGTCGCCGGGGGCGACGAACGGCGCCATCGGGTCATCCGGGCCAGCCAGCGCCGCCAGCGGATCGGCCGCTTCCGGGTCGGAGGTACGCGGCGCGCCGAACAGCTGCCCGAACTGGAACTCGTTGTCGCCGCTCCGCCCATCGAGGTAGGTGATCGCGCTGTTGTCGTCGACGAAGAACCGGTCGCTCTGCAGGCCGCCGTTGACCTCGAGGACGTTGATGGACCGGTCGTAGTTGATGCGCTCGTAGCGGTCGGTGAGCTCACCGTCGTCATCGACCTGGAGCCGGGTCACGAACTGTGCCCGGAGCAGGAAGGTGTTGGACGCGTCCTCGGTCCCGGTGATCTGGAGGCGGTCCACGCCGTTGTCCGGTGCGCCATAGTCGGAGACCGTGACCAGGTAGTCGGACGAACCGCTCAGCAGGATGCGGTAGGTATCGGACCCTCCCTGCCCATCGAGGTGGATGGTGGACCGTGCCGGAGCGTCCTCGCGGCCGGTGACGAGGGTGTCGGGGCCACCCATCGCGCCCGTGCATCCGTCGGCGTCGACGTACTTGCAGGCGAGGTCGATGTCGGGCAACCGGTCGAGGATGATGATGTCGTCGCCACCGTCGAGCTGCGCACTGTCTATCGAGTTGACGTCGCCGAGCACGTGCACCTGGCCGAGCAGCGCCTCCGGCTGGAGGTAGATGACGTCGTCGTTGCGCTCACCAGCGATGGTGATCAGCGGTGCGATCAGGGAGCCCAGGACGTCGATCCGGGTGCCGATGGAGACGCCGTCCTCGGACTCGAACTCGGCATCGCCGTGGTCACCGTGCAGAAGGATCGAGTCCCGGGCGACGACGGTGGTGCCCAGGTCGATCAGCAGGTCGTCACCGGCCAGCAGACGGACATCGGTCCCGGCGCTGATGGTCACCCCGTTGGTGACGACGAGGTCCTCGTCCTCACCGGCCCTGGCGGTGGTGGACAGCTCCCACAGCGACTCGTCGCGGGTCGGATCGACGATCGGGGTGTCGGGTGCGGTGTGGGAGGGGGAGTCGATCGAGTGCAGGGTGACCGCGCCGACGTCGGAGACGACGTCCTCGATGACGGTCAGGAAGCCGGTGGTCGTGATGTGGATCTCGCCGTCGGCCAGGAGCCCGACCGTGCCGGCTTCGCCGGACGCCTCGGGCAGCTCGTCGCTGACGATGCCGCCGATGATGAGCCCGCCGAAGTCGTCACCGGTGTCGTCGATGCGGATCCCACCGGGACCGGCCCGCGCCTCGAGGTGCTCGACCATCGTCTCGATCGGGGTCGCCACGGTCCCGATGCCGTCCGCGGCGAGCAGCAGGGCGTTGGTCGCGATGATGTCGTGGGTGCCATCGGTCCGGTCGAACCGCAGGATCGAGCCGTCGAGGCTGTTCAGGAGCACGTCATGGGCGCGCACGGTCTCCGCGATCGTGATGTCGCCTCCGTGCGGGTTCGTGCGTTCGCGGGCGCTGATTCGGGCCACCACACCAGCGTTGACACCCTCGAGGTCGGTCGCTGCCAGGCGCCCGGAGGTTGCAGCCAAACGGCCGATCCGCAGGTCGCCGAGGTTGTCGAGCCAGATGCCCTCCGGGGTGACCGCCACCAGGTTCGCCAGCTCGGTCTGGATCGGCGCGTCGAAGCTACCGATGTCGTTGTCCGCGATCAGCAGCGCATCGGTCGCCCGGATGTCCAGCGGCGGCTCGGCCTCCTCGTGCTCGTCGTGCTCGTCGCGTCGGATCGCGCCCCGCACGTCGGCGAGCACCCCACCGTTGAGCGCGACGATCAGGCCGAGCAGCAGGTCCCCGTCGACGTCGAGCAGCACGTCGCCGAGCGAGGAGACCACGTCCCTGGCCCACAGGGTGATGCGGTTCGCGAGGTGGATGTCGCCGCCGGCAAGCGCATCCCACCAACCGGTGTCGCGGTCGTCCACGAGGTCGGCGGGCTCGGTCCCGATGCGGGTGTCGAGCGGCGCGGCCTCGGTCCCGATGCTGCCATCCGCGGTCATCGTGACGTTCGGGGCGACGACGTTGCCGATGGTCCGGCTGGACTCCTCGAGCCCGTTGAGGATCGAGCCAGCATCGACCACCAGCGCGACCAGCTCACCGGCGCTGACGACCCCCAGGAGCAGATCCGCCTGGGTCACCGGTGCGGTGACGGCAACCGTGATGCGGACATCCGCGCCGGCCTGCACCCGGTCGATGACCAGGTCGTCGATGGTGACGGGGACCCCCAGCACCGTGTAGTCCCCGGCCACCTGCCGCAGGGTGATGCTGCCGGTCGCGTCGGCGCTGAGCGTCGAGGGCGCAGCGATGGCGACCCGGAAGGCGTTGTCCGGGGTGTCCTCACCGTAGATCGACCCGCCGGCGGTCAGCTCCGCGCCGCCGAGTGCGACGACCGCAGCCTGCGTGCCGGTCGCGTTGACGTCGATCAGGTCGCCACCGGCGGCGAGGCGCACCAGGCCGTCGGAGACCGCGCGGACGACCCGGAGGTGGCCATCGGTGGAGACGGTGATGCCTCCCGGCGCCTCCGCATCGACCATCACGATGTCGGTGGCGGACACGACCTCGACCGGGTCGAACAGCTGCAGCGTGACCCGGCGCAGGTCCGTGGTGTCCCACAGCAGCTGCCCCACGGTGGGAACCAGCGAGCCGAACCGCAGGTCATCGTTGAGGTCCACCCGCTGCCAGCGCGACTCGTCGCCGAAGTCCTGTCCGATGATCGAGACGACGCCGCCGACGCCGAGGTAGCGGTACAGACCGTAGACACCGGGGAGCTCCACCAGCACGAGATCACCGGTGGCGAGCCGCGTGGGGCTGTCGGGTCCGAGGATCGCAGGCGTGACCTGCTCCCAGTCGCCGCTGCCGAAGTCCACGGTGCTGCAGGTCCGTGTGGCCCCGTCCCCCTCGCAGGTCACCAGCTCCGTGTCCGCCTCCCCGACGTACCGGTAGAGCGCGTGGGCCCGACCCATCAGGTCGTTGAGGGTGCTGCGGGACAGCAGTTCCTGCGACTCGGGGTCGAGGTTCTCGAAGCCGCCCGAGAGGTCGATGGTGCGCAGCCCGGAGATCCGACCGATCTCGCCGTCACCGCCGGCGCTCAGGGTGACGGTGTTGCCGATCACGTTCGGGATCTCGCTGATCTGGACCAGCTGGGTCCAGGCATCGAGGTCGAGGTCGGGGAGCAGGGCCGCGATCACGACGATCGACAGCGGGTACTGCAGCGAGCTGGCGTCGAAGTCGAAGTTCGGTCCGTCGGACCCCTCCTGGCCGGGGAAGAGGAACTCCAGCTGTGCGAGGAGGTCGTCGGCCTCGTCCTCGGTGCGTCGCAGCGAGGCGCCGGTCGCGTCGTAGATGGACCCAGCCGTGGTCGCCAGCGACACGTTCCCGGTGGTGGAGACCACGGAACCGGTGAGCGCAGCATCGGACGTCCACGCCCACGGGGCGCCGAGGTTGAGGTCGCCGACCACCTCGAGGAGGTGGATGTCGCCGCTCGCGAAGGCGGTGAGATCGCCCGAGCCCAGCACGCTGCTGTCGATGCGCAGCGGCGCGGCCGCGGCCCCGAGGCTGCCGCCGGTGCTGCGCAGGGCGACCCGCTCCCCCGCGATCACGGAGGTGCTGCCATCGCGCACGATCCCCGCCGGCGCGTTGAGGTAGACGTTCCCGCCGGTGGAGCGGATCACGCCGGCGAGCAGGCGAGCCGGGTTGCCGCCACCGGAGACCACGTTGACGACGATGTCGCCGCCGGCGGTGACGTTGACCGGGTCCTTGACGCCGCCCTCGACGGCACCCTCGACGATGACCCAGACCTCGGTACCCGCGTCGATGGTCGGGCTGCCGCCGAAGATCCCGACGGACCGATCCGTGGTGACCGATCCCGTGGTCGAGGTGATGGTGACGTCCGCGAACGGTGCGGTCTCCAGGTTGCCCTGGAAGGTGATGGACCGGACCGAGGTGATGTCGACGAAGGGGTCCCCGGTGGGGGTGAGGAAGCCGACGTCGATCGGGTGGTCGGCCTTGAGGATGTGGGTGTAGTAGTCCTTGAATCCCTCGATCTCGGTCAACAGGACGTGGTTGGTCTTCTTGCGCAGCCACCCACCGCCGGTGGTCCAGGTCTCGACGTCCTCCACGGGCTCCCCGATGACCGTGTACAGGTAGGCGATGGTGTAGACGGTGCCGTTGGCGTACTCGGGCGCGACCTCGCCGTCGCCGCCGTCGAGGATCAGGCACGTGCCGGCGTCCTCGGCGCACAGGAGCACCTCGGACTCCAGCAGCGGCCGGTTGTCGGTGAAGAGCTCCGTCTGCCAGTTCCAGCTGTTGTCCGCGGCCAGCAGATCGTTCAACCCGTCCCAGCCAGGGATCAGGTTGAAGCTGTTCTTCTCCCACTTGGTCTGGGTGGTCTTGGTCCCGCCCTGGCCCTCGACCCAGCTGTACAGCAGGCCCTCCTGCGGCAGGAACTCGTAGGAGATGTCCGTCGTCCTCGGGTACCCGTCGATCGGCGTGTAGGCCACGACGATCATTGTCTGGCCGGACTGGCTGTCCACGACGGGCCCGACCGCACCCTGTGACAGTGTCTCGGTCACGGTGCCGTCGACGTCCTTGAACCATTCGTGCCGCAGCAGGCGGCTGGTGTCGGTGATGGTGATCCGGCCGCTGCGCGGGGTGGCGAGGTCGATCCGGTTGAAGATGATCTCGTAGTTGCTCTGGTTGTCGACCAGGAGGCTGGCGTAGCCGGTGGCGACCTCGATGCGGCCGTTGCCGGTGCTCAGGATCTGGCCGGCGATGATGACCTCGCCGCCGGTGGCGATCAGGTCCTCGATCACGATGGCCTGGAGCCCGGCGTCGAAGTAGCCGCGGATCGGGATCCCGGCGGTGCCGAAGGTGATCCCGGACACCGGGCGGCCCTGGGCGTCGAGCAGGGTGCTCGTGCTGGTCGGGGCGTAGTCCGCCGCGACGTGGAGCTCGTAGGTCGTCGCTCCGGACTGGATCAGCCCGTTGATGTTGAGGTAGCGGGCGGTGATCGTGATGCGGCCGAGCGCCAGCACCCGCGCCTCTCCGGACGGCGGGTTCGCGATGGAGTCCTGGAGTTGCTGCAGCTGCAGCAGGAACTCGGCGACGGCCGTGGCCTCGGTGGTGCTGGTGCCCGACAGCGTGCCGTCCAGCACCGCACCGCTACCGAGGCTGCGGATAGCGCTGCGTAGGTCGGTGAAGTCGAGGTACTGGCGCGGGTCGCGGCCGATGTGCGCCCACCCGTCGGTGTTGAGGTTGAAGTCACGGGCGGCGAACAGGTCGATCTCCGCCCCTCGAAGCTCGCCGGAGACGCTGACGCTGCCGGCGGTGTTGCGCACCCTGACGAGGCCGTTCTCGTTGATCACGTCACCGACCAGGTACAGACCCTGGTCGCCACCGGGGAGCGGGCGCTGCGGGGAGGTCGTCGGGTCCGGGTCCTGGACGATGGCGACGACGCGCTCGCTGGTGTCGGCGCTCACCTCGCAGGTCGCCTCGTCGGAGCGGCAGACCGGCAGGAGGTTGAGGTAGACCGCACCGGGCTCGAAGGAGGTGAGCTCGCCGTCGACCAGCAGCACGCGACGGCTGTCGAGCACGACCGCGTCGTTGACCACCATCGGGATGTGCGTCGCGTTGTTGATGACCAGCTGCGCACCGGCCCGCGCCAGGAGCCGGTCCTGGTCGATGGCCTCCTGGACACCGACGGTCGAGTTCGCCTCGATGAAGATCGAGCCCGGGGCGGCGTAGATCGAGGGCACCTCGACGAAGAGCATGTCCAGGTCGCGGTTGACGATGCGGTCACCCTCGATGCTGCGGTAGGTGAACTCCTCGCTCGTCTCCTGCCAAAGGCCGGTCAGGATGTCGTACGGCTCGCTCGTGAGGACCACGAGCTGCGGCTCCTCGCCGAGGTAGCGGTAGTTGACGCCGTTGTGTTGGACGATGTCGCCGGGTTCGACGAGACGCTGATAGTCCACCAGTCCGAGGTCCTCGAGGGTGCGGTCGATCGACTCGAGCTGGACCTGGTAGCGGGCACGGGCCTCGGGGTTGGTGCTGTGGTCCACCAGCCACGACACGATCTGCGCACGCTGCTCGAGGAGCAGCCCGGCGACGTTCTGGAAGCTGAGTGTCGGGGTGTCGAGGGAGACGGGCTTGACGACGTAGTACCGCTCGTCGAGCTCAACCGCGAGCTCGCGGAGCACGTCGCTGGCGTAGAAGTCCTCCGTCTCGAGCACGTCGTCGATGCTCGGCAGAACCCGCGCACCCTCGCCCGTGCCGATGGTCTGGGTCTCGGACTGGAGGAGCTTGCGCCACCGGTCTGTGTCGGTGAAATCCTCGTCCTCAAGCCGGATCTGGTCGCCGTCGACCGCGACCGGGAGGTAGGCGTAGTACGCCCCGACCTCGCCGTCGCCGACCGTCCCGCTGTCCACGATCTTGATGACCGTGCCGGTGGTGACGGTGAGGCTGAGCTCGGCCGGGTCGATCCAGACGACGTGGTACTCCATGTCCAACGGGATGGCGACGCCCTCGACCGCGAGGTCGGCCTTCTGGGCGTCGGTCAGGATCTGGCCGATGACGCTCGCGTCGAAGGACAGATCCGGGTCGAACAGGGCGCCGGCGTCGACGGAGCGCAGCAGCACGACGCTGGTCGCGTTGAGTCCGGCCTCGATGCGGGCATCGGGGCCGATCACGACCTGGTTGGTCGTGCTGACCGACGCCCCGGACTGGCTGACGTTGACGCCGTAGGGGATCAGCGACAACGACAGCACCCCACCGTCGACGCTGGCGCGCTGGTCATCGCCGCCGCCCTCCACCGCGAGCAGGTCGACGTCCTGCAGGGCTCGGAGGTCGCTCGTGCCGGAGATCGTGATGCGGTTGGTCTCGACCACCCGGGAGACCGCCGTCGGGACGGAGATGTTAGGCAGCAGGGAGAAGGTCAGGATCTGGACGTCGGTGGAGCCGTTCAGCAGGTTGGGGACCTTGATGGCGCTGAGGCCGGCATAGATCTTGACGTCGCGGGCCTTCAGCCGGGAGTCGTGGACGGTCACCGACTGGGTCGCGAGCATCCGTCCCTCGGCGACCCCGCTGGCGGCGCCGGTGACGGCCGTTGCCATCATCAGGTTGACCGACGGCCGGGCATTGGAGTCCGCCCGGGCGGCGAGCACCAGGTCGCCGGCGGCGCTCTCCAGGTCGGCGTCGATGATGGTGATGTCGGACAGGGTCCGGTTCGTGATCTTCGAGGTGCCGGTGCTGAACGCCGCGAGGAACGCGAACGCTTCGATGGCGACGTTGTCGACCGCCCGGGTGTCGGTGACCGACTGGACGTTGAAGACCGACCGCTGGTCGTTGTCGCCGACGGCGGTCATGTTGGCGCCATGGATCAGCACCTGGGCGGTGAAGGGCTGCTCCTCGGTGCCGATGTCGGTGATGCTGGAGAGGATGTTGGCGCTGACTCCGGAGAACGACCCGGAGCGCAGGTTCACGTCGTTGGCGTAGCGGTCCTTGCGGAGCCGGTTCGTCGAGGTGATGTCGATGCGGTGGGCCTCGACCGTGACCGCGCCGATGTCGACGGTGACGGTGCTGCGCACGGTGTTGCGGACGAACCCGCCGGTCCCCGCGGCCAGCCCGAAGGCGTAGGCGTCGGCCCGGCTGTCCACCTCCTGGTGGAGGAAGCCGGCGACCTCGAGCGTGTCGACGTAGATCCACACCCCGTCGCCCAGCCGGGTCACGACCGTGTTGTCGCTGCGGGTGGTCGAGACCGACCCGGAGATGCCGACGAGCCCGCCAGCCGCGCCGACGGTGTTCGCGTAGACGGTGTCGGAGCCGTTGGCACGTACCCGAAGCGTGCCGGCGAGCACCTGGGTGTCACCGAGGAGTGCCGCGGTGACCTCGTCGGCGTCCTCGTGCCCGAGCTCCGAGGTGGCGATCATGATGCCGACGGCGACACCGCCGAACGCCCCGCCGTAGGCCTCAGCGGTCACCTCGTTGGTCGAGCGCGCCTCCACGTCGACGGTCCCGGTCGCGAGCAGCATCGCGTCGGTGACGGTCGCCGAGGTGGTCACGGCCACCTCGGAACGGGCCAGGTTGACCACACCCGCGAAGAGCCCGCCGGCGGCGGCGACCGTCCGGGTCTGGGGGATCCGAGCGGTGCTGTCGGCCCGGATGGTGATGTCGTTGGCGAGCAGGCTGGCGTCGATCACCTCGGCCGTGACCCGGCTCGTGATCCGGTTGACGACGACCGTGCCCTGGACGGCGGCGCCGAGCCCGATCGCCGCGGCGAAGCCTTCCGCGTCCGCCCGCAGCTCGGCATCCTCGGTCGCGATGACGTCGATGCGGCCGTCGTGGATCCCAGGAGCGACGCTCGCGAGCACGGTGAGCGGCCCGGTGATGCCGGCGTAGACGTCGTTGTCGATGGTGCTGTGGATACCGATCCCGCCGCCGGCGATCGCGATGGCTCCGACGGCGATCGACACCGATACGGCCTCGACGCCGTCGATCACGGCATCGGCGCGGGCGTCCACCAGCACGTGCCGATCAGCAGCGATGGTGCGGGTGGCCGGTCCGCTGATCCAGGCGCGGACGTCGTCGGCGACCTCGGTGGAGGACAGCGAGACCGACAGGGATGCCGCGCCGAGCGACCCGGCGATGGCCAGCCCGATGGACTTCGCCTCGGGCACGCTGCTGGTCGCCTGGGCCTCGACCAGCACGTCACGGCCGACGGTCACGTCGCTGTCGTGGATCCAGGCGTGGGTGCGGGTGCTCAGGCGGCTGACCGCCTCGGCACCGGCACCCGCGACCGCCCCACCGATGCCGATGGCGATGGCGACCGAGCCGGCGAAGGCGGTCGTCTCGATGGTGCTGTCGGAGACCGCGCGGACGACGACGTCACGGGAGGCGGTCACCTCGGAGCCGACGATGGCGGCCAGCGCCCGGTTGGCCCCACCGACGGTGTCCTGCAGCGAGGTGAACCCGATGAGGTTGCGGGCCAGGGAGACGCCGACGGCCCCCGAGACGGCCACGAACCCACCGCTGACCGCGGCTGCCGCTGCGCCGACGAGCGAGGTGATGGTCGAGGAGGTCGTGGCCAGGACCTCGACGTCGTGGCTGATCTCGCGGCCGGTGTCGAACCAGTCGGCGTCGACGGTCAAGCGCGGACGCTCGGCCAGCTGGTCCGCGTCCGGGTTCGAGAACTCGTAGGCGAGGTCGATCGGGTCCTCGCTCGTGGTGCGCGTGAGCGTCGGGCCGAGGTAGCGGACGACCGTGCCGTCGCTGCGAAGGACCCAGGCGCCCTGCTCGAGGGTCCGCAGCAGGTCGGTGTCGCGGTGGTCGATCCCGAGGGCCCCGGCGACGACGGTGCTGCCGACGATCCGGGCGTCGACCTCGTTGGCGATGAGGTTGGTGGCCTCGGCGCCGGCACCGCTGAGCGCCACGCCGATGGTGCTGACCGCGACGGAGACCGCGACGGCGACCGACGTGGCGTCGATCGAGGCGTCCTCGATAGCTTCGACCGTGATCCCACCGAGATCGCTGATGACCGTGCTGTCCTCGATCGAGGCCTCGACGGTGTTGAGGATCTCGTTCAGCGCGATCGAGACGCCGATCGAGGCGCTGACCGACAGGGTGCCGGAGAGGGCGACCGAGACCGCGACCGCGGCGACGACCGCCTCGATCTCGGACGTGTCCGACGCGCTGACGGTCACCCCGTGGTCGGCGTGGACGACGCTGCCGTCGGCGATGCGCGCCCGGGTCGCGCCAGCGATCGTGTTGGAGGCCTCGGCGCCGGAGCCCGCCAGGGCGATCGCAACCGCCCCGGACCCCGCGATGGCCGCCGAGCCGCTGAGGACGAACGAGTCGATCTCGCGTTCGGACAGGGCGGTGACCGTCACCGTGCCATCCGTCGTGACCTCGGAGCCGATGATCTCCGCGACCGTCGTGGAGCCGACCTCGCTGGTGCCGACGCGGACCCACCGGGAGCTGTCCCGGTAGTCCTGGCTGGGCAGGTGGAGGTACGGCTCGAGGATCGGGCTCCCGGTGTACCGGTAGATGTTCCCGTCGACCAGCACCCGGTCTCCCACCACGAGGGTGGAAGGCGTGTCGGTCACCTCGTACGTGTAGGGCACGTCCAGTTCGTGGGTGTCCGCGTCGTCCTCGTCGTACCCGGCGACGAACGCCCAGTCGCTGCTGTTGCTGTAGTCGATCGCGATCAGGTTGATCGACTGCCCCAGGTACTCGTAGATATCGCCGGTACGCGGGCCGGAGACGATCCGGACCCTCTCGCCCACAGCGAGCTGGAAGCCGCCAGCCTGTCCGTTGCCGTCGGCCGCGCGCTCCGTGTCCTCCTCGTCGGAGTTCCACTTGGCGTAGAGGCTGTCGTCGTTGATGACGCCGATCTCGTTGCGAGCCAGGGCGACGCCGATGGAGGCGCCGACCCCGACGGTCCCACCGACCGCGACCGATGCCGATGCTGCGACGACGACGGCCTCGATCCGGGCGCGGTCGTGCGCGGCGACCTCGACGCTGCCGGACTCCCACCAGATCCCGCTGGTGCCCACGGTGTCGTCGATGAGCGCGGCGACCTCGGCGTCACGGATCCGGGCGCTGGTCTGGCTCAGGATCGTGTTCACCGACCGGGTCCCGGCACCGGCGACCGCGATCCCGGCCGTGCCACCGAAGCCGAGGGCCAGGGAGGCTGCGGCGGACACGCTGCGGATGAGGGCGTCGCTGATGGCCTGGACGAGGACCCCACCGGCCCGAGCGAGCAGGTCACCGCCATGCACGAGGGCTTCGACGACGGTGGAGATGGTGTTCTCCGCGATCGTGACGCCGATGGAGATCGCCACGCCGGCCACGCCGCCGAACGCGGCGGAGACCGCGGCAGCCACGGCCACCGTGGTGATCGTCGCGGCGTCGCGGGCGACGACCCGGACCACGTCGGCGGTCAGGGTGTGCGCCGGCGGCACGAGGTCGTCGGGGGTCCAGCGGATCTCCGCGAGGACGCGGCTGCCGATCTCGTTCAGGGCGATGACCCCGGACCCGGCGAAGCCGACGCCGGCCTTGCCGCCGGCACCGACGGCCACGCTGGCCGCCACGACGATGGCGTTGATCCGCTGGGTGGAGGTGGCGAGCAGGTCCACGGCGCCGGCGGCGGTCACGACCGAGTCGATGATCGTGGCGGCGATGCGTGACGTCGTCCCGAGGTCGTTGACCGCGATCGCGATGCCGATCGAGGCGCCAACGCCGGCCGCACCGCCGACGCCGACCGACAGGGCCGCCGCGACGATGGTGGCGGTGATGGTCGAGTCGTTGGTCGCGCGGAGCAGGACGTCGCCGGCGCTCGTGACGGTGCTGCCGGAGATCCGGGCGTCGACGCGGCTGCTGTCCTCGTTGGTTGCGATCGCACCGGCGCCGGCGACCGCGATGCCGGCCTTGCCGCCGATGCCGACGGCGAGGGCGGCCGCAGCGGACACGACGTCGATCGTCGGCGCGGAGATGACCAGTTGCCCGTCGGCGTTCAGCTCGAGCACGTAGGACCGGCCCTCGACGTCGATGACCTGCCACAGCGCGCCGGGGGTGAGCGCCACGACGCTGAGCGAGAACCGCTCCTCGGTCTCCCCGTCCTCGACGACCACCCGGGTCGTGCTGAGCTCCAGCCCGGCGTCCCGCAGCACCTGGGCGATGGCCTGCTGGAGGGTCAGCACCTCGGCGGGCGAGAGCGCAACCAGCTCCCAGAGGGTGGGGTTGGACGGCGCGGAGGTCGCGAGGTTGAAGTAGGCGGCGATGTCGACGGCAACGTCTTCGTTGCCCGTGTCGACCTTGCCGCCGACGTACCGGTAGATGCGGCCGACGTGCGGTCCGGACATGACCCGGACGGTGTCGCCGGGCTCCAGCACGCTGGTCCAGCCGTCCGACTCGTCGGTGCGGTAGGTGGTGCCGCTCGGGTCGTAGCTGCCGGCATCCCCGTCGTCGGGTCCCGGCGAGTTGGCGACGTCGCTGACGGCGAGGTCGAGGGAGTCCTCATCCAGCGGGACGTCGATGTCGTCCTCACCGACGGTGATCTTGACCGTGCGACCGACGAAGTCGACGGTCTCCAGCGCGGTCGCGAGCGCCGTGGCGGTGATCACGACGTCGCCGCCGGTGGTCTCCACGGTCGCGTCGTCGATCGCGGCGACGAGGTCCCGGTCGATGCTGTTGATCGCGATCGACAGCCCGATGGCGACGGAGACCCCGAGCTTGCCGCCGAGCGAACCCGCGACCGCGGCGGCTGCGGCGACGGCGCGGATGCTGGAGCGGTCCAGCGCGGTGATCGTGACCCGGTCGGCGATGATGCCGTCGCCCTTCGAGCCGACGATGCGGGCCTCGGTGGTGGCGCCGATGCGGTTCTCCGCGTAGACCCCGGCCCCACCGATCGCGACCCAGGTCTTCTTGCCGCCCGCGAGCGCCACGGCGGCGGACACGACGGTCGCCTCGATGCGCTGCTCCGCGGTCGCGGTGACCAGCAGCTCGCCGTCGCTGTGGATCTCGGAGCTGCGGACCTCCGCCCGGGTCGCGTCCCCGACGGCGTCGTTCAGGACGTGGACCCACCGGGAGCGGTCCGAGTAGTCCTCGGATTCCAGGTCGATGAAGGCGGTGAAGTCCTCCGGGACCTCGCCGATCCCGTTGTAGACGTACACGACGTTGTCCTGCACGCCCTCCTGGCCCGGGACGAAGACCCGGTCTCCGATCGCGAGCACGGTCAGGTCGTCGACGTCGATGCGGTGGTCGAATTCGGCGTCGTCCTCTGCGATGCCTTCCTGGGTCGCGGTCCACTCGTAGCCGAGGAAGAGCAGCACGGTGCCGTCGAAGTTGTAGGCCCGGCCGACGAGGAAGGTGGAGGGCTCGTCGTAGGTGACGGAGGTGTCGTCGCCGTCATCGTCGGTCTCTCTCGACGCGACGGGGACGTTGATGACGACCGGGTCGTCCGGTGCGAGGTCGCTCGGGGCCCAGCGCTCGGGGTTCTCCATGTCGAAGGCGCCGAGGTCGATCGTTGCCGACAGCTGCTCCCCCACCCAGCGGTACAGCTCATCGGTGCGCGGGCCGTCGGAGATGCGCACGGTCTGGCCGGCCACCAAGGTGGTCGGGTCGGCCGTGTCCAGCCAGGTCGCCTCCTGGGTGGCGAAGGGGTCCCAGCCGATGAAGTTGCGGGCGACCGCGATGCCGATGGCTGCGCCGACGCCGGTCGAGGTACCGACCCCGACGCTCGCGGCGATCGAGATGATCGTCGCCTCGATGGTGCGGGTGCTGTGCACGGTGACCGTGACGTTGCCGACGCCCTCGGACGCGGTTGCGGTTCCGAGCGTGCTGTCGACGATCAGCGCCTCGGCGCTGCCGAGGATCACGTTGGTGGCGGCGGCACCGCCACCCGACAGTGCGATGCCCTTCTGACCGGCGGCGACGCTGACCGCGACCGCGGCAGCGGTGGTCTCGATGCTGGCGGCGTTGACCACCTCGACCACCACGTGCCCACCGTTGGTCAGGACCGTGCTGCCGTCGATGACGGCGCGGGTCGCGTGCGGGAAGACCCGCCCCTCCTGGGTCAGCTCGCCGATCCGGTTCATGGCGACGGTCACGCCGACCGCGGCGGCGACGCTGGTCGAGTCCTTGCCCGCAGACAGCGAGGCGGAGACGCTGATGCCGAAGGCGTGGACCTCAGCCTCGGAGGAGGCCCGGACCGTGACGGTGGTGGTGTCCGACGCGGTCGAGGTGGTGGTGATCTCCGCGTCGCGGATGGCGGCCTCGACCTCGCGGGCGATGTCGTTGATCCCGACCGAGGCGGCCAGGCTGATCGAGATGTTCTTCTCGGAGGCGATCGAGAAGGACAGCGAGCCACCGCCGGCGTCCGCGGTGATGTCGGTGTCGTCCGTTGCGTGCACCGTGACCGTTGCCGCGGTCACCTCGGCGCCATCGATGGTGGCCCGCACGCTGCCGACGATGTCGTTGAGGGCGATGGCGCCGGCGCCGGCCAGGTTGAAGCTGGTCTTGTCTCCGCCGACCGATCCGGAGCCCGACGCGGCGAAGGCCAGCGCGGTGATCGATCCGGCGGCCTCCGCGGTGACCTCGACGTCACCGGTCGCGGTGACGGTCGCGTCCTCGACGAGCGCGGCGACGTGGCTCTCGATCTCGCTGATGGCGACCGAGGCCCCGAAGCTGAGCCCCGTGCTGCTACCACGGCTGAACACGACGCTGACCGCGCCGGCGTCCGCGTCGATCTTGGAGGTGTTGCCGGCGGTGACGACCACGTCGCCGCCCTCGGCCTCGACGAGGACGTCCCCGGTGATGCGGGCCACGACCGCGGCATCGATCGCGTTGACCATCACGGTGCCGGCCGCGCTGAGGTTGAACCCGCCATCGCTCTTGGTGGTGTCGACGCTGCCGGCGATGCCGAGACCCTCGGCGGTGATCGCGGTGCTGCTCGTCGCCTGGACGAGGACGCCCGCGCCGGCGGTCACGGGGGCGTCGTCGATCGCGGCGGTGACCCGGCTCGTGACCTCGTTGACGGAGACGGCCGCACCGATCGTGACGCCGTTGGTCTTCTCCTTGCCGCTGGTGGTGATGGTCGCCGCCCAGGCGGTGTTGTCGGCGGAGATCTCGGCGGTGTCGGTGGCCGTCACCGTCACGTCGCCGCCGGTGGTGACCGCGACGCCGTGGAGACGCGCCTCGACCTCGCTGTCGATGAGGTTGATCGCGACGGACCCGGCACCGGTGGCCTTGAACCGGCTGCCGCTGTCGCCCTGGCTTCCGCCGCCTCCACCGCCACCGGAGCCCACGGCCGGGGTCGAGGTGGTCGACATCGGGCTGGCGCCACCCTCGTCGGAGGATGCTGACGACGTGGAGGAGCTGCCGCCATCGTCACCGTCGACCGTTCCGGGGATGTCGGGCACCCCGGGGATGCTCGGGATCTTGCGGTCGGTGGTCAGCGCACCGACCACGGACTGGGCGATGATGCTCGGGCTGGAGATGGCCTCGACGACGAGGTCGTTGCCGGCCTCCACCGTGATGCGGTCCTCCAGCGCGGGATCGGCGATGATCGCCGCCTCGACGGTGGTGTCGATGTCGTTGTAGGAGACCGACACCCCGATGGTGAAGGAGCTGCCCTTGGCCTTGGTCTCCGCGGCGGCGCCCGCGTCGGCGTCGATCGAGGAGTCGTCGCTCGCGGTGACCCGGATGTCACCGGAGGCGTCCAGGGGGGTGTCCTCGACGATCGCCGAGACCGTGATACTGATGATGTTGGCGGAGCCGCTGCCGGCCCCGGTGAAGGCGAACCCGGGCTTGCCGTTCTGACCACCGGAGCCGCTCTTGCCGCCCGTGGTGGAGCCGGTCTTCTTGCTGCTGGACTCCTGGAGCGTGCCGCCCTCGGCACTGGTCTCGACGTTGATCGTGGCCTGCTCGGTCGCACGCACGACGATGTCGCCGTCCGTGGCGGTCAGGTCGGCGTCCGTCGCGCGCGCCTCGACGACGGCTGCGATGTCGTTGAAGGCGAAGCTGGCGCCGATGGAGATCGCGGTCTTCTCCGCGGGGACCTTGTTGATCGCGTCCGCGGTCGCCTTGGCGGTGATGGTGCTGACGTCGGCCGCGGAGATGGTCACCGAGGTGGCGGTGACGACCGTGTCGACGATCCGGGCGGTGACGGTGGCGTCGATGGTGTTGCCGGAGCCGGCCCCGGAGAAGGTGCCCTGGAAGCCGCCCTTGTTGTTCTCGGACGTCGTCGGCTCGTCGTTCTCGTCCTTGTCCTGCTCGGCCTTGCCCGTCACTCCGGAGTTGCTGTCGACGGTGATCACGGTCCGGCTGTCAGCGTCGACGAGGGCCGCACCGGCTGCGGTGACCTCGTCACCGAGGAGCTCGGCGGTGACCGTGACCTCGATCAGGTTGACGCCGATCGACGCGCCGATACCGACCAGCGCGGCGTCCTTGGTCTCGGAGGTGGCGGTCGTGTCGATCCGCACCTGCGAGGCCGCGGTCACCTCGACGTCCCCGCTGGTCTCGTCGGTGGTGGCCAGCTCGGCGCCTGCGCCGACCTGGGCGAGGGTCTCGACGCCCGCGATCACGAGGGAGAACGAGCCGGCGATCCCGACCTTGGCGGAGCCGGCGCCGGAGCGCGCGGTGGAGGTGACGAACCGGTCGAGCTCGTCCTCGTCCTCCTCCTCGGTGCCAGCCTCCGGCTCGCTGCCGCCCTCGGCCTCGTCGTCGTCCGTCTCGGGCTCGAGCAGCCCGGCGGTGCTGGCGGCGACCGTGATGGCGGCAGCTGTCAGCGTCGCGTCGGCCCCGACGGTGGCGCGGGTGCGAGCGTCGAACCAGGTCAGGCTGACCGCGGCGCCGACCCCCACGGTGTCGATGCCGGCATCCTCAGACGCCTTCTTCTCGTCCTCGCAGCTGGTCTTCTCGTCGCCCTCGAGGTCGTCGCAGTCGAGCGGCGGCCGGACGGTGGACCCGTCGGTCCTCGCGGTGACGGAGGCCAGCGTGGTGGCGGTCACGGAGATGGCGCCGGGGGTATCGATGATGACGTCATCGGCGATCGACGCGTCCACGACCAGGTCGACGACGTTGACGACCACGGCGGCGGCGACCGTGACCGTGACGCTGTTGTCGTTGCTGTCCTCGGTCTCGGAGTCGGAGCTCGGCGTCGGCGTGTCGCTCGAGCCGCGGTTGCGGGTGGAGTCGTCGCCCTTCGTCAGCCCGTCGGCGAAGCTGCGCTGGTTCTCGGCCTGGCCATCGACGCCGCCGCTGGGCTTCTTCTCGTCGTCCTCGTCAGGTGCCCCACGGGCGGATGCGGTCCCGGCGCTGGTCACCTCGAGGGAGGCGTTGGCCGCGACCGTGACCGCTGCGTCGGCGGCGGTGGTGTTCCCGTCGACGGTGACGTCCCGGGCGAGGAACGCGTCGACGACGTGATCGACCAGCACGACGGCGACCGCCACCCCGATCGCGGCGGTCTTGGCCTCGGTCTCGCCGGAGGTGGTGGTCCTGATGGTCGCGAGGTGATCGGCGGTGACGGTCGCGGGGCCGGTCAACGTCAACGCAGATGCGGCAGACCTGGCAGGGACCAGAGCCTCGGTGCGCGCGTTGGAGATGACGACGGCCACGGCCGGGGCGATCGCGACCTTGCCTCCCTCGACGCCGGCGCGGGCTTCGGTGGTCAGCGTGTGCACCGAGGTGGCGGTGATGGTGAGGCCGGTCAGCTCCTCGTCGTCCTCCAGGTCCACCACGGCGTCGGCGTGGAGTCCAGCCAGCGTGTCCTGATCGACGAGGTTGACGGCGACGGAGGCACCGACGCCCACGGTGGTGGCCGTGACGACGGTGTCGGTGCCGCCTGCGCCGTCGTCCTCCTCCACCTCCTCGTCCTTGGAGGCCGGCAGCGCCGTGACCGTCGAGGACAGGGTCGAGGTGGCGCTGGCCTCCAGCGGGCCGCCGCCGGTCAGCGTGACCTCAGCGGAGTCAGCGACCCAGGCCTCGGTCAGGACCGAGCCGATCACCAGCGCGAACGAACCGGCGACACCGACCTTGCCGCCGCTGGCTCCGGAGGTCGCGGTGGCGGTGAACGCGTGCGCGCCGTCCTCCGGGTGCTCGGCGACCAGCGCGAGCCCCGCCGCGGTGACCTGGCCGGCCACCTGGGCGCGGGTGGTGACCTCCGCCAGCACGATCGACACGCCGACCCCGATGTTGGCGGTGTCGCTCTCGGTCGCACTGCCGTCGGCGGTCGCGGTGACGTCGACGGCGCTCCTGGCCGCCAGGGTCAGCACGCCACCGGAGCGGATGGTGACCTCGGCGGGCAGCTCCGCGGTCGCACCGGACCAGACCAGGGTGACGGCGACCGACGCGGCAACGCTGACCTGGGTGGAGCTGTCCTCATCGTCCTCCTGGGCGCTGGCGGAGGGAGCCTGGGTGTCCCCGGTGTCGGCCTTGCCGTCACTGAGCCGGTCGGCGTGCTTGAGCTGGCTGTCGACCTGGCCGTCGACGTTCTGCTCCGGCGCGTCCTCCTCGTCGTCCTCGCCCGGCGAACCTGCGGCGGAGGCCTGCGTCGCGCTGGTGACGCTCGCGTCCGTGGTCGCGGTGAACGACACCGCTCCGTCGGTGCTGATGTCGCGCCGTGTCGTTGCGTTGGAGTCCACGCGTGCGACGGTGACCGCGACGGCTGCCCCGATCGCGGCGGTGCCGGCGTCCGAGGCGTCGCCCTTGGCGGTGTTGGTGATCGTGGAGGACAGGGACGCCTCCACATCCAGGTCGCCCTCGTGCAGGAGCTCCAGGCCCGTCCCGAGCTCAGCGGTGACGGTGAGGTTGACGACGGCGACCCCAACACCTGCGGCGACGGTGACCTTGCCGCCGTCAGCACCCGTCTGGGCGGTCACGGTGACGTCGTGCCCGCCGATGGCGGCGATGGTGACCGAGCCGATGACCGGGACCAGCACCGGGTCCGCAACCGGTGCCGCGGCGACCAGCACCGCGCCGTCGGCCAGGCCCGCGGTGACCGTGTCGTTGACGACGGCGATGGCCACCGAGGCGCCCACCCCGACCAGGCTGGAACTCGGGGTGCCGTCCTCGGTCGCGGGCTCTGCCGTCAGCGTGGTCGTGGAGGTCGAGGTGGCGGTAAGGGAGACGTCCCCGCCTTCGCTGGTGATCGTGACGGATGCGTCCGGCCCCAGGGTTGCGGTCGTGGTCACCTCGGCGAGCACCAGGGAGAAGGAGGCCGCGACGCCGACCTTGCCGCCGCCCGCGCCGGAGGTGCTGGCGGCGGAGAAGCTGTGGGTTGCGTCGTCGGTCATGCCGGCGGCCACGGTCAGGGCACCGACCTCCAGGGTCCCGGCGATCACCGCGTCAACGTCCACCTGCGCGGACACGATCGCCACGCCGGCGCCGATGGCCGCCGTGCCGGCCTCTGCGGTGACCGCCTGTCCGTCGGCCGTCGCCCCTGCGGTGGTTGCCCCGGTCGCGGTCAGGTTGAGCGTGCCGCCGACCACCAGCGTCCGGTCCTGATCGACGGCGACCGACGCCGAGGTCTCCACCAGGGTGACCGCGACCGCTGCTGCGACGGAGATCTGGACGCCGTCACCGTCGTCCTCACCCTCCGGGGCGGTCTCCGCGGAGGGCGCCTCGGCGGTGCTGCCCTTGCCGCTGTTGGCGGTGGAGGTCTGGTTGGCGAACGAGACCTGTCGGGAGACGTCATCGTCGACCGTCTGCTCGCCACCCTCCTTCGAGTCCTCGTCCTCCTCGGGAGCGCCCGCCGCGGAGGCGGTGGCTGTGGAGGTGACCTGGCTGTTCCCGGCGGCGGTGAAGGACGCGTCACCGGCGATATCCAGATCCCGGTCGGTCGTCGCGGTGGCGGCGTGCTCGGCGATCGTGACCACGACCGCCGCGCCGAACGCGAGCGAGCCCTCGACGTCGCCCTCGGCCGAAGCGGTGATGGTGGCGGTCTGGGTGGCGGTGACCTCGAGGTCCCCGGCCAGGGCGAGCGCGTCGTCGTGCGCCCCGAGCCGGGCGTCGGTGACGAGGTTGGAGAGGGTCACCGCGACGACCGGGGCGACGGCGACGTTGCCCGATGCGGCGCCGGCCCTCGCCTCGCTGGTGACCGTGTGGTCGGTGCTGGCTTCGATGGTGAGGTCGTGCGCCTCGGTGAGGGTCGCCCCCGCCAGCCCCGCGAGGGTTTCCTCGTCGATCAGGACGATGGCGACGGAGGCGCCGACCCCGACCGAGCCAGACTCGGAATCGGTCTTCGCGTCCGCCTTGGCGCCGGCTGCCGTCTTCGAGGTCGCCGTGAGCTCGACCGCTCGGTCCGCCTCGGTACCGACGAGGGTGACGCTCGACCCGGCGGTGAGCTCCGCCCGGGTCTCGGTCCGGACGATGGTCAGGGCCAGGGAGCCGGCTACACCGACGTTGCCGTCGGATGCCCCGGAGGTCGCGCTTGCGGCGATGGTGTGCTCGCCGTCGTCACCGGGGTCCATACCTGCGGAGATGGTCACGCTGGTGGCGGTGACGGTGCCCTCGAGGAGGGCCAGGTTCGAGATGGTGGTGAGGTTGACGGCGACCGCGACGCCGATGCCGACGCCGGATGCCTCTTCCTCGGTGGTGCCGTTGCCGTCGGGCTCGGAGGTGCCGTTCTCTGATCCGTCCTCGGGGGGACCGCGGGCCTGCACGGTCGAGCCGTCGGCGGTCGTCGCGTTGTCGGTACGGGCGGTCGTGGTGAGGGTGATGCCGCCTGTGGCGGTCACGGTCACGTCACCGGGAAGCCGGGCCTCGGACATCGTGGAGACGACGCTGACGGAGACGGCCGCTGCGACGGTGACGGATCCGTCGGAGGTCTCCATCGCCGGGGTCTCGCCGCCCTTGCCCTCGTCGCGGCCGGCCAGGGCCTCGGCGTACCCGCGCTGGTCCTTGACCTGGTCGTCGGGGGAGGCAGGTGCGGCTGGATCATCGGGGTCGTCGGACTCGCCGGGGGCCCCGGTGGCGCTGGCGGTCGCCTCAGTGGTGAAGGAGCTGCCTTCTCCGAGCGCCTCGAGCGTGAGGTCTACGACCTCGATCACGTTGCGTTCGAGCCGAGCGGCTACGAACTGGTCGCCGAGCGTCAGCGCGAGCACAACGCCAACGGCAGCGGTCTCCCCGTCGGCGGCGCCCTTGGCGGTCGTGGCGACGGTGGTCTGCTGCACGGCACTGAGGCGCAGATCCCCGGTCAGGGCCAACGCGGGTCCGGGTGCGACGAGGGCGAGCGTGATGACGTCCGCGATCGTGACCGCAACCGAGGCGCTGACCGCCACGCCACCGCTCGCACCGCCGACGGCCGTGGTCGTGATGTCGTCGGTCGAGCGCGCGATCACGAGCAGGTCCCGGGTACCCGACACGCTGGCGTCCTCGGCGACCTGTGCGATGGTCCGGCTGTCGAGGAGGCTGAGCGCGACCGACGCGCCGAGGCCGACGGACGCACCCTCGCTGTCGGTCGTCGCGTCCGCGGCGGTGGTGGTGTCGGTCGCGGAGGCCGCGGTGATCGTGACGTCCCGGTCGTCGCCGGTCAGTGTCAGGGTCACGCCCTCCGCCAGTCCGGCGTCGGTGACGATCACGAGCCGGGTCATGGCGAAGGATCCGGCCGCGGACAACGCGTCCGCGTCGGAGGCGCCCGAGGTGGCTGAGGTGCTGAAGGTTGCCGCGTCGAGGTCCGCCGGGTCGGTGCCGCAGACGGACCCGAGGAGCTCGAGGGTGTCGTCGCCGTGGTCACCGGTCGGCCCGCACGTCAGGGCCGTGATGTGCGCCGGGCCGCCCGACACGTCCACCGGACCGGCCAGCAGGGCCTCCGTGGTCAGGCTGACCAGGTTGAGCGCGACGGCCGCCCCGACCGTGAGGGGGTCGTCGTCCGTGCCGGTGGACGCTGGATCCGTGGCTTCGGCAGGGGACCCATCCGCCTCGACGATCCCGCGGGCCGCACTGGCCGCCCGCAGGGTCAGGCCGCCACTAGAAGCGGACGCGGTCACCGTGCCGGCGCCGCCGAGGAGCGCCCGGGTCGTCCCGGTCAGTTCGTGCATCGCGAAGGCGGCGGCGATGTCCGGGAAGCTGCTCGCCGTGGAGTCGGGTCCTTCCGGTCCCTCGGGTCCCTCGGGCGTCGGCAGGTCGGCGGCCTGGTCGCCGGGTCCGGCGTCGCTGGCTCCCTCCGGGTCGGCACCGCCGGGGCTCGAGGTCGCGGTGGCGATCACGTCGGTGAGGGTGTCGGCCGTGATCGAGATCGAGGCGCCGGACAGGCCGTCACCGAGGTCGACCACGTTGTCGACGGTCGTGGTGGTCGTCTGCTCGATCAGCACGATGGCGACACCGGCGCCGAGGCTCGCCCCCGAGGCGTCCCCCGTCATCTCGACGGTCACGTTGTTGGACGCGCCGATCGCGAGGTCGCCGGCAGCCGTCAGGACGCTCGAGCCGGTGACCGTGGTCGTGGCGGTGCTCTCGATGTCGGTCACGCCGATCGCGGCATCGGCGTCGATGCCGGTCATACCCGCGAAGCCCTTGGCGGTGCCGACCAGGTCGACACCGGCGTGGCTCGCGATCGTCAACTTGCCGCTGCTGGGTTCCGTATCGGTGGCGTTGGTCGTCGCGGTGAGCGTCGCGTCCGAGACCTGGAGGTCAGCGGTGACATCGACGAAGCTGATCGCTAGCGGGAGCTCCGTGATGTCTGGACGATCCTCCTCGAGCATGGTCGCGAGGATGCTCTCGAGGATGCCCGCGAGGAGCTGCGCGAGGTCGTGTTCGACCGTGGCGGTCGAGGTGAGGATCAGCTCGCCGGCGCTGATCGCTCCGCCCGTGATGGTCAGGGAGCTCGAGGCCGATGGCGTGAACAGCGCCTCGACCGCGGCCACCAAGGGACCGAGGACGCTGTCCGAGTTCACGCCGCTCGCGCCGAGCGCACCGTCGAGTGACCCGCCAGCGAGCAGCGCTTCGATCAGGTCCTCGAGCAGTTCCTCGATCAACTTCTCGCCCGTGATCAACTCACCGAGCAGCCCGAGGTCTCTCGCAGGGTCTGCCAAGCGAAGCTCGTCGCTCGCTGCCAACGTGACGGTCCCTGACGTCGTGAGCTCGACGGTCGCACCGACGACGATGACCTCGGCGTTGATCGTGAGGTCCGTGTCGCCGAAGGGCAGCAGGCCGGAGAGCGTGACCGTGTCCCGTCCAGCCATCCCGTCGATGGTCAGGCTGCTGGTCGGGAGGTCGAACCGCTGGGTCGCCTGGGTGGAGCTCGTGACCACCACCTCGCCGGATTCGTAGCCGATCGCGATCTGGTCCGAGGCCGCGGTGCCCTGGATGACCCGGTTCTCGGTGCCGCCGAGCAGCAGGGTGACACCGCGGTAGGAGAAGGCGACCCCGTCCAAGGTGATGGTCCCCGAGGACGGCCCGGTCGCCGTGTAGACCGCGAGCTGGTGGTGGCGCTGGACGTCGATCGTCGCGGCCGCCGGGTCGCCGCCGTCGACCGAGCCGGTCAACGAGCCGGAGTCGGTGACGACGAAGGTCGAGGCGGTGCCGTCGGCGGTCACGAGGTGGCGGACGTCGGTGAAGGTGATCGCCCCGATGCTGCCGGAGTCCGTCCCGGTGATCGTCCACGACCCGTCGTCGGCCGGCGCGCGCAGGGTGTCCTCGCCACCCCCGCCGTCGACGGCCACCTCGACACCGGGGTTGCCGTCGAGGTGGAGGATGGTGATGTCGTCGTCGGCCGCGGTGCCGACCAGGATGAGCGCGGTGACCTCGTCGAGCGGGCGGGTCTCCCCGTCCACCGTGACGGTCAGCTGGCCGTCCTCGTCGACGCCGAACACGACCGTGACGGCGCCGCCCGGGAGCAGCACCTCCCACGGACCGGGCTCGACCACCTCGAACGTCGCCTCGTCAGCATCCCGACCATCGGACTCGGATGCCTCGGCGCTGGCGTCGAGTTCCTCGGTGCCGGGCTCGGCGTCAGCCGAAGCCTCAGCCGAGCCATCGGCGGAACCGTCAGGGTCGATCGCACCGTCGTCGTCCGCTACCGCGGCACCATCGGCGTCGGTGGATGACGACGCGGACCCGCCGTCGGTCGTGCCGTCGCCGTCCGGCACTCCGTCATCCTCCGCCGGATCGGACTCCGAGGCCGTTGGCTCTGAAGCCGCTGGCTCCGGGGTGACGTCGGAGGAGGTCTCCGTCGGCTCGTCGATCTCGTCAGGAAGGTCCGCGGATGGATCGTCGGTCCGGTCCTCCGACGACTCCGGGGAGGCGTCCGCCTCGGTCTCCTCCGCGGGCGCCTCCGGCGTCGGTGACGCGTCGGTGGTCCCTCCGCCTTCGAGGGTGCACGACGCCTCGTCGCAGAGGGCTTCCTCGGCCACCGCCGCGCCGCTGGCGAGGACGAGGAGCGCGAGCAGACCGATGGCGAGGAGCACGACCCTGCCGAAGGTCCTGGGCGCAGCGGAAAGGACCCCCACGAGGGAGCCGATCGGCCGTGCAGAACCTGGCAAGCGCCTCTATCCAAACTCCCCCGAGTCGTCGGAACCCAAGCACTCATGACGCTGCGCGGTCAACCACCGGCTCCGTCACGCTCCGTGGCACTACCGAACGTGACCTCCTCGACGGCATCTCCGCCGCTCGGCCACCCTGCGCGACTCGAAACGCGCGCTGAACGCACGCGGCCGATATCGGGATGTCCGTGATCGCGATGCGTCAGCGGCCGGGTCGAGCGGCTCGCCGATGCGCCACGGCCACCGTCCGAACAGGCCTGAACCTGACGTCGGAGTCAGGTCTAGGATGGCGCGGGCGCCGGGCCGCATCCCCGGCGCATCCGATCCGCGGTCCGCCCCCCGCGGCGACGAGGAGCCCACCCGTGTTCGAGCGCATCGCGATCGTCAACCGCGGTGAGCCCGCGATGCGCCTGATCCACACCGTCCGCGCGCTGCGCGAGGCCGACGGTTCCGGGCCCCGCACCGTCGCCCTGCACACCGAGGCCGAACGCGACGCGATGTTCGTCCGTGAGGCCGACGACGCCGTGCGCATCGGCCCCGGTCCGGGCGAGGCGGCGTGGCCCACCTCCCCGTACCTCGACCACGACGAGCTGGCGCGCGCGCTCGTGCAGGCGCACGCGGACGCCGCCTGGGTCGGCTGGGGCTTCGTGGCCGAGCACGCCGGCTTCGCCGACCGCTGCGAGGAGCTCGGCATCACCTTCGTCGGCCCCACCGGCGACACCATGCGCGCGCTCGGCGACAAGATCGGGGCGAAGCTGCTGGCGGAGCAGGCGGGCGTGCCGGTGGCGCCGTGGAGCGGCGGCCCCGTCGACACGATCGCGGAGGCCCGGGACCATGCGGAGCGCATCGGGATCCCGCTGGTGGTCAAGGCCACCGCGGGCGGTGGCGGCCGGGGTATCCGGGTCTGCCGCGACCTCGCCGACCTCGAGCAGGCCTACACCCGCGCCCGCGCCGAGGCCGCCTCCTCCTTCGGTGACGACACCGTGTTCCTGGAGGCCATGGTCACCGACGCCCACCACGTCGAGGTCCAGATCCTCGCCGACGGCCAGGGCGGCGTCTGGGCCGTGGGCACCCGCGACTGCTCCCTGCAGCGCCGGAACCAGAAGGTGCTCGAGGAGTCGGCCTCGACGGCGCTCACGCCCGAGCAGGACGCTGCGCTCAAGCGCGCCGCCGTGGAGCTCGCCCGCGCCGCCGGGTACCGCGGCGCCGGCACCGTCGAGTTCCTGCACCAACCCTCCACCTCGACGTCCGCCTTCCTGGAGGTCAACACCCGGCTGCAGGTGGAGCACCCGGTCACGGAGCTGACCACCGGGCTGGACCTGGTCGAGTGGCAGCTCAGGATCGCGGCCGGCGAGCGGCTCCCGACCGAGCAACCGCCCGCCACCGCCGGCCACGCGATCGAGGTCCGGCTCAACGCCGAGGACCCGGAGCGCGGCTTCGCGCCCGCCCCCGGCCGGATCGCCCTGCTGCAGCTGCCCGCCGGCCCCGGGATCCGGGTCGACACCGGCGTCGCGGAGGGCGACCGCATCCCGCCCGAGTACGACTCGATGGTGGCCAAGATCCTCGCTCACGGCCCGGACCGCGCGACCGCGATCCGCCGGCTGCGCCGGGCGCTCGCGCAGACCACCGTGCTGGTCGACGGTGGCACCACGAACCGGGCCTTCCTGCTCGACCTGCTCCAGGACGACGACGTGCTGGCCGGCCGCATCGACACCGGCTGGCTGGACCGCCGCACCGCCGACGGCGGCTACCGCTTCACGACCCGCACCGACGTGGCCCTGGTCGCCGCCGCGGTCGATGCCTACGACGAGGCCTCCGCCGTCGACCGGGGCCGCTTCTTCCAGTCCGCCGCCCGGGGCCGCCCGCACCTGGACCCGGAGCTGCCCCGGGTCGTGGACCTGCGTGCGGACGGCGTCGCCTACCGCCTCGAGGTGTCCTGCACCGGGCCGGGCCGCTACCTCGTCGCCACCGACGGGGTCCGGGTGCTCGCCGAGGTGGAGCCGCTGCGCCGCCACGAGCGCCGGCTCACGGTCGAGGGGCAGCGCTTCCGGGTCGTCGCGATCCGGCAGGGCGCCGACCAGCGCATCGAGGTGGACGGCGTTCCGCACCGCGTCTCCCAGGACGACGCCGGGCTGCTGCGCGCCCCGAGCCCCTCGGTCGTCGTCGCCATCACGGTCACGCCGGGTGAGACGGTGGCGGCCGGCCAGACCGTGGCCGTGCTCGAGAGCATGAAGATGGAGACGCCCCTGACCGCGCCCTTCGCGGGCCGGGTCGTGGAGCTGCTGGCGGGCGGGAACGTGCAGCTGGACGCGGGCCAGCCGCTGCTCCGGCTCGAGCCGCTCGGCGACGGCACCGAGGTGGTCAGCGGCGAGCCGGTGAGCTTCGAGCGCCTCCACCGTGACCGCCCCACGGCGGAACGCGATCACCTCACCGTCCTGGACGGGCTGAAGCGCGGGGTGCTCGGGTTCGACGTGCCCGCCGACACGGTCCGCGACCTGCTCGCCGCGCTCGAGCCCAACGGGCGTGAGGTCCCCGCCGAGGTGCTGCGCGCCGAGCTCGACGTCCTGCGGGTCCACGCCGACGTCGCCGCCCTGTCCCGCAACCGCCGTCTCGGCGACGACGAGGACCGCGAGGAGCAGCGGGCCGCCACCGAGCACCTGCACGCGTTCCTGCGCACCTTCGATCCCGACGCCCTCCCGGCGACCTTCGTCGCCCGGTTGGAGCGGGCGCTGGCCCACTACGGGGTGACCTCGCTGGACCGCACGCCGGAGCTCGACGAGGCCCTGTTCCGGCTCTACCTCGCGCAGCGGCGTGGCAGCGAGCAGCTCCCGGTCGTGCTCGCGCTGCTCGACCGGCGCCTGCGCACCCCGACCGTGCCCGCGGGCGAGCTCGGCGACGAGCTGCGTGACACCCTGGACCGCCTGATCCGCGCGACCCAGGCCCGCCAGCCCGTCGTCGGGGACCTGGCCCGACGCGTCCGCTACCGCTGCTTCGACCAGCCCCGCCTGGCCGCCCGCCGCGACGAGGTCCATGCCCGGGCTCGGACCCACCTCACCGCGCTGGCCGCCGACCCGGACCTGGCCGACCGGGAACACCGCATCCGGGAGCTGATCGACACCTCCGAGCCGTTGCTGGGGCTGCTCGAGGACCCGGCGGTCACCCGCGACCAGCTCGGGCCCCTGCTCGAGGTCCTGACCCGGCGCTACTACCGCACGCGCGACCTCGACACGGTGCGGACGGTGGAGGTCGCCGGCGGCCAGGCCGTGGTCGCCGACTTCGTCGACCCCCGCGGGCAGGGTCGGGTCATCGCGCTGGCCGCCACCGCCGACGACCTGTCCGACTCGCTGCAGGCCACCGCCTCGCTGGCCGTCGACGTCGACCCGGCCCGTGCCGGCGCCGGGGTCGTCGCCGACGTCTACGTGGCCTGGCCGGACGCGCCGACGGAGCTCGACCTGTTGGCCGCGGGGCTCGAGGCCGACCTCGACGACGCACGCCTGCCGGCGGCGCTCCGGCGGGTGACCCTGTCGCTGACCGTCGCGCCCGGCGACGACCCCGACGGGCCCGAGCGACCGTCGGTCGAGCACCTCACCTTCCGGCGCGACGAGACGGGACGCTTCCGGGAACGCCGCCACCTGCGCGGGATCCACCCGCTGATCGCCGGCCGGCTCGACCTGTGGCGGTTCGAGCACTTCGCCATGACCCGGCTGCCGTCCTCGGACAACACCTACCTGTTCCACGCCACCGCGCACGACAACCCCGACGACGAACGGCTGTTCGTGGTCGCCGAGGTGCGCGACCTCACCCCGGTGCGCGACCCCGACGGTCGGGCCGTGGGCCTGCCGGAGCTCGAGCAGGTGCTCGCCAGCAGCCTCGACGACCTGCGCCGGGCACGGGCATCGAGCCCCGGCCGGGCCCCCGACTGGAACCGGGTCATGCTGCACGTGTGGCCACCGGTGACCGTGCCGGTCGAGGAGCTCGAGCCGGTGGTGCGTGCGCTGGCCCCGACCACCGAGGGGCTCGGGCTCGAGCAGGTCACCGTCCAGGCCACCCTGGCGCTGCCCGGCATGACGCCGACCGAGGTGGTGGTCCGCATGTCGCGGCCACCCGGCCAGGGCTTCACGCTGCGGGTCACCGAGCCACCGACCGCCCCGCTCCAGCCGTTCGACGAGGTCGCCCAGCAGGTCATCAAGGCCCGCCGCCGCGGCAGCGTGTACCCGTACGAGCTGATCCCCCTGCTCACCCGCGACCGGAGCGCGCCGGGGACGATGGAGGAGGATCCGAGCGGCTTCGTGGAGCTCGACCTCGACGAGCACGGCCAGCTGGTCCCGGTGGACCGACCCTACGGCCGCAACCGGGCCGGGATCGTCGTCGGCCTCGTGACCACCCGGACCGACCGCTACCCCGAGGGCATGACCCGCGTCGCCCTGTTCGGCGATCCCACCAAGGGGCTCGGGTCGATCGCGACCCTGGAGTGCGACCTGATCACCGCCGCGATCGACCTCGCCGAGGCGCGCGGGCTCCCCGTCGAGTGGTTCGCGGTCTCCTCCGGGGCGCGTATCGCGATGGACTCCGGCACGGAGAACATGGACGGGGTCGCCCGTGTGTTGCGCCGCATCATCACCTTCACGCAAGCCGGCGGGGAGATCCACGTGGTCGTCGCCGGCATCAACGTCGGCGCCCAGCCGTACTGGAACGCCGAGGCCACGATGCTGATGCACACCAAGGGCATCCTGGTCATGACCCCCGACAGCGCCATGGTGCTGACCGGCAAGCAGGCGCTCGACTACTCCGGGGGGGTGTCCGCCGAGGACAACTTCGGCATCGGCGGCTACGACCGGGTCATGGGCCCGAACGGGCAGGCCCAGCACTGGGCGCCGGACCTCGCCGGCGCGATCGAGGTGCTGTTCTCCCACTACGCGCATAGCTACCGCGCCCCCGGCGAGCGCTTCCCGCGTCCCGCCCCGACCACCGACCCGCGCGACCGCGACGTGCGCGGCTACCCCCACCAGGTCGATGGGCTGGACTTCGCCACCGTGGGGGAGATCTTCGACGAGCGGAGCAACCCCGGCCGCAAGAAGCCCTTCGACATCCGCACGGTGCTACGCGCGGTCGCCGACCTCGACCACGAGCCGCTGGAGCGCTGGCAGGACATGGCGGATGCCGAGGTGGCGGTCGTCACCGATGCCCACCTCGGCGGGCATCCGGTCACCCTGCTGGGCATCGAGTCCCGGCCGCTCCCCCGACGCGGGCCCCTGCCTGCGGACGGCCCCGAGGGCTGGACCGCCGGCACCCTGTTCCCGCGCGCCTCGAAGAAGGTCGCCCGGGCCGTCAACGCGGCCAGCGGGATCCGGCCGCTGGTGGTGCTGGCGAACCTGTCCGGGTTCGACGGCTCCCCGGAGTCGCTCCGGGAGCTGCAGCTCGAGCTGGGGGCGGAGATCGGCCGGGCCATCGTGAACTTCGACGGCCCCGTGGTGTTCTGCGTCATCTCCCGCTACCACGGCGGCGCGTTCGTGGTGTTCTCCAAGGCCCTGCACGACCACCTCGAGGTCGCCGCGGTGGAGGGCAGCTTCGCCTCGGTGATCGGCGGCCCGCCCGCCGCGGCGGTGGTGTTCGCCGGCGAGGTCAACCGGCGCACCGACGCGGATCCGCGCGTCGCGGGGCTGCGGGAGCGGATCGCGACCCAGGAGGCGGCCCACCAGGGGGCCCTCCGCGCGGAGCTCGCCCGCGTGCGCACCGAGGTCCGCTCGGAGAAGCTCGGCGAGGTCGCCGCCGCGTTCGACGCGGTCCACTCGATCGAGCGGGCCCGGCAGGTCGGCTCGGTGGACCACATCGTGGCCCCGGGGGAGCTCCGCCCCTACCTCATCGACGCGGTGGAGCGCGGGATGGCGCGCGTCCAGGCATGAACGCCGACGGCCGCGGGCATCACCGCCCGCGGCCTCGGTCGTGCAAGGTCGTGCGCCGTCGCAGCGGCGGACGTATCGCTCAGCCGGCCTTCTGCTGCTGCTCGGCCTCGGCGATCTGCTTGTGGACCTCGTCCATGTCCAGCGCCTTGATCTGCCCGACCAGGTCCAGCAGCGACTCCTTCGGGAGCGCGCCCGCCTGGTTGAAGATCAGGACGTTGTCGCGGAAGGCCATCAGCGTCGGGATGGAGCGGATCTGGAACGCCGCCGCCAGCTCCTGCTGCGCCTCGGTGTCGACCTTGGCGAACACGACGTCCTCGTGCTCCGCGGCCGCGTCGGCGTAGATCGGGGCGAACATCTTGCACGGGCCGCACCAGTCGGCCCAGAAGTCGACGAGGACGATGTCGTTGTCCTCGATGGTGTCACGGAAGTCGTCAGCGGTCAGGTCGACGGTGGTCGCCATGGGAGCCCTCCAGGGGTCGGATCGGTCAGGTCGCGCTCGGTGGGGGGAACGCGACCTCACCCACGCCTATTCCCCAGACCCCCTCAGACCCCCATGCCGCGCCCGATGATCTCCTTCATGATCTCGTTCGTGCCGCCGTAGATGCGCTGGACCCGTGCGTCGACGTAGGCGCGGGCGATCCCGTACTCACGCATGTAGCCGTACCCGCCGTGGAGCTGGACGCAGGCGTCGACCACCTCGCCGAGCAGGTCCGTCAGCCACCACTTCGCCATGGCGGCGTCCTCGACGGTGAGCCGGCCCTCGTTGTGCAGCATCGTGCACCGGTCGGCGAACTGCTGGCCGATCGTGACCTTGGTGTGCAGCTCCGCGAGGGTGAAGCGCGAGTGCTGGAACGACCCGATGGGCCGCCCGAAGGCCTGACGCTCCTTGGCGTAGGCGAGCGTGGTGTCCAGGGCCGCCCGCGCTCCGGCGATCGCGGCGATGCCGATGCCGAGCCGCTCCTGGGGCAGGGCCTGCATGAGGTAGAGGAACCCCTGGCCCTCGTCCCCGAGCAGGTTGTCGGCCGCGACCCGCACGTCGGTGAAGAACAGCTCGGCGGTGTCCTGGGCGTGCATCCCGATCTTGTCGAGCTTGCGGCCGCGCTCGAAGCCCTCCATCCCGCGCTCGACCACGAGCAGGCTGATGCCGGCGTGCGCGGAGGCCGGGTCGGTCTTGGCGCAGACGATCACCAGGTCGGCCTGGATGCCGTTGGTGATGAAGGTCTTGGCACCGTTGAGCAGGTAGGAGCCGTCGTCCTGCCGGATCGCGGAGGTCGACATGGCCGCCAGGTCGGAGCCGGTCCCCGGCTCGGTCATGGCGATCGCGGTGATGACCTCACCGCTGGCCATCGGGGGCAGCCAGCGCTGCTTCTGCTCCTCGCTGGCATGGGCGAGCAGGTACGGGACGATGACGTCGTTGTGGAGCGGGAACCCGACCCCGGACGCGCCGACCTTCGCGAGCTCCTCGGTCACGATCACGTTGTACCGGAAGTCCGGCACCCCACCGCCGCCGTACTCGGTGGGCACGTCGGTGCACAGCAGCCCGAGCGCGCCGGCCTTGGTCCACAGCTCGCGCGGCACCATGCCGTCCCGCTCCCACTGGTCGTGGTAGGGCACCACCTCGTCGGCCACGAACCGGGCGACCAGGTCCCGGAAGCCGTCGTGCTCCTCGGTGAAGATGTCGCGCTCCACGTCGACCCTCCCAGGCGGGATCGGAACGAACCCGGCCGGAACGTTCCGGTCGGGACGCTAGCCGGCACGTGAGCCGTCCGCCGCACCGGACGGGCTACAGGATCCCGGCGCGGTCGATCGCGACGATCCCGATGATGGTCAGCACGACCCCGACCACCACGCGGGCGTAGAGCGCGGCGAGCCGACGGCCGGGGACCACCTCGGCGTCGCCGTCCGCTCCGGGAAGCTCGCCGGTGCGGTGGTAGCGGACCAGGGCGGCAGCCGTGCCGACCGCCATGGCCGCGCCCACGGCGGCGAAGCTTCCCACCAGCAGGAACGCCCAGGACGTCTCACCCATCGCCGGGGCCTCCTCGGGCTCCTGCTCGTCGTGCGCGGCCAGGACCGAGTGTACGGGCCGCCCCCCGTCCACCCGCCAGCCGGGGTGCGAAGGTGGGCTGAGGAGCCGACACCGTCCCGATCTCCCGAGAGGAGCGCCCCATGGCCCGCATCCGTGAGCCCCTGCAGGTCCCGATCACCCCCGAGCAGGCCTTCGACCACGTGGCCGACTTCACGACCACCGAGTCGTGGGACCCCGGCATCACCGCCGCGCGGCGCCTGGACGACGGGCCGCTCGGGGTCGGCTCGCGCTTCCAGGTCCAGTCCAAGATCGGCCTGGCCAGCGTCCCGTTGGTGTACGAGATCACCCACTACGAGCGGCCCCACCGGGTCGTGCTGCACACGGAGGGTCTGCTGCACGAGGGCGAGGACGACGTGCGCTTCGCGCCCAGCGGTGACGGCACCGAGGTGACCTGGAGCGCGATGTTCCGCCTGCGCGGGCCGGGGATGCTGTTCGACCCGGCGTTGGGTGTGGGCTTCCGCCGCGTCGCGGCCAAAGCCGTGCAGGGACTGGAACGCTCCCTCAAGGCGCTGGCCACCCGCTGACCCACGTCGCCACCTCGGAACCCGGACCGAGGTGGCGACGTCCCACCCTCCCGAGCGGCCATCGCCGGCCGGCGCGGCAAACCTGCCGCAGGTCACCGAGGAGGGTCCGATGCGACGCAACCCCCTGCCCCTGTTCGCCCTCAGCCTCGTCCTGGCCCTGGCGCTCGCGGCCTGCGGCGAGCCGGAGGACCCGGTGCTGGAGCAGCCCCCCATCGACGACCCGATCGGCGAGGACGAGGCCGACGACGAGCCACCCGCCGACGACGATGCCGCCGATGACGACACCGCCGGCGGCAGCGACAGCCGCGAGATCACGATCGCGACCGCCGACGCGGCCGACCGGGCCGGGGTGGCGGCGGACGACGTGACCGTCGCCGGCTTCGAGCTGGTGACCTGGCCCGACGGGTCGCTCGGCTGCCCGGAGCCGGACACGATGTACACCCAGGCGCTGGTCGAGGGCTACCGCATCGTGCTCGAGGCCGGCGGCGAGCGCTACACCTACCACGGCGCCCTGGGAGACGATCCGTTCCACTGCGCCGACCCCGGGGAGCCCGTCGACGCCGGCGCGTGAGCCTCAGTTCAGGGTCGGGTCCGCGGGGAAGGTCGCGAGCAGGCGGAGCTCCCCGGGTTGACGTCGCAGCACCGCGTGCCACAGCCCGGCGGGCTCCTCGGTGAAGACGTCCCCCGGCATGGCATCCACGGCGAACCACGCGCCCTGGGCGATCTCGTCCTCGAGCTGCTCGGGTGCCCAGCCGGCGTAGCCGGCGAAGATCCGCACCCGCTCCAGCTCGCCGGCAGCCAGGGTCGGGTCCTGGTCGAGGTCCACGAGGCGGATCCGCCCGAGGATCGCCGTCCCGGTGTCCGGCGTGGCCACCGAGGTGGCGACCCCGAGCGCCACGACGGCGGTCGGCTCGACCGGCCCACCGCCGAAGACCACCGGGGGGACAGCCGCGAGCTCGGCCCAGTCCGCGATCGTGTCCCGCACCGGCACGGCAGATGCGCGGTTGAGCACGACCCCGATCGCGCCGTCCTCGTCGTGGTCGAGGATCAGGACGACGGCGCGCTCGAAGTTCGGGTCGTCCAGCGCGGGCGCGGCGACCAGCAGCCGTCCGGTGAGCCAGGTGACCATCGCGAGCCTCCTCGGACCACGACGGTACACGCGCGGCGCGCCCGGTTCAGATGGGCGTCGGTGGTGGTGGCTGCCCGCCGCCACCGCCACCGCCGGTGGAGCCCCGGGGGCCGCGGGCGAGGTTCGCGAACTTGGTCAGGTGGTCGAGGAACGCCAGCTTGACGACGCCGGTGGCACCGTTGCGGTGCTTGGCGATGATCAGCTCCGCGATGCCCTTGTCGGGGCTGTCCTCGTCGTAGACCTCGTCGCGGTAGATGAAGCCGACGATGTCCGCATCCTGCTCGATCGAGTTGTGCAGGACGACGCCCTCGGCCACGAAGCTGTGGTGTTCGGCCACCGTCGCGTCGAAGACCGGCTGCGGGCCCATCGGCTCGATCGCAACGATCTCGTCCCAGAACAGGTCGTCGGTCGCGAGCCGGCGGAGTTCGTCCGCGTCCAGCACCTCGGCGATCCGGGCGAGCCGCTCCCGTGGGGGCGCGCTCTTGAGCAGGGTCGTGCCGCAGTCGGAACCCCCCAGGGCGGCCTGGAACGCGCGATCGCTGAGAGCCCGTTCCGTCCGGCGGGTCGTGATGGCATCCCAGGTTCCGATGGGGAGCACACCGACGTTCGGGTTGCTGCGACGCCCCTCGAGCACCTCCAGCGCCCGTGCAGCGATGGCACCACGGGCACCGTGAACACCGACGTCCGCGAGGAAACGCCGTTGCGCCGGCGCGCCGTGGATCCAGACCTGGTAGCCGTCACGGCCTCCATCCCGACCCGGAACGTTCCGGAGCGTCGCGACGATCCCGACCCGCCGCAGCAGGAGCAGCAGGTCCTGCGCCAGGTCAGGGCTGCTCGAGGCGTAGTACAGGCTCACCACGGCGGCGGCACCCGCCCGCTCACGGACGTGGACGCAGCCATCCGTGGCCCACAGGTGATGGAGGAACGTGCGGAGCTGGTCGTCACCCAACGCGAAGACCTCGTCAGGCAGGCGCTTCTCCCACGACCGGCAACCCCAGAGCCCGAGGTCGTCCAGCCAGACCGCCATCGGGTTCCGACGGCCCTGGGTGAGGTGGAACGGCGCCGGGAGATACAGCTGCGTGGTCACCCCGGAGCGCCCGTCCGGGCGCGGGACCGCGGTGACGTTGAACCGTCGTTCCGCCGCGTCACGGACCGCGGCCAGGTTGTCGGGGTCCGCGCTGGTGTAGTGGAGGGGCTGGCGACGCGCCAGCGTCCCTTCGCCGATCAGGTGGGCGAGCAGCACGAGCTCGTCCGGATCCATCGGGGTCGGGGTGCGCGGCGCGGGCACCGATCGGGCGGTCGCGACGCGAGACCCGACCTCGAGCGAACCGAGGGCCTCCCAGCCGTCGAGGGTCCGGAACGGGTGGTTGGCGGTGGCCTCGACGACCGCGCCGGAGCGGAGTCGGACGCGGTAGACCGGCTTGATGCCGGAGGGGAACACGTTGGTGACCCTGCCCGCGACCATGCGCCCGCGCTCATCGAGCGCCCACACCTCGACGTCGTCGCTCTGCTCCTCGAGCAGCGCACCGAAGGTCGTCGGTCGCCCCGTGTCCGCGCGCCACAGGCGGGTGCCTCGGGTGAGGCAGCCACTCTCACGGAGGTCGGCGAGCTGGGGACGCTTGTCGGTGCGCGACTCCGGCTGACGGGAGAGCTGGGAGAGGGCGATCACCGGGACGTCGAGCTCCTTGGCCAGCATCTTGAGTCCCCGGGAGATCTCCGCGACCTCCTGCTGGCGGGAGTCGACCCGCCGGTGGGACTGCATCAGCTGCAGGTAGTCGACCACGACCAGGTCGAGACCGTGCTTCTGCTTGAGCCGGCGGGCCTTGGCGCGGATCTCCATGAGCGTGATCGACGGGGTGTCGTCGATGAAGAAGGGCGCATCGGCCAGGGCCCCCAGGGCATCGCCGAGCTTGCGCCAGTCGGTGTCCTCCAGCCGCCCGGTCCGCAGTCGCGAGGAGTCGATGCGTGCCTCGGAGGACAGCAGCCGGTTGACGATCTCCAGCTTGGACATCTCCAGGCTGAACAGCATGGCCGGCCGTGACAGGCGCGCGGTCACGAAGTGGCAGACCGCGAGTGCAAGCGAGCTCTTGCCCATCGCCGGACGCGCAGCGAGGATCACGAGGTTCTGCGGCTGGAGGCCGGCCGTCAACCGGTCGAGGTCATCGAAGCCGGTGGCCAGGCCCGTGACCTCCGAGCCCCGCTCCGCCAGTGCCTCGATCTGCTCGAAGGAGTGGTTCAGCAGCTCCCCGAGACGCTGGTACTCGCTGGTCGTGGTGGTCTGGGCGACGTCGTAGACGAGCGACTCGGCCCGGTCCACGACGCTGCGGGCGTCGTCGGTGGCCTCGTAGCCGAGCCGCGTCACGGCGGTTCCGGCGTCGATGAGGCGACGCAGCAGCGCCTTGTCCCGCACGATCCGGGCGTAGTAGGCGGCGTTGGCGGCGGTCGGGACCGCCATCGTCAGGTCGTGCAGCGCCGCAGCACCCCCGACCTCGTCGAGGCGGTCGCGGCGGGCCAACCAGTCGGTGACCGTGACGGTGTCGACGGGCTCACCCTGGCGGGTCAGCTCCTGGACGGCCTCGAAGACGACCCGATGGGCGTTGCGGTAGAAGTCCTCGGCCGCGAGCAGCTCGACCGTGTCGGACGCGGCCGCGCGGGTCAGCAGCGAGGCGCCGAGGACGGAGACCTCCGCGTCCAACGAGTGCGGGGGGACGCGCTCGTAGCCACGTCCCCCGGCACCGGTGGATGCGGGGTCGTCGGACGCTGGCGGCTCGCCGGGTGGCGGGGGGAAGGTGCCGCTCATGGGGCGTCGGTCACGCGGGTGACGCCGACCATGATGGTGGACCTCCCTCAGCCCTTCGCGGGCGCCTCGTCATCGGTCGCGGTGGGGTCCGCAGGCTGCTCGTCAGCGGCTTCGAGCTCCGCCTCCTCGAGCTCCGCCTGCTGCTGCTCGAACTCCTCGGCCGCCTGCAGCGCCTCCTCGGCCAGGGCGTCGGCATCGGTGTCCGTCCCTGCGGCGGCAGCCGCGGCCGCAGCCGCGACGGCCTCGGCATCGACGAGGGCGCCACCGGCGTCGCGGGAGAGACGCCCTTCCTGGTCGACCACCTCGACGGTCACGAGCGCGCTGACCTGCGGGTGGACGTGGACCGGCACCTCGTAGCGGCCGATCTCCTTGATGGAGCCCTTCAGCTCGATGCGCTTGCGCGGGACGTCGTGCCCACGCTCCTTCAGCACCCGCTGCACGTCGTTCGCGGTGACCGAGCCGTACAGCCCGCCCCGGTCGTCGACACGCACCGGGATCCGCAGCGTGCGTGCCTCGAGCGCGTCCTTGGAGGCCTTGGCACCGTCGAGGGTCTTGGCCTCCTTGGCCTTGCGCGCCCGGATCAGCGCCTCCGCCTCCTTCATCGCGCCCGGGGTGGCGAGCATCGCCAGGCCCCGGGGCAGGAGGTAGTTGCGGCCGTAGCCGTCGGCGACGTCGACGACGTCACCCGCCAGGCCGAGGTTGTCGACCTCGCTCTTGAGGATCAGCTTCATCGGTCGTCCTCCGTCAGCGGGTCGTGTAGGGGATCAGCGCCATCTCGCGGGCGTTCTTGACCGCCGCGGCGAGCTGCTTCTGGTCCTTGGCGCAGACGCCGCTGGTACGGCGTGCCTTGATCTTCGCGCGTTCGTTCAGGAACGGCTTGAGGGTGGACAGATCCTTGTAGTCGATGTACTCGATGCCCTGGGTGCAGAACGGACAGGGCTTCGGCTTGCGGGGCTTGTTGCGGTCCTTGGGCTTGGATGCGCTGCGGGGCGGCATGGACGTGCTCCTCGGTCGGGGCGCGGCCGGCGGTGGTCCGCCGGCGCCGGTGGGGTCGGGGATGGAGGTGGGGCGTGGTCCGGGCCGGCTGGCCCGGACCACCAACGATCAGAACGGGACGTCGTCGTCGGACGGGGGCGGCGGCGTGGAGGACCCGGTGGACGCGCTGCCGGAGCCGCCGCCGGAGGTGCGTGACACCTCCGCTCGGGCCCAGCGCAGGCTCGGGGCGATCTCGTCCGCCTCGATCTCCGTGGTCCAGACGGTCTGCCCCTCGCGGTTCTCGTAGCTGCGGACGCGCACCCGGCCGATCACGACGACGCGGTCGCCCTTCTTGAGCGACTCCGCGGTGTTCTCCGCCAGGTCGCGCCAGCAGTTGACGCTGAGGAAGGTGGTCTCCTCCTGCTGGTTGCCGGCACGGTCGGTGAACCGGCGGTTGGAGGCCACCCGGAACGAGGCGACGGGCGCACCGTTCTGCGTGAAGCGCAGATCGGGGTCGTCGGTCAGGTTCCCGATGAAGGTGATGAAGTTGGACTCGAACGCCATGGGCGATCCTTCCGGGTCGTCGCGGTCGCGGTACGGGCCGTCGTGGGAGGACGGGGCCGTGCAGCGCGAGCCCTAGGCGGACCGCACCCGGATCTCCGGACGGACCGTCTTGAACCGGACCACGTCGTCGGAGATCTTCAGCTGACGCTCGAGCTCGTTGACCGTCTCCGACGTCGCCTCGAAGTCGAGGACGCCGTAGAAGCCGTGGTCACGCTTGTCGATCTCGTACGCGAGCTTGCGCTTGCCCCACCACGCCTCCTCGAGGAGGTTCCCGCCCTGGTCGGCGAGGATCGTCTTGGCCTTGTCGAAGGCCGCCTTCGCGGCCTCCTCCTCCAGGCGGTCGGTCAGCAGCAGCATCATCTCGTAGCGGCGCATGTGCACCTCCTCTGGTCGCGCCGCCCCGCGCGGTGCGCGGTGCGGACCGGCCCGGATGCCTCACGGCGTCCTGCCGGCTCGGTGGTCCCCGCGGTCACGACCACCGCGCGCGGTGCGCAGCGATCGTCGTCAGGGACAGGGGTGCGTCCTCAGGACCGGTCGTCGAGGGGTGCGCTGACCGCGGCCCGGGGCTCCCGGGTGTGCGATCGGACACGTCCCTCGGTCGGATCCGTGCCCGTCCGGTGACGTCGGGCCGAGGTGGCCCAGCGGTGACGAACGGCGCGCGGAGCCGTGATGGCCCCGCGCGGACCCTCGAACGGTACAGCAGGCCCCTTCCTCCCACAACACGACCCTACGTGCGGGCTGCGACAGCGGGCGGACGGATGCGCCCACTGTGGACAACCTGGTCAGACCGGATCCGGATCGCGCAGCCCGGCAGCGACCCGCCGGGCTGCCTCGGCCGGGCTCTGCCCGAGCCGCTCGATCGAGGCGGCGGCCACGAGCAGCACGAGCCCACCGAGGGTGAGCCAGGCCCAGGTCGGCAGCCCGGCGACCACCGTCAACGTCTCGACCGCCACGATCGCGACCAGCACGACCGCGCCGACGACCAGCGGTCCCCGTCGTGCCAGCCGGCCACCGGCCACCACGGCCGCGATCCCGACCAGCCCGGCCAGCAGCCCGTGCCAGCCCGGACCTCCGGTCAGGCGCTCCAGCACCGCCGGCACGCCGACCAGGGCGACCGCCGGGGCCTCGGCGACCCACGAGGAGGTCGGTCCGCTCCGCCGCGCCGACACGCCGGCCAGCAGCACCTGCACCGCGACCGGCAGCAACCACACGTCCAGCGCCGACACGTCGAGCTCGAACAGCAGCGACCAGGTGCCCCCGGTGGCCACCGCCGCGCCGATGTGGGCGAGGCCGAGGCGGCGCGCGACGAGCCCTGCCACGAGCAGCAGCACCCCGGCCGTGAGCAACGCCAGGGCACGCAGCAGCGCCGCGTCGCCGAGCAGCGCCCAGCCGAGCGGGATCGCCCCGATGGCCAGCGCCGCAGCCGCGCTCGTCGCGGGTGCCTGCAGCCCCCGACGCCCGAGCGCGGCCAGGGTCGCGGCCGTGATCCCGAGGGCGAGGAGCCCCGCCCCGGTCACCTCGAGATCGACACCCAGGGCCAGCGAGACGACCGTGACCGCGCGCAGCCCGACCAGGGCCGTGCCTGCGATGGCCAACGGTCCGCGGTCGACGATCGCGTCGAGGGCGAGCAGGGTGCCGAGCACCAGCACCGGCAGCAGTGCGCCGCTGTCGAGCCCGAGGGTCTGGACCAGGCGGACGTCGTCCGCGGCGACCAGCCAGCGGTCGGCCTGCCCCCACCCGGGCGGCAGGCTCGCGGTCACGGCGGCGGCGGCACCCACGAGCCGGGCCGCTCCGGCCACGACCCGGACCGGGGCCACGACCTGTGCCAGAGCGACGGCCGTCGCACCGACCACCAGGGCGGTCAGCCCGACGGGCAGCCCGGCAGCCCGCAGCCCCATCGACGCCAGCTCGCCGACGGTCGCCACCAGCAGGAGCGCGGCGGCACCCGTCACGAACCGGGGCGTCCGCCCGGCGCGGGCCGCCAGCGGATGGAGCAGCGGCAGCACGGCGGCCGGGGCGAGCACGGCGACCAGCACCGCGATCCGCTCCCCCGCCGCGGGACCCGCCGCCGCCAGCAGCAACGCCGCGGTGGCGAGCAGGTCACCGACCAGCTGCCCGAGCGGCAGCGCCGCGCGGCGACGCGGGCTGCGGAGCACGGCCGGCAGCAACGCCAGCACGCCGGCGGTCACGACCACCACCTCGGTGCCCGCACCGGACAGGACGATGCCCGCGATCACGTGCCAGGCGGCCACGACCAGCAGGGCCGGCAGCAGCCCGGCGGGGATCGAGGGCGACCCGGTGCGTCGGTCACGCTCCAACCGCAGGCTCGCGAGGACCCAGGCAGCGGCGGCGATGGCCACCACCCCGGCCAGGACGGTGTCGGTCTGCCACCAGCGCAGCGGCTCCTCGAGGACCACCGAGGCGGCCAGCAGCGCGACCGGCAGGCCCACCACCTCGGCGACCAGCGTGGCGGCCCGAAGCCCCGTCCCGCCCGGCTCGCGGCGCCGCACCGCCAGCGCCGCAGCCTCCAACGCGAGCCAGACGAAGGTGGGTGTCCACAGGCGCACGGCCCGGGGGGTGGCCTCGGGCAGCACCAGGTGCAGCAGGGCGAGGACCGCCGTGGCGATCGCGACCGCGACCAGCCACGGCTCGCCGCGCCGCGCGCGCACGCCCAGGCTGACGACGACCAGCACGGCGACGAGCGCGCGCACCTGCCAGCCGGCGACCCAGCCGGCCTCGGCCGCGGTGGCGCTGACCCCGGCGGCCGGCAGTGCGGCCAGCAGCTCCGCCGCTAGCCCGAGCACCACCGCGGCGACCGGCAGGACGACGCTGCCGAGCGTGACGACCGGCGCCAGCGCCGGTGGCACGGTGCATCCGGCCAGCGGCAGCAGGGCCAGGCCCGCGAGCGCGACCACGACCGCCGGCCCCGGCCCCCCGGCCAGCGCCACCCCGGTGGCCAGCACCGGCACCCCCGCCAGGCCGAGCCCGGCCAGCACCGGCGCACGGCCGGCGACGGCCAGCAGCGGGAGTGCGACGACGGCGGTGGCCCCGGCCGCGACCCAGCGCAGCCACACGGGTCCGTCGAGCTGGAGCACGAGCCCGAGGGCGTCCACCGGCAGCAACAGCGCACCGAGGTGGAACACCACGGCCCCGACCACCGGCAGGGTGTGGCGCAGCCGGTCACCACCGACGATGGCCGACGCGGTCAGCCCGGCGACGATCGCGATGCGGGCGGTCGCACCGAGCGCGTCCCAGCTCACGGCGAGGAACGTGGCGGCAGCAGCCAACAGCAGCAGGGCGCCGAGCCCGGCCACCCACGCGGCCAGCGGTGCACGGTTCCGCGCTGCTGGCGGCGTCACCGGCCACCCGGGCGGTGGTGGTGGGTCCGCGGCCCGGGACGGTGATGGTGGTGGTGGTCCGTCGGCGACCGGCGGGACCGGTCGGGGCGGTGGTGGCGGGGTCGGGCGGCTCGTGGGGGTGGGGAGGCTCGTCGGACGCATCGTCGGCTCCTGGCAGCAGCGGCTCACCTCCAGGCTGCGCGCACCGGGCCCGCGCGACCATCGGGGCCGGCCCCTACCCGACCCCAGGGGGTCCCCAGGCGTCGGCGGCCGGCCTCACTCGATGCCGTGCTCGACCGCGTAGCGGATCAACTCCTGCCGGCGGGAGAGGTGGAGCTTGTCCAGGATGTTGCGGACATGGTTCTCCACCGTCTTCGGCGCGATGTGGAGCTGCTCGCCAACCTCCCGGTAGGTGTAGCCCCGGGCGACGTGCTGGAGGACCTCACGCTCGCGCTCGGTGAGCGGCTGGGACCCCGTCGCCTCACGCGCCATGCGCCGGAACTCGCCCAGCACCAGCATGGCGAGCGACGGCGAGAAGACGGGCTCACCCGCGGCGGCGCGGAGCAGCTGCGCCTGGAGCTCCGGGCCGGGGGTCGCCTTGGTCAGGTACCCGACCGCCCCGGCCGCGACCGCGTCGAGGAGGTCGCGCTCCTGCTCCGAGACGGTCAGGATCACGATGCGGGTCCGTTCGGCGCAGGCTTTCGCCACCGCCAACCCCCCGCCACCGGGCATCTGCAGGTCGCAGACCACCAGGTCCGGCTCGTGCTCGGCGATCGCGGCGATGGCCTCGGCGGCCGTCCCGGCCTCCGCCACCACCTCGAAGCGCGCCCCGAGGTCGGCCCGGACCCCGTCGCGCCAGACCGGGTGGTCATCGGCCAGCACGACCCGGACCGGGGGACGTCGCGGGGCGGCACGGGGTGGCGTGCTCCCCGGATCCTGCGTCTGCACCATGCCTCGCCCCGCGGGTCGCCTGTGCGGCAGCGTACGCGTCCACCGACCAGCGGGGCGGGGGAGGCACTAGCGTGCCGCCCATGCCTGGGACGGTGCAGTCGATCGAGCGTGCGGCGGCGGTGCTGCGCCTGCTCGCCATCGCCCGTCGACCGCTCGGGGTCGTGGAGATCGCCTCGTCGCTGTCGCTACCCAAGGGCACCGCGCACGGGATCATCCGGACCCTGCACGGGGTCGGGTTCATCGACCAGGACCGACGCACCGGTCGCTACCGGCTCGGCACCGAACTGGTGCGCCTCGGCGACGATGCCCTCGACCCGAACGAGCTGCGCTCGCTCGCGATCAACTGGACCGACACGCTCGCGTCCCGCACACGGGAAGCCGTCCACCTCGGCATGCTCCACGACGGGGAGCAGGTCGCGGTCGTCCACCACGTCTTCCGCCCCGACGACAGCGTCCAGGTGCTGGAGATCGGCCGTCAGCTGCCGGCCCACGCCTGCGCGCTCGGCAAGACCCTGCTGGCCTTCGCTCCCGGTGCGGGTGCTCGACTGCGCGAGCGGACCCTGGAGCCCTATACCTCGCGGACGGTGACCGATGGCCGGGCACTGGCCGCCCAGCTCAGCCTGGTCCGTGACCGAGGCTGGGGTGCCGATGTCGAGGAGCTGACCGCCGGGGAGGCCAGCATCGCCGCCCCGATCCGCGATCCCGGTGGCGTCGTGGTCGGTGCGGTGGCGATCACCGGCGCACCGACCAGCATCTGCGACGGGGGCCGCAACCCCCGCCCCAGCCTCGCGATCCGCGTGATGGAGACCGCCCGAGCGATCAGCGGCGAGCTCGCGAGCCGGCGGGGGTGAGCCGATGACCGAACGGTACGTGGCCGCGATCGACCAGGGCACCACCTCGACCCGCTGCATCCTGTTCGACCACGCCGGGCGGCTGGTCTCGGTGGCCCAGCGCGAGCATGCGCAGCTGTTCCCCCGCCCCGGATGGGTCGAGCACGACCCGGTCGAGATCTGGCGCAACGTCGAGCGGGTCGTCCCGCAGGCGGTCGCCCAGGCCGGGGCGTCAGCGGAGCAGGTCGTGGCGCTGGGGATCGCGAACCAGCGCGAGACCTGCCTGCTGTGGGAGCGGCGCACCGGCCGGCCGGTCGGCAACGCCATCACCTGGCAGGACACCCGCACCCGGTCGATCGTCGAGCGGCTGGCCGCAGACGGCGGGCATGACCGCTTCCGGGCCAAGAGCGGCCTGCCACTGATGGATTACTTCTCCGGACCCACCGTCCGCTGGATGCTGGCGCGGGACCCGATCCTGCGTGAGCAGGCCGAGCGTGGCGACGTGCTCTTCGGGACCATGGAGTCCTGGCTGA
>JBLRWQ010000001.1:0-110502 GCA_047921175.1 Nitriliruptoraceae bacterium | reverse complement strand
CGTGTACGAGCCCGACGGGCTCCTGCCCTGGAAGCTCGAGCGCAAGCTCTACATGATGCGCCCCTTCGAGAAGCGCGTTCGGTTCCTCCAGATCGTCATCCCCGTGCCGCGCTTCCGCATGAAGGGCGATCACGTGCTGTCGTTGGCGGGTGCTGCCTTGAAGGGTGCGATCAGGCAGACGTTCGGCCCGCGCCTCGAACGCTACGTGTTCGACATCGTCGTGCACACGGGGGACAACTACGAACGCAGTGCCGACATCGCGGCCGTCGTCGCTCGCTTCGCGTCGATTGCGGGCGGGGGCCGCCCCGTCGCCACGTCCGACCGGGGAGGGCGCGGTGGTCTACCTCACCTTCGACGATGGTCCGCACCCCACCTACACCCCGGAGGTGCTCGACCTCCTGGCCGCCTACGGCGCCCGCGCGACCTTCTTCGTCCTCGGGTCGGAGGTGGTCCAGCACCCCGGCGTCGCCGCCCGCATCGTCGGCGACGGTCACGCGATCGGGAACCACACGTGGTCCCATGCGCGGTTGCCGGGCCTGTCGACCGCCGCTCTCACCCGCGAGGTGGTGGACACCCAGGACGCGATCGCGGCGGCGACCGGCACGCGGCCGGCCTGCCTCCGTCCGCCCTACGGTGACCGCGACGACACCGTGACGGCTCGTGTCACGGACCTCGGGCTTCGCATGGTGCTGTGGGACCTGGATCCCCGCGACTGGGAGCGCCCAGGGACGACCGCCATCGTCGACCACGTCCTCGCGCGCGTGCGTCCCGGCTCGGTCGTGCTGCTCCACGATGGTCGGCGGGACCGGCAGCAGACCGTCGCCGCCACGGCACAGCTGCTGGCGGCGCTGACCGACCAGGGCTACCAGCTGCGCGCGCTACCCGGCTGCTGAGCGGTCGTTGATGGCACACCCGGCCCCCGTAGTCACTAGCCTCGCAGGCGCGCAGCAACCCCCGGCACCGGAGACGGCCCTGACCCGCGTGGTCCTGTTCACCGGCAAGGGCGGCGTCGGGAAGACCTCGATCGCCGCGGCGTCCGCCGTGGCAGCAGCCCGTCGTGGCGCCCGTGTGCTGGTCACCTCGACGGATGCGGCGCACTCCCTCGCGGATGCCTTCGCGACCCCGCTCGGTGATCGGCCGGTCCCCGTCGCGGTGGGTGACGTGGAGGTCCACGCCCAGCAGCTCGATGCGCAGCGGCGCCTCGAACGCCACTGGGGGCAGGTCCACGCCTACCTGGCCGCGCTGCTGTCCTGGGGCGGGGTCGATGAGGTCGTGGCCGAGGAGCTGGTGCTCCTGCCCGGCCTCGAGGAGCTGTTCGCCCTGTTCGACCTGCGCGACCAGGTCGCCAGCGGGGCCTACGACCTGGTCGTGGTCGACTGCGCGCCGACGGCCGAGACCCTCAAGCTGCTCAGCCTCCCGGACGCGCTGCGGTTCTACGGTGACCGGGTGCTGGGCCCGGGACGCACCCTCAAGCGCGCGGTCGCCCCGTTGGCGCGCACGCGCGGACCGGCCGGCTCCCTGCTGCCGCTCCCCGACACCGAGGTGGTGGACGCCGTCAGCGACGTGCACGGCAACCTCGCCGCGGTCCACGCGTTGCTGACCGACACCGCGCGCAGCACGGTCCGGCTCGTGGTCAACCCGGAGCGGCTGGTGCTGGCGGAGGCGACCCGGACCGCCACCGCCCTGTCGTTGTTCGGCTACGGGATCGACGCGGTGATCGTCAACCGCATCCTGCCGCCGGCGGTGGACACCCCCTACCTGGAACGGTGGCGGGCACGACACGTCGAGCACGTGGCCACGGCCCGGCGCGACTTCGCGCCCGTGCCGGTGCTGGAGGTGCCCCTCCTGGAGGACGAGGTCGTCGGCGGTACGGCCCTGCTGCGCCTCGGCGAGCTGACCTACGGTGCCCGTGATCCGGCTGCGGTGCTGCATCGGCAGCGACCGCTCCGCGTCGAGGTGGAGGACGGCCGGCACGTGCTGCGGCTCGCCCTGCCCTTCGCCACCGACGACGACCTGACGCTGTCGCGGGCCGGCGACGACCTGCAGGTGACCGTCGGGGCCCGGCGCCGCAACGTGCCGCTCCCGGCGGTGCTGCGTCGACGTCGCGTCGACGGGGCACGGCTGGCCGACGGGGTGCTCGAGGTCCGCTTCGTGGCGGAGCCGGTTCCGGTGGCGCGACCGTGACCGGGACGCCACGACCGTGGTGGGCCTCGCCGGACGCGGCCGGGCCCCTGGACGATCTCGACCCCATCGAGGCGTTCCGCACCGCCCGGCGCTCCCGCGCCGACACGGACGACGGCGCCGACGCGGCCGGACCGCCGGCACCGCACCGGCCGGAGCTGTGCGGCATCTGCCCGCTGTGCAGCCTCGCCCGGACCCTGGAGGAGACGCGCCCGGAGCTGGTCGAGCACCTCACCGAGGCGGCACGGCACCTCGCGGCGGCGGCACGGGCCCTGATGGAGCCGCCCGACCCCGGACCGGAGGCGGCGCGCCAGCCGTCCGATCGGTTGCAGCGCATCGACCTCGAGCGCGACGACAGCGATCGGACGGCGGGCGAGGACGGAGGCGGAGCATGACCGGTGCACTGGGTATCGACATCGGAGGCACGCAGCTGCGGGCGGCCGTCGTGACGCCGGACGGGCGTATCGTCGACCGGGACCGCCGGCCGACCCCGGCGGAGGACCCGACCTCGCTGGTCGCGACGGTGGTCGAGTTGATCCACGACGTCCAGGCCCGGCATGGTCCGGATCTCCCGGTGGGCATGGGTATCGCGGGGCTCGTGACCGCCGACGGCACGGTCCGCTACGGGCCGAACATCGGGATCCGGGACCTGCCGCTGGCCGCGCGGCTGCGGGACGGCACCGGCGCCGAGGTGGTGGTCGCCAACGACGCCTCGGTGGCCGCCCTCGGCGAGCAGCGCGTCGGTGCGGGCCGGGACCACCGCGACCTGGTGCTGGTGACGCTCGGGACCGGGGTCGGGGGCGGCGTCGTCGTCGCCGGCAGGCTGGTGACCGGGGCGGGAGGGTTCGCCGGTGAGCTCGGCCACATCGTGGTCTCCGAGGGCGGCCGGCCCTGCCCGTGCGGGAACCGCGGCTGCGTCGAGGCCTACGCCTCCGGCTCCGCCATCGGCGCGCTGGCCCGCGACCGCCTGATCGACCCGACCACGGTGACGAGCCTGCGCGAGCTGGACCAGGTCATGGGGCCGGATGTCACCGGCGCTGCCCGCACCGGCGACGAGGTCGCCATCGAGGTCCTGCGCGAGGCCGGCACCTGGCTCGGGGTGGCCCTGGCGAACGTCGTGAACGTCCTCGACCCGGAGGTGATCCTGCTCGGTGGCGGGGCGGCGGAGGCGGCGGTCCGCTGGATGCAGCCGGCCGCGCAGGAGACGATGGCCTCGCACCTGGTCGGGTCGAGGTGGCGGACGGCGCCGCCGATCCTGCTCGCCGAGCTCGGTGACGACGCCGGTGTGGTGGGGGCCGCCATGCTCGCCCTCGACACCTTCCCGGCGGGTGTGTGATGCGGCTGGTCACCTACAACGTCTCGTCCGGGCTGGACCCGGTGGCCGCCGGGAGGGTGCTCCGGGAGGTGGCACCGACGGTCGTCTGCCTGCTCGAGCTGCCGTCGACCAAGCGGCTTCGGATCCTGCTGCGCACCGCCGGTCTCGAGGTCGTCACGCGGGCCGGCCGGCGGGGGACCGGGACCGCGATCCTCGCCGACCCGCAGGTGCGGGTGCGGGCCACCACCCTCGTGCCGCTGACGACCCCACGTGACGTCCCGAGCCGGCAGGCGGCCCACGCGATCGTCAGCGTCGCCGGGCTCGGCCTGTCGGTGGCCGCGGTCCAGTTCGGGCTGCGTCCGGAGGTCCGTCGCACGAACCTCGCCGAGCTGCTGGCCTTCCTCGACACCATCGAGCAGCCGAGCGTGATCGGCTGCGATCTCAACGAGTCGGTCCGGTCGCCGGTCGCCACCGGGTTCGCCGCGCGCTACACCGACGCGTTCGGGCTCGTCGGCACCGGCCTCGGCCTGACCTACCCGACCAGCGACCCGAGCACGCGGCAGGACTTCGTGTTCGTCGACCCGACCCTCAGCGTCACCGCCGCGGTCGTGCCGACCGGCGAGCACGTGGACCAGGCCAGCCACCATCGGCCCGTCGTGGTCGACCTCGAGGCGGGCCAGCCCGACGGATCCCCGACGTGAGCCAGGCCAGCTACCCGCGCCTGCAGGCCCGCTCCCGTCGTTTCACCCTCGGGGTGCCACGGTCCTTCACCAGCGTGCTCGGTCCCGAGGGTCCGGTCGTGCTGTTCCTGCGCTCCGACGCCGGTGACGACCCGGTCGCGCACCTGTGGCGGCACGACCCTGGCACGGGGCGCACGCACAAGCTGCTGGACGCACATGCGCTCGCGACGGGCGACGCGACACCGTCCGCGGAGGAGCAGGCGCTGCGTGAGCGCACCCGTGAGCAGTCGCAGGGCATCGTGGCCTACGCCACGGACGACGACGCCCGGCTGGTCGCGTGCAGCCTCGACGGCCGGCTGTACACCGTCGACGTCCCCACCGGGACGGTCGTCCACCATCCCACCGGGTCCGCGGTCCTCGACCCCCGCCCGGCGCCGGACGGCCGCGCTGTCGCGTTCCACGCCGCCGGTGGCCTGCACCTGCTGGAGCTCGCGGACGGCCCGACCGCCCCCGGGCGGACCCGTGCGTTGGTGGAGGAGCCGGACGTGGCCTGGGGCCGGGCCGAGTTCATCGCCGCGGAGGAGATGGGACGCACGCGCGGGTTCTGGTGGTCGCCGGACAGCACCACCCTCGCGGTCGCCCGTGTCGACGAGCGTGACGTGAGCGGGTGGACCCTCGCGGACCCGGCAGCGCCCTGGCAACCGGCCCGCGTCCATCGCTATCCGGCCGCCGGGACCGCCAACGCGGACGTCCAGCTGTGGTTGGTGGACGTCGGGACGGCCGAGCGTCGGCAGGTCACCTGGTCGGATCGCGACGACGGCTACCTCGCCACCGTCCGGTGGGAGCGTGGTCCGCTGACCTTGCTGGTCCAGAGCCGGGATCAGCGCGTCGCCGAGGTGCGCACCGTCGATCCGGAGACGGCCCGGACCCGCACCGCGCGCGGCCTCACCGACCCCGCCTGGGTCGAGCCCGTCCCGGGCATGCCCGCCTGGGCGGGTGGACGGCTGATCACGGTGGAGGACCGCGCCGAGCTCGGTGCCGGCGGCACCCGGGCCGTCTGCCTGGACGGGCAGGCGGTGAGCCCGGCCGGCCTGCAGGTCCGCGAGCTGCTGTCGGCGACCCCGGTCGGGGGCGACGTCGTGCTCGAGGTGCTGGCCACGCCGGCCGACGATCCGATGCGCACGGATGCCTACCGGATCGAGGTCGGTGGTGGTGGACGGGTCGAGGTCACGAGCGAGACGGCGTCCGAGCCCGCCGGGGTCCGCCGCCGCATCCCGGGACGTGCCACCGGCGGCGGGGATGCGGCTGCCGCGCCGTGGGTGGAGGTGGCCGCCGTGCTCGGCGCCGGTGCCCCCAGCGTGGTGGTGGGCTGGCGGACCACCGACACGGCAGGCCAGGAGCACCTGCGGGCACAGCCGCTCGAGGTCCGGGCGCTGGACCCCGGCCTGACCCCGAGACCGCGGCTGCTCCAGCTCGGCAGCCGCGGGCTCCAGGCGGCGCTGTTCCTGCCGAGCGACGACGACGGGCAGCGCCGGCTGCCGGTCCTCCTCGATCCCTACGGCGGACCGCATGCGCAGCGTGTGGTCGCCAGCGACGCGGCCTTCTGGACCTCGCAGTGGCTGGCCGACCAGGGGTTCGCCGTGCTGGTGGTCGACGGCCGCGGGACGCCGGGGCGTGGGCCGGCCTTCGAGCGGGCCGTGCACGGCGACCTGGCGGGACCGGTGCTGGAGGACCAGCTCGCCGCGCTGGACGCGGCGGCCGAGCTCGAGCCCCGGCTCGACCGGGCGCGGGTCGCGATCCGGGGTTGGTCCTTCGGGGGCACCCTGGCCGCGTTGGCGGTGCTGCGCCGGCCCGACCGCTTCCGCGCCGCGGTCGCCGGTGCCCCGGTGACCGACTGGCACCTGTACGACACCCACTACACGGAGCGCTACCTCGGCCACCCCGATGCCGCGCCGGAGTGCTACCGGCGCTCCAGCCTCGTGACCGCCGCGGGGGAGCTCCCCGGCGCCGCCGCCTGGGACCCCGACCGACCGCCCCGGCTGCTGCTGCTCCACGGACTCGCCGATGACAACGTCGTCGTGGCCCACACCCTGCGGCTGTCCGCGGCGCTGCTCGCGGACGGGCGGGACCACCAGGTGCTGCCGTTGTCCGGTGTCACGCACATGACGCCGCAGGAGGTGGTGGCAGAGCGGCTCCTCACCGCCCAGGTCCGGTTCCTGCGCGATGCGCTGACCTGACGCTCAGCGCAGGCCGGGTCCGCTACCGCCGGAGCCGCCCCCCTGCTGCTGGATGCGCTTGCCGATCAGGTAGACCAGGACCCCGAGGCCGATGAACGCGGCGACGGGGTAGACCCGTCCGACGGTGAGCAGCAGGACGAGCCCGAGCAGCACCAGGCCGAGGGGGCGCATCGCACGCTCCACCTGGTTCCCCGGCCCGGACGGCCCGGAGGACGGGGTGGGGTCGGCGCCCTTGACCGGCCGGGGACGTCGGGCGCCGCCACGGGGCCCCTGGCCGCGTGGCTGTCGTGCGGCGCGGGCGATGCGGTCCATGTTGGCCACCAGCTGGCGGTGGGCCTCGTCCGACTGGTCATCCGGGACCGTGACCAGGATGCCCTCCCGGGTTCGCTTGGCATCGGGGGTCAGCCCGGCCTCGCCCAGCACCTCGAGCAGCACCGTCGCCTGCTCGGGCGGCCAGGTCCCCAGGTCCTCAGCCACAGCTCCTCCGCATCCGCCACGCCCGTCGCGGCGTGACCGTAGCGCCGGCAGGGCCGGCTCGCGCATCCGTCTCGGAAGGTTCGACGCTCGACGCCTCCCGGGTGCCTCCCTAGGCTAGCGGCGTGCGGGTGGTGGACCCGCGAGCGGCTGGGAGGAGCACGACGTGGCAGGGATGCAGGACGCACCACGGATGTACCGGACGCTCCGGCGTGCACTGCCTCCGGTGCTGAACCCCTACCTGAAGGTCACGGTGGAAGGGCTCGAGCACGTCCCGGCGGTCGAGCCGGCCATCCTGGCCTGCAACCACCTGTCGTTCATCGACTCCCTCGTCCTGCCCATGAACATCCCGCGCCCCGTCTACTACCTGGGGAAGTCCGACTACTGGGACTCCTGGCGGACGAAGTGGTTCTTCCAGGGGACCGGGGTCGTGCCCGTCCGACGCGGCGGCAAGGGCGAGGGCGACGCGAGCCTCGCCACCGGGGTCGACATCCTGCGCAGCGGCGATCTGCTCGGCATCTACCCCGAGGGCACGCGCAGCCCCGATGGACGCCTGTACCGGGGCAAGACCGGGCCGGTCCGCATGGCGCTGGAGGCGCAGGTGCCGATCATCCCGTGCGGGATCCTCGGCACCGAGCTGGCCTTGCCGACCGGGGCCCGGATCCCCAAGCGGGCGCCGGTGACGATGCGCTACGGCACACCGCTCGACCTGAGCCGCTACTACGACCGCCGCGAGGACCCCTTCGTCCTGCGCGCGGCCACCGACGAGCTGATGTACGAGATCATGCTGCTGTCGGAGCAGGAGTACGTGGACGAGTACGGGGCGAAGGTCAAGTCCGGCGACGTCGACGTGTCCGACGTCGCGCCGAACGAGGGCCGTCCCCGCCGCCGTCGTGACCGCGACGAGGCCGACTGAGCTCACGCCTGCTCGTCGAGCTCCAACGAGACCGAGTTGATGCAGTAGCGCAGGCCGGTCGGCTGGTCCGGCGCGTCGTCGAACACGTGGCCGAGATGCCCCTCGCAGGCGGCGCAGCGCACCTCGACGCGACGCATGCCGAGCGAGCGGTCCTCGTGCAGGGTCACCGCGTCCTGCGCGGTCGGCGCGTAGAAGCTCGGCCATCCGCAGTGGGCGTCGAACTTCGTGTCGGACCGGAACAGCGCCGCGCCGCACCCGCCGCAGCGGTACAGCCCCGGGGTCGTGGTGTCCCAGTAGGCCCCGGTGAAGGGCCGCTCGGTCCCGGCCTCGCGCAGCACGCGGTAGGCCTCGGGGTCCAGGGCCTCACGCCACTGCACGTCGGTCCAGTCGCCTCGCTCGGTCATCGTCGCTCCTCGCCTCGGGGCCGTCACCGGGGCTTCGTCACGCGGCACTGGAGCGGACGAGCCGTTCGGTCGGTTCCGGCGCCAGCGCCAGCGCGTGGCCGAGCAGCAGGATACGGCCGAGCTGGGTCACGAGCGCCTCGTCGCTGGTCTCGTCGGTGAGCTCGTCGCGGTGGTCCAGCAGGATGCGCAGCGCGTCCACCAGTGGCGCCTCCGGCAGCTCGTCGCCCGTGAGGCCCTCGCCCAGGCGCCAGCCCGCGGACGGGTCGTCCTCCGGCAGGATCGCCCGCAGCTCGCTGGTCAGCGCGCAGGTACCACGCGACGCGTCGGCCGTGATCAGCACCAGCACCGGCTGGCGCAGGTCGCCGTCCTCACAGACCGGGGGCACGGGGTCCTCGCTGGACCAGGCCCGGCCGGTCAGGGTCAACGCCAGGCGGTCCACGCCGAGCGGTAGCAGCAGGGCGAGCAGCTCGATGAGGGCCGGGACCGGGCCGTTCGCGTCGAAGGGGCGCAGCACCCCGATCGCGATCGGTCGGTCGCCGGCGAAGGCCACGAGCGACGGGAGCGGGACGGGGGCGACGCCGAGGTCGCGATGGGCGACCTCGAGCAGGTAGGCGGGGACCTCGTCCCAGGTGGACACGGGGGGGTGGGTGGTCATGGGGCACCTCGCGGTCGACGGGAGCCCACATCCTGGCCCGAGCCTGGCCGGGTCGGACGGGGGATCCGTGAGCTGTGGACAACCACCGGCCCGCCGGGACCGCCGGCGTTCCTCACTACGCTCACCCCGGATCGACCGGCGACCGAGAGACGAGGAGCTGCGATGGGTGGCACGCCGCCCGACCCCGAGGCGCTGCGTGCGCTCGCCGTTCAGGCGGCCGAGGCCGCCGCTGCGGTGCTGCTCCAGCACGCCGAGGCGCTCGCGGCCGGCGCGGACCTCAAGGTCCGGCACAAGGAGAGCGCGACCGACCCGGTCTCGGCGGCCGATGGCGCGGCGGAACGCGCCATCGTGCGGCTGCTGACCGCCGCCCGGCCCGACGATGGGATCCTCGGGGAGGAGGGGGAGGGGCGACGCGAGGGCACCACGGGGCTGACCTGGGTCATCGACCCGCTGGACGGCACCGTCAACTTCCTCTACGGCCAGCCGACCTGGGTGGTGTCGATCGCCGTCACCGATGCGGACGGCCCGGTCGCGGGCGCGGTGCTGCAGCCCACCACGGGGGAGCTCTTCCATGCGGCGCGGGGAGGCGGCGCGTGGCTCGGGACGCGGCGGCTCGCCGTCCGTCACGTCGACGACCTGTCCCGCGCGCTGGTCGCCACCGGCTTCTCCTACGATCCGCTGGCGCGCGCCGGCTGGGGGACGCACGTGGCCGCCCTGCTCGGGCAGGTGCGCGACATCCGCCGCGGCGGGGCGGCGGCGCTCGACCTGTGCTGGGTCGCGGCCGGCCGCCTCGACGGCTACGTCGAGTTCACCCTGCACCCCTGGGACTGGGCCGCCGGACGGTTGCTGGTCACCGAGGCCGGTGGGCGGGTCGCCGAGGTGGCCCACACCCTCGGCGGCGAGCGCCGGGACGGGATCGTGGCTGCCGGCGCAAGCGTCCACGATGGCCTGCTCGCGTTCCTCGCGCGGGAGGTGCCGGCATGATCGACCTGCGCTCCGACACCGTCACCCGGCCCAGCGCCGGGATGCGCGCCGCGATGGCCGCCGCCGAGGTCGGGGACGACCAGTACGGCGAGGACCCGAGCGTCAACGCCCTGGAGGCGCAGGTCGCACGCCTGCTCGGCCACGAGGCCGCGGTGCTGACCCCGACCGGGGTCATGGCCACCCAGGTGCTGCTCCGGGCCCTGGTCGCCCCGGGGGCCGAGGTGGTCTGCGAGGCCGATGCCCACGTCGTCGCCTACGAGACCGGGGCGGCGGCGATCAACGCGCAGGTCCAGTTCCGCACCGTCGAGGGCGACCGTGGCCGGCTCGACGTCGCGCGGGTCCGCCGGGCGCTCCGGCCCGTCGGGTTCCCCAACACCGAGGTGGGCGCCATCGCGGTCGAGGAGACCACCAACCGCGGCGGGGGTGCGGTCCACGGGCTGGCCCGCCTCCGGCCCCTGCGTGCCCTGGCCGACGAGCGGTCGGTGCCGCTGCTCGGCGACGGCGCCCGGCTGTGGAACGCGCTGACTGCCACCGGCGAGGACCCCGTCGCGGTCGGGACGTCGTTCACCGCCCTGACGGTGTGCCTGTCCAAGGGCCTCGGCGCTCCGGTCGGCTCGCTCGCGGTCGGCCCCGCAGCGGTCATCGCCGAGGCCCGTCGGTGGCGCCGGCGTTTCGGCGGGGCGATGCGCCAGGCCGGGGTCCTCGCCGCAGCGGGCAGCTACGCGCTCGCCCACCACCGCGAGCGGCTCGTCGAGGACCACGCCAACGCCCGGGCCATCGCGGACCACCTCGCCCAGGTCCATCCCGGGCTGCTCGATCCGAGCGAGGTCGCGACCAACATCGTCTTCGTCCCGACCGGCACCCGGCCCGCCGGCGAGGTGGTCGCCGTGCTCGCCGACCGCGGGATCCGGATCGGGGCGATGGGCCCGCACCTGCTGCGGCTCGTCACCCATCTCGATGTCGACGCCGGGGCCTGCCGGCGGGCGGCCGGGACGCTGGCAGAGGTGCTCGGCGAGGGGTGACGGTGCGGCCGTGGTCGCGGCATCGATCCGGACGGGCTGCGGCAACGGACCGCGAGAGCGGCGGAGGGGAGCAGCGTGCGGGTGCTGGTGACCGGGGCGACCGGGTTCGTCGGTGGTGCCCTCGTGCCCATCCTCCTTGCGGCAGGGCACGAGGTCCGCTGCCTGGTGCGCGACCGGTCCCGGCTCCGAGCCCCCTGGCGGACGCACGTCGAGGTGGTCGAGGGGGACGTGGCACGCGCGCAGCACGTGCTGCGCGCCGCGGTCGGGACCGACACCGCCCTCTACCTCGTGCACGGCATGGAGGGCACCGTCCGGGACCTCGTGGCCCGCGAGCGGGCCCTCGCCGCCGCCTTCCGCGACGCCGTCGAGCTCGCCGACGTTGGACGCATCGTCTACCTCGGCAGCCTCGTCGACGAGGACGCGCTGTCCACGCTGTCCGCGCACCTCTACGCCCGCCATCAGACCGGGATCGAGCTGGCCGCCGGTCGCGTGCCGGTGACCGAGCTGCGTGCCGGCATCGTGCTCGGGGCCGGCGGTGCGTCCCTCGCCCTGCTGGAGGCGGCCGCTCGCGCTCCCGTCGCGGTCCAGGCCCCCTGGTCGTCGACCCTCACCCAGCCGATCGCCCTCGACGATCTCCTCGCGCTGCTGCTGGCGGTGCTGGAGGACCCGGCCCCGGCCCCGGCCGGCTCGGTGCTGGAGGTCGGCGGGCCCGACGTGCTGACCTACGCGGCCCTGGTCGAGCGGGTCCGACGCGTCCTCGGGCTGGGGCCCCGACCGCGGGTGCGGCTGCCCTACCTGCCGCCGGAGGCGGTCGCGGTCACGGCCGCAGCCCGTGCCGGCATCCCCGTGCCGCTGGCGCTCGGGCTGCTGCCCTCGGCGCTGCATCGTGCGGTCGTCGTGGACCCCACCCAGCGAGCGCGCTACCCGTGGAGCGGGCGGACCGGGGTCGATGCGGCGCTGGCGGACGCGCTCGGGGTCGCTCCGCGCTGAGCGGACCCGTTCAGGCGAGCGTCGCCGAGCGGCCCCAGGCCCCCGTGGAGCGCTCGTGGTCGATGCGCGCCAGCTGCCGGCCGGCGGCCTCGGTGAAGCGGGCCACCGTCTCGCGCAGCGTGACGATGTCCTCCTTCACCAACGCCTGGGGGCCGTCCACCAGGGCGGTCTCGGGCCGGGGGTGGACGTCGACGATGATCCCGTCCGCGCCGACCGCGATCCCGGCCCGGATCAGCGGCAGCACGAGCTCGCGCCGGCCGCCGGAGTGTGAGGGGTCGATCACGATCGGCAGGTGGGTCAGCGACTGCGCCACCGGGACGGCGGAGACGTCCAGGGTGTTGCGGGTCATCGGCTCGTAGGTCCGGATGCCGCGCTCGCACAGCACGATCTGCAGGTTGCCGGTCTGGGCGATGTACTCCGCCGCCATGATCCACTCGTCGATCGTCGCGGTCAGCCCCCGCTTGAGCAGCACGGGCCGTCCCGCCATGCCGACCTCCTTGAGGAGCTGGAAGTTCTGCATGTTGCGGGCGCCGATCTGGAGCATGTCGGCCTTGGCGGCCACCGTCTCCACGTCGGCGGGGGTGACCACCTCGGTGACGAAGGGCAGGCCGAGCTCCCGGGCGGTGGCATGCAGGATGTCCAGGCCCGGCTCGCCGAGCCCCTGGAAGGCGTAGGGGGAGGTGCGCGGCTTGTAGGCACCGCCGCGCAGGATCGTGGCCCCGGCCTCCTTCGCCATCCGGCAGGCCGCCCGGGTCTGCTCCTCGGTCTCGACCGCGCACGGCCCCGCGATCAGGGTCACCGTGTCCCGACCGATCGGGCTGTCACCGACCCAGACCGTCGACGGCCGCGGATGCGCGTCGTTGCTGACCAGCTTGTAGGGCTTGCTGACCCGGATCACGTCCTCGACGCCCGGGAACGCGTGCAGGGGCAGCTCAGCGAAGTGGGTCAGGTCACCGACCAGGCCGATGATCGTCTGCGACCGGCCGCGGGAGACGAAGGCATCACCGCCCACGTCGGCGATGGCCCGCACCACCTTGTCGATGTCGGCGGTGCTGGCGCTCCCGCGCATCACCACGACCATGGAGGTGTCCTCTCTCGCCACGGCTACGACCTGCCTCTCCTCGACACGCGTGACCGCCGACGATCCGTCCACGTGGCGCTGACGCGGCGCTGGTCGGTGTCCGCACAGCCCGCGGCGCGCGGCCCCCGCGGGGACATCGGCCCGGCCCTGCCGGTCCGACGGCCGAGGCTAGCACCGGCCCCGGTCTACCATCCCGGCCGACCACCACCACCGAGGGGCAGCGTGCCAGGGACCGAGACCGACGAGGCGCAGTCGCGCTGCCCGGGGTGCGGCGCCGAGGTGGCCCCGCCCGGGCGCTTCTGTGTGCGCTGCGGCCGGGAGGTCGCCGAGCCTGCCGCGGCGCCGGAGGAGACGGACCACGCCGAGCCGGCGCTGCGGCTGGTGCCGTCCGGCACGATGCCCCCACCGGCCAGCGGTCGCGGGGCGACGCTGCACTGTCCGAGCTGCGGGCAGGTCAACGCCCGCTCCCGGGAGCTGTGCCGCGCGTGCGGGCTCGACCTGGACCCCGCTGACCGCACCTCCGTGGCGCCGCGTCCGGGTGCACCCCCCCCGGCGACGTCGTCCCGCTGGCGCTGGCTGCGTCACGGCTGGATCGTGGCCGCCGCGGTCCTGCTGGTCGCGGGCGCGGTGACCGCCACGCTGGCCTGGGCCGAGGTCGGACCCTTCGCCCCGACCGAGGCCCCCCTGGCGGCGGTGGCGTTCCCCGCCGACCGCTACCCGGAGGCACCCACGCCGCTCGAGCTGGCCGACATCGGCACGCTGACCAGCGCCGCCCCCGACGGGGACCGGATCTTCGCTCCCGACCGCATGGTCGACGCCGATCCCGGCACCGCCTGGCGCGGCGAGGCCGGCGCCCTGCCCGAGGGGGCCCACGAGACCATCGACGTCGCGTTGGCCCGCCCCGCCTGGGTGCGCGAGCTGGTGGTGGCGAACGGGGACCACCTCGATGCTGCCGCCTACGAGGCCAGCGGTCGGGTCCAGCGCCTGGAGCTGTGGGTCGACGGGGACCTGTACCTGCAGGCGACCCTGCTCGATCTCGGTCGACAGCGGCAGGCGGTGGTGCTGCCGGAGCCGCTGCTGACCACCGCCGTGCGCCTCGTCCTGGTCGACACGCTGGACGGCATCGAGCATGCCGAGCCGGCGATCGCCGGCCTGGAGCTCCGTGGGTACCCGGCGGACCCCGAGGACGCGGCGCTCGCGGAGGACCGGGCGCAGCGCCGTCCCGCCATCGGGGTGCTGGTCACCGAACGCCGACCCGACACCTTCGCGCGCCTCCGCCCCGATCAGGGCTCGTAGGCGTACAGGACCACGAGGTCACCGGGCAGCCGGGTGCTGCCGGGGCCGGGATCCTGGTCGAAGACCCGGTCGGGGTTGAAGAAGGCCGAGAACCCGCCGCGCCGCTCGACCTCGACGACGAGCCCGAGTGCTTCGAGCTCCTCGACCGCGTCCGCGACCCGTTCGCCGCGCAGGTTCGGCAGCTCGACGGGACGCGGCCCGTCGGAGACCACCACCGCGATCTGGTCGCCGGCGACACGGACCGCCCCGGGCGCGGGGTCCTGGGCGAGGATCGTGCCCGCCGGCGCGGTCGCGTCGTAGCGCCGCTCCGCGACCGTCAGCTCCAGCCGGTCGAGCTGCCGACGTGCCTCCTCGACGCCGAGCCCGAGCAGTTCCGGCACCGGCAGCGGCTCGGGACCGAGGCTGACGACGAGCGCGACCTCGGTGCCCTCGTCGACGACCGTGCCGGGCTCCGGGTCGGCGGACACGACCACCTCGGCGGGGACCTGCTCGTCGTAACGCTGCTCGGTCCGCACGCCGAGGTCCGCGTCCGTCAGCGCGTCCGTCGCCGCGCCCACCGGCGCTCCCACCACCTCGGGGATCGTGACGGGACGAGGGCCGGCGGACAGCACCAGCGCCACCTGCCCACCCCGACGGGCATCGCCGGTCGGGTCCTGGCCGAGGACGTGCCCTGCGGGGACGGCCCGGTCGTGGACGGCCTCCTCGACGACCGCGACCTCGAAGCCCGCCCGCTCCAGCTGCTCACTGGCGCTGTCGATCGGGGCGCCGAGCACCGAGGGGATCGGCGTCACCGGGGCGAGGATGCGGTCCCACAGCAGGTAGCCCCCGGCCGCCGAGCCACCGACCAGGGCCAGGAGCACCAGCAGCACCACCGGCCACCGCCGTCGGCGTCGTGGCCGCCTGGGCCCTCGCCGGGTGACCGGCGCGTCGTTCCCGTGCTCGCTGACGAGCTGGGTCTCCACCTCCCCGACCGGGACCACCACGGTCCGCCCGGGGGTGAGGTCGTGCGCATCGGCGGGTGGGGAGCCGGCTCCGGCGGGCCGCACCGGTGCGGGCGGCGGGCCATCGTGGCGGGGCAGCGCACCGAGGTCGGTCAGTGCCGGCTGTGGTCCGCCCGTGACCGCGCGCAGCCGGGCGGCGAGCGCGGCAGCGGTGGCCGGACGGTCGGCAGGCTCCCTCGCGGTCGCCGCCAGGACGAGCTCGTCGACGGCGCCCGCCAGCTCCGCCACGCGGTCCGAGGGGGCCGGCACGGCCTGCTCGACGTGGGCCATGGCGGTGGCGAACGGGGTGTCGCCCCGATGGGGGACCGTGCCGGTGAGGCACTCGTAGAGGATGATCCCGAGCGCGTACACGTCCGCGGAGGTCCCCAGGGGGCGGCCCTGGACCGCCTCCGGGGCGAGGTAGTGCGGGGAGCCCACGAGCACCTCCGGACCGAAGGTGGCGGTGGCACTCGCGGCGGCCCGGGCCAGGCCGAAGTCGGTCACGCGGACGGTGCCGTCCCGCCCGATCAGGAGGTTCTCGGGCTTGACGTCGCGGTGGACCAGGCCCGCGTCGTGCGCCGCCTGGAGCCCGGCGGCGGCCGGCACGAGCACGGCCAGGGTCTCGGCCACGCTGAGCTGGTGCCGTGCGCGCAGCACGTCGCGCAGCGACACCCCGTCCACGAGCTGCAGCACCAGGTAGGGGCCGGCCTCGTCCTCGCCCCAGTCGTGCACGGCGACGATGTTCGGGTGGTTGAGGCCGGCGGCAGCCCGGGCCTCGCGCCGGAACCGCTCCAGGAAGGGCGGGTCGGCGGCCAGGTGCGGATGCAGCAGCTTGACCGCGACCTGTCGGTCGAGCACCTCGTCGTGGGCGCGGTAGACCGTGGCCATGCCGCCGCGCCCGACCACCTCGCCGAGCACGTAGCGGCCGCCCAGGCGCTGCTGGGTCCGGGAGGCGATCGTGTCCGGCTGGTCGCTCACGGCGCCGAGGGTACGGCAGGAGCCCTCGACGGGAGTGGAGGTCAGCAGGTCCCGTCGGCCTGGCAGCGGTCGAGTCGGTCGCGCACCGTCACGATCAGGGTCCGCAGCTCCTCGAGCTGGCTCCCGGCGGCATCCACGCGGCCGTCGAGGGTGTTCAGGCCGCTCCGCAGCCCGGCGGCGGTGTCCTGCTGGTCCTGCGCGAGGGAGGTGAGCTCGGCCCGCAGCTCATCGGTGACCGCCGTCAGCTCCTCCTCGAGGACGGTGACGGCGTCGAGCAGCAGCTGCACGTCCGCGGTGACGTCGTCCAGCACGTCGTCGAGCGAGGTGAGCTCCTCGGTGGTGGTGGCGAGCTCCGCCCGGAGCGCCGCCAGGTCGGCGTCGTGCTCGGCGATCCGGTCCGGCACCTCTCCGGCGTCGAGCCGGTCCAGCTCGGCCTCGAGCCGGAGCACCCGGTCCTCGAGGGCGTCCAGTGCGGCCGGGTCGGCCGTGCTGCAGGCGGCCAGCACGACCCCCGCGACGGCCACGGTCAGCAGCCGGGCGCGGCCAGCAGGACCGCTAGCCTGCCACCGCGGCGGGACCGGGCGGTGGGAGCGGACGATGGCAGCGGCCGAGGCGTTCGAGGACGAGCTGCGTGCCCTCGGGTTCCGGCCCCAGGGCGCCAGCCGGCGCGGCGGCCGGATGTGGTCACTGGTGCTCAACCGCTTCCTCACCTTCGTCCTCCATGCCTACGACGATGCGGTGGTGCTGACCTGGTCCTTCGCGCTGGGGGAGTACCTCGAGGAGCGCAGCTGGCGGACCAGCGTCACGGACGCGTCCGTGATCGAGCTCTACCCCCGCGCCGACGTGCGGATCCCGGCCGAGATCGATGCGGTGAGCGCCGAGATCACCCGGGTGCTGACCTCGCTCCGGCTCGACCTCGGCGACCCCGGCCTGTGAGGCGAGCCGCCGTCAGCCATGGCGGCGGGGCTCCTCCATCCCGTGCTCATGGCTGGGGACCGCGCAGCCGTCCGGGCCGCAGCCCGGCAGCCCCTGGGCACGACGCAGGACCTGGGGCGGGAGCAGCCCGACGTCGGCGCTGGCCAGGCGCTCGCCCCGCTCACCGGCGGTGAGCATGCCGCGCAGCGCCGAGCCGCCCACCACCACCACCTCGACGGCGAAGGCGACCAGCAGGGCCAGACCGACCAGCTCGGCGAGCAGCGACGGCCGGACCTCGCCGCGCACGCCCGACAGCAGGCCGAAGGCGAGCAGGACCAGCAGGGCGAGCCCGGTGAGGATCCGACGCAGGCGCCGCGCTGTCCGGCCCCAGTCGATCAGGCCGCCGCCATCGCCCGCGCTCACGGGTCCGTCCCCGAGGTGGCGGGCAGCACCGGCAGGGCCTCGAGCTCGGCGACCAGCCCGTCGATGTCGAGGATGTTGTCCCAGCGTTCGGCGATGCGGCCGTCCGCCCCGACCAGGAACACCCACGGTTCGTTCCCGCCCGTCTCGGTCTGGATGAACGCCGCCGCGGCCTCGTTGAGGGTCTGGGTGTCGAAGTCCTGCCAGACCTCGAGGTGGATGAAGTCGGCCCGGTCCTCGTAGGTCAGCGCGAGCTCGGCGATGACGTCGGTCAACGGGCCGCAGAAGCGGGTGCGGCAGTACACCGGCGTGGCGACCGCGACCACCACGGGGCGGCCGGCCTCGATCGAGCCCGCGACCGTGTGCTGGTGGAGGTGCGGGTGGGCCACCTCGGCGTTGGCGGCCTGGGCGCGCGAGTCCAGCTCCACCGCCCGGACCGTCCCCGCGTCGAGGTCGGCGAGCGTGGCGTTGTCGACCCGCGGGGACTCGTCGCCCGGCGCGGGCACGAGGTGCTCCTCCAGGACCGGGAAGCGCCGGTTGCCGTCGATGGGGGTGCCGTCCTCCAGGGTGCCGAGGACCCGCACCCCCCAGATCCCGGCGCGGTCCAGGTCCACGGTCGCGGCGTACACGCCGGTCCCGGTGTCCTGGACCAGCGAGGGCGCGTCGGTGCCCTCGCCGACGTCGCCACCGGGCACCGGGACGAAGCGCGCCGTGGCGACCTGCTCGATCTGGCCGGAGGCCTCGGAGCCGTCGCCGAGGTAGGCCAGCTGGAGCTCCACCTCGCCGTGCGCGACGAGCTGGAGCTCGCTCGTGAACAACCCGACGAGCAGCCGCTGCTCCTCGCCGACGGCCAGGTCGAAGCTGGCCGGCTCGACCACCACCTCGAGCGGGTCCGGGGTCCCCGCGCAGCCGGTGAGCAGCGCCCAGCCGACCAGCGCGACCAGCAGTGCCCGGCCGGCGACCCGGGCCGGTGCGGGCCGGCCGGGCTCGGGGCGGGGTGTCGTCGGGGCCACGGTGCCTCCGCGGGAGGGACGAGGGCTCGGGGCGGCGAGGGTACGGCAGCGACCTCGGGCGGTAGGCACCGCGCCCGACCGGGCGGAGCGCGCGCCGCGCCCGACCGGGCGGACCACGCGCCGGACGGGCCGGTGTGGCAGCCTCACCGCATGCCGGCCCGCCTGTCCCTGCTGCTCGTCGCCGTCGTGCTCGTCGCGGCGGTGGTCGGTGGGCTGCTGCTCGGTACCGGTGGCGAGGAGCCCGAGGCGTCGGAGGTCGAGGTGCCGCCGCTGCGCGTGGGCGCGGGCCCGGATGCGGAGTCCCTCCTGCTCGCCCACGTGCTCGTCGCCCTGCTCGCCGACGGCGAGATCGACGCCGAGGTCGTCGCCTTCGGTGAGGCCCGGGACACCCGGCAGGCCCTGGAGCGCGGCGACGTGGAGCTGCGGCCGGCGTACACCGGTGAGGCCTGGCTGGAGGTGCTCGGCCGGGCCGATCCGCCGAGCGATCCGCGCGCCAGCTTCGAGGAGGTCCGCGCGCACGACGCCGAGGACGGACTGGTCTGGTTCCGCCCACCGTTCCTCGACGGCGTGGCGCAGCCACCGGCCAACGCGACCTTCGCCTTCGTCGTCGCCGGCCCCCCGTCGATCGACGCGGATCTGACGACGGTGTCGCAGCTCGCCAGTCGCCTGTCGGCCCAGCCCGACGCGGCCCTGTGCGTCGATCCGGAGTTCGCGTCCCGACGCGACGGCCTGCGCGCCGTGCTGGCCGCCTACAGCGTCCGCAGCGACCAACCGGTGCTCGCCGCCGGGCCGGCGGAAGCCGTCCGGGGCGTCGCGGCGGGGGACTGCATCGCCGGGTTGACCACGGCCACCGACGGGCAGGCCTGGGCGGCGGGACTGCGACCGCTGTCCGATGACCTCGGGGTCTTCCCCGCCTTCGTCGTGCTGCCGCAGGTCCGGCGCGACACCCTGCTCGACCGTCCGCCGGTCACCGCCGCCATCCGCCCGCTGGCGGCCCAGCTCACCACGGCGTTGCTCGGTGGGTGGAACGCCGAGGTGCACCGTGGGCGCCCGGTGGAGGAGGTCGCCGCGGCCGGTGCGACCGAGCTCCGCCAGCGTGCCGGGCTGCCGCCGGTGGCGCCGGCCCCGTGATCGCGCGGGTACCTCCCCGGTCCGCTGCGCGTGACGGTCAGTAGCGCTCGGGGACGAAGGTCTGGTCCTCCATCGGCGGCCGGACGTACCCGCCGCGTCGTTCGGGGCGCGAGCCGAGGTCGACCGGTTCCGGCGTGGCATCGGTGTAGTCGAACTGGTCCAGCAGGTGGGCGATGCAGTTGAGCCGGGCGTGCTTCTTCACGTCGGCGTTGACGACCCACCACGGTGCCTGCTTGATGTCGGTGTGGTTGAACATGTCGTCCTTGGCGCGCGAGTAGTCCTCCCACCGCTGCCGGGACTCGAGGTCCATCGGGGACAGCTTCCAGCGCTTGGTCGGGTCCGCGTTGCGGGCCAGGAAGCGACGCTCCTGCTCCTCGTCCCCGATCGAGAACCAGTACTTCACGATCCGGATGCCGGCCCGGACCAGCATGCGCTCGAACTCCGGGCAGGTCCGCATGAACTCGCGCACCTGCTCCTCGTCGGCGAAGCCCATGACCCGCTCCACCCCGGGCCGGTTGTACCAGGAGCGGTCGAAGAGCACGACCTCACCGGCGGCGGGCAGCACCTCGACGTAGCGCTGGAAGTACCACTGGGTCTTCTCGCGGTCCGAGGGGGTACCCAGCGCCACGGTCCGGATGATGCGGGGGTTGGTGCGCTCGGAGATGCGCTTGATCACGCCGCCCTTGCCCGCCGCGTCACGCCCCTCGAAGATCACGACGATGCGCTTGCCCTCCTCCTTGACCCAGTGCTGGAGCTTGACGAGCTCGACCTGGAGCCGGGCGAGCTCGGCTTCGTAGACCTTGCTCCTCAGGACGCCCTTCTTGTTGTAGTCGTCCGGGTCGAACCGCTTCTCGACGTGCTCGCTCATGCCGTGCTCCGTGGTCGCGCCCCTGTGGGCGACGGGGTTGCCGCGGTGCTGGCCACCGCCCGTCGGGTCGTCGCGGTGACCGCCCGAACCTCGAGCCTTGTCGTCGCAGGGGTGTGCGTCAACCGTGCGTCGTGGGGTCGGCTGCGCCCGCGCCTTGGCGCCGGTCACACCCGGCACGTACCGTCGACGTAGGTCGAACAGGTGTTCGTTCCCGGCGTCGGTGGTGCGGCCGGTCCCGGCGCCCCGACGGGACGACAGGAGATGGAGATGACCAAGCGGTACCGCGAGCACCTCGAGGAGGTGGAGGTCGCCAGGGCCCGCACGGCCGCGGGTGAGGTCGATGCCCCGGTCGCCTTCCGGTGGCGCGGGCAGCACTACCGGGTCCTCGCGGTCCTCGGGCACTGGCATGAGGACGAGGGCTGGTGGCGGCGTGGCGAAGGGCTACCCGAGCGCATCGAGCGCACCGATCTGTGGCGGGTCGAGGCCCGCAACGGTGTCCCGACCCGGGGGGTCTACGAGCTGGTCCACCGGGGGGCACAGTGGCGGCTGGACCGGGTCTGGGACTGACCGGGACGGTCGTCGCGCGACCGGCCCGGTCGCCGTGGTGGTGTGGCAGGATGGCGAGCCGGCTGGACCGACGACCCGAGGAGCTGCCGTGCCCCGGACCAGCGACGAGCTGGCTGCGCTCTACCGCGATCTGCACCAGCATCCCGAGCTCGGCTTCGCCGAGACCCGGACCGCGGCCCTGGCGGCGGACCACCTCGAGACCGCGCGGTACGAGGTGCACCGTGGCATCGGTCGGACCGGGGTCGCCGGCGTGCTGCGTCGGGGTCCGGGTCCGACCGTGTTGCTCCGTGCGGACATGGACGCCCTGCCGGTGCGGGAGGAGACGGGCCTGCCCTACGCCAGCACGGTGACCGCCACCGTCGATGGCGACGGGCCACCGGTCCCGGTCATGCACGCCTGCGGCCACGATGTCCACGTCACCTGCCTGCTCGGCGCCGCCGACCGGCTGGCCGCCGACGCTTCCTGGAGCGGGACGCTGGTCGTGGTGCTGCAGCCGGCCGAGGAGCTCGGTGCCGGTGCGCGCGCGATGGTCGACGATGGGCTCTACGACCGGGTCCCACGGCCCGATGTGGTCCTGGGGCAGCACGTCGCGCCCCTGCCTGCCGGCGTGCTGGGGCTGCGTGGCGGGGTGGCCTTCGCGGCCTCCGACACCCTGACCGTGACCCTGCACGGCCAGGGGGCGCACGCCTCGCGTCCGGAGAACGCCGTCGATCCGATCGTGCTGGCGGCGGCCGTCGTGCTGCGCCTGCAGACCATCGTCGCGCGGGAGCTGCCGGCGACCGAGCCTGCGGTGGTCACGGTCGGGTCGTTGCACGCCGGGACGGTGCCGAACGTGATCCCGGACCGGGCGACGCTCGGGCTCAGCGTGCGCACCTTCGACCCCGGGGTGCGGGCGCGGGTGCTGGCCGCGATCGAACGCATCGTCCGGGGCGAGGCCGCGGCGGCCGGCGCCCCACCGCCGGAGGTGACGCACACCAGCTCCTTCCCGGCGGTGGTCAACGACCCCGCGGCGGTCGAACGCACCGCTGCCGCGCTCGGCCGCCTGCCGGTCCACCTGGTCGACCCGGGGCTGGTCACCGGGAGCGAGGACGTCGGCCTGCTCGCGGCTGCGGCCGAGGCACCCTGCTGCTACTGGCTGCTCGGCGGGGCCGATCCGGCGGCCTTCGCGGAGGTGACCGGGGACCGGGAGCTGGCCGAGCGGGTGGCCGAGCTTCCCGGCAACCACTCCCCGTCCTTCGCGCCGGTCGTGGAGCCGACCCTCACGCTCGGGGTGGAGGCGCTCGTCGTCGCGGCCCAGGCGTGGCTGGCGAGCTCGCCGGTCGCCGGCGGAGCGGACGGGACCCCGGGCTGACGGGTCGTCGCCGGCGCAGGGCTCAGGCCACGCGGTCGGCCAGCTGGCGCTGCAGCCGGCGCAGGATGGCATCCATGCCCCGCATCCGCAGCGGGCTGATCACCGCGCCCAGCCCCATCGCGTGATGGAAGTCGACCGGGACCGCCAGCACCTCCTCGACCGTCGCGCCCGTCAGCCCCTCGGTGAGCACGCCGGCGAAGCCCCGCGTGGTCGGGGCCTGCGGGGGGCAGTCGAACCACACGCGCACGCGCCCCTCGTGGTCCACCTCGGTGGCCAGGAAGAACGGGGTCTGGCACTCCTCCACCCGCTCCAGCGCGTCGGGCGCCGCGGCGAGGTGGGCCGGGAGGTCCGGCACCTTGGTCGTGTACTCGACCAGCAGGTCGATCTTCAGGTCCATCGGGGCCGCGGCGAAGTCGTCGACCACCGCCTGCAGCCGGTCGGGTAGGGGCATCGTCGGGACCTCCTCCGTCACCCCGGTTCGCCGCGGGTGCGGGACGGGGATCGTGCGGTGCGGCGAACGGGCCTTGTGTGTCGACCACGGTCACGGCACGGTGACAGACCCGACGCCGAGGTGGTCGCACACCACCGCCACGACCGAGGAGTGATGAGTATGGCCGTCCCGCACCAGGACCACGATGCGAAGATCGCCGCGTACGCCGACCCACGGACCCTCGTGACCACGGCCTGGTTGGCGGAGCGGCTCGACGACCCCGAGCTGGTGGTGGTCGAGTCGAGCGAGGACGTCCTGCTGTACGAGACCGGGCACATCCCCGGGGCGGTCAAGATCGACTGGCACACCGAGCTCAACGACCCCGTCACCCGTGACTACCTCGACGGGGCCGCCTTCGCGGCCCTGATGGAGGCCAAGGGCATCAGCCGGGGTGACACCGTGGTCTTCTACGGCGACAAGGCGAACTGGTGGGCGGCCTACGCGCTGTGGGTGTTCACGCTGTTCGGACACGACGACGTGCGTCTGCTGGACGGCGGCCGGGACCGTTGGATCGCGGAGGGCCGGGCGTTGTCCCGGGAGCGGCCCGACCGGCCGCGCGGCACCTACCCGGAGGTCCGGCGTGAGGACGGGTCCGTCCGGGCCTTCCGGGATGACGTCGTCGCCCACCTCTCGCGGCGCGGCAAGCTGGTCGACGTCCGGAGCCCGCAGGAGTTCACCGGAGAGCGCACCCACATGCCCGACTACCCCGAGGAGGGGGCGCTCCGCGGTGGGCACATCCCCGGCGCCCGCAGCGTGCCGTGGGGACGTGCCGTCCGGGACGACGGGACCTTCCGGCCGGTCGAGGAGCTCCGGGCGCTGTACGCGGAGGAGCAGGGCATCGGGCCGCAGGACGACGTCGTCGTCTACTGCCGTATCGGGGAGCGCTCGAGCCACACGTGGTTCGTGCTGACCCACCTGCTCGGCTACGAGCGGGTGCGCAACTACGACGGCTCCTGGACCGAGTGGGGCAACCTCGTGCGTGCCCCGATCGAGATCGGTGAGGCCGCTACGCCCGACTGACCTCTCGCCCCGCCGCCTCGGTTCGTCCCGGGGTTGGGGTGCATGCGGCCCCGGAGAGCGGGCTTGGCGCTCCCCGACCCGGTGGGGCGGGAGCGTCGGCTGGAGGTTGGGGACGGTTCGCGTCGTGGTACGCGGGTGAAGGTCCCCAACCCGGGGCGGGCGGGAGCGTCGGCTGGAGGTTGGGGACGGTTCGCGTCGTGGTACGCGGGTGAAGGTCCCCAACCCGGTGCGGGCGGGAGGCGTCGGTGGGGCTGGGTGCCGGTCGTAGCCCGCTCGCGCGTGGAGCGCGCTGGCCTCGGCCGTGCGGGCCGCACCGGCCTATGCTCGAACACACGTTCGATATCGGTGTGTGTGTGGTCCGGCCCGGCGCCGGTGGGGAGGTGGCGAGGTGGCGGGTGCGCGGTCGTGGTCGCCGCAGGAGCACCACGAGCACCTCGAGGGCCTCGGCGTGGACGCTCGTCGGGCCGAGGACGCCGCGACGACGATCGCCGCTGCGGCCCGGACGCGGTCGGCGTCCGCCGGCGCCCCGCTCTTCGCGCACCTGAGCGTCCGGTCGACCTCCTCGATGCGCGACGGCACGATCCGGCCGAGCGAGCTGGCCGCCGCGGCGGCCGCGGCCGGGATGACCCACGTCGCATTGACCGACCGGGACGGGCTCTACGGCGCGGTCCGGTTCGCGCAGGCCGCCGCCGACCACGGGGTGACCCCGGTGTTCGGTGCGGACCTCGCGCTCGAGCCCGACCCGGCCCGCCCCGGGTGGGAGCTGACCCGCGCCGGGCGCACGCGCGCCACCGCCGCTGCGTCCCCCACCCGACGCACGGGTGGGCCGGGACCCGCTGCTGCCGGCAGCGGGTACACGGGCGGACGTGCCGGCGACGACCCGCGGACCCGCCGGCCGTCCCGCGGCGCGGCCTGGCTCGAGGACGACGCGCCGCGGGTCACCTTCCTCGCCCGGACGACCACCGGCTACGCCGACCTGTGCCGCACGGTCACCGCGGCGCACGCGGCCCGGCGCGGTGACCCCCACCTCGACGCCCGCGACCTCGGCACCGCCGCCGCCAGCGACGGGGTCGTGGTCCAGCTCGGGCCGGACTCGCCCGTGGGCCGGTTGCTGGCCCGGGGCCACCACACGGGCGCCGAGGTGGAGCTCACCCGCTGGCTGGAGGTGTTCGGCCGCGGCCAGGTGGTGCTCGCGGTCCGCGACCACCGCACCCCACCCGGGGGCCGGCGCGCGACCGGCCGACCCGACCCGGAGGAACCCGGCGACGATGCCCGGATCCGCCGCAGCCTGGAGCTCGCCGACCACCTCGGTGTCCGGGCGGTCGCGGTCAACGACGTGCGCTACCTGCGCCCCGAGGACGTCGCCGTCGCCGACGTGCTGCGGTGCGTCCGGCAGCAGGTCCCGCTCGGCGCCCACCACCTCGGCCGCAGCAACGCCGCCGCCTGGTTCACCACCCCCGCCGAGCAGCTCGAGCGCTTCCACGAGCGGCCCGAGCTGCTCGCCGCGGCCCACGAGCTGGCCGTCGGCTGCGAGGTCGACCTGGGGCTCGGGGAGCTGCACGTCCCGCGGCTGACGGGGCTGTCGCCGGAGGCGGCCGCAGGGGAGCTGCACCGGCGCTGCTGGCAGGGGATCGCGGACCGCTTCCCGCGGGTCACCCCGCGCCTGCGGGAGCGGCTCGAGCACGAGCTCGCCATGGTGGACCGGCTCGGGCTGCACGACCTGTTCCTGGCGGTGGCGGCGGTCGTGCAGGACGTGCGCGAGCTGGGCGTCCTGGTGGCCTGCCGGGGCTCGGCCGCCGGGAGCCTGATCTGCTACGCGCTGCGCATCAGCGATGTGGACCCGGTCGCCCACGACCTCGCGTTCGAGCGGTTCATGAACCCCTACCGCGACGAGCTGCCCGATATCGACCTCGACGTCGAGTCCCACCGTCGCGAGGACGTCTACGCCCTGGTCCTGGCCCGCTTCGGGCAGGAGCGCACCGCCACGCTGGCGATGGTCGAGACCTTCCAGGCCCGCATGGCCGTCCGGGAGGTCGGCAAGGTGCTGGGGCTGCCGGGCGAGGAGCTCGGGGTCATCGCCAAGAGCTTCCACCACGCCCGGGCCCGGGACGTCCGTCGGCACGTGGCGGCGCTGCCGGAGCTGGCGCACGCCAACCTCGATGCCGGACAGCTCGACCTGCTCTTCGACGTGGTCGAGCGCATCGACGGCTTCCCCCGCCACCTCGCCATGCACCCGTGCGGGATCGTGCTGGGCGACGTGGACCTCACCACCCGCACCCCGCTGGAGCGCTCCGCCCACGGGTTCGTGATGAGCCCCTTCGACAAGGACGACATCGCCGCGCTCGGGCTGCTCAAGCTGGACGTGCTGGGGGTGCGGATGCTGTCGGCCATGCGGCACTGCCTGGACCTCGTCAACGGCACGCCCGAGACCCCCGCCACCCGCGAGCTGGACCCCACGCTGCCGGGTCGCAACGCCGCCGGCCGGCTCGATCTCGACCACGTGCGTAGCGGCGATGCGGCCGCCTACGAGCTGATCCGCTCCGGCCACTCGGTCGGCATGTTCCAGATCGAGTCCCCGGGGCAGCGCGAGCTGCTCGGCCGGCTGCAGCCGGACCGCTTCGGGGACCTGATCACGGAGATCTCGCTGTTCCGCCCCGGCCCGGTCAAGGCCGACATGGTCACCCCCTTCGTCGCCCGCCGGCACGGTCAGGAGCCGACCACCTACGCCCACCCGAGCCTCGTCCCGGTGCTCGCGGAGACCTACGGGGTGATCGTCTACCACGAGCAGGTCATGGGGGTGCTGGCGGCACTGACCGGCTGCGACCTGGCCTACGCGGACCTGCTCCGCCGCCAGCTCTCCGACGACGCCCGCCGCCCGACGATCCGTGCGTGGGTGCTGGCCCGGGCCGGCGACCGCGGCATCGCCCGGGCCGACGCGGAACGCATCTGGGACCAGCTGGCCTCCTTCGCCTCCTTCGGGTTCTGCAAGGCCCATGCCGCGGCCTTCGCGGTGCCGACCGAGCGCTCCGCGTTCCTCAAGGCCCACGTCTTCCCGGAGTTCCTCGCCGGGCTGCTGACCCACGACCCCGGGATGTACCCGCGCCGGATGATCCTGGACGAGTGCCGGCTGTTCGGCGTCGCGGTGCTGCCGCCGGACGTCAACCGCGCCACCCGACACGCGGGCGTCGAGGTGGTGGACCAGGGCCTGGCCGACCATCGGCTCGGGCTGACCGCCGCGGTCCGCGCCCACGCCGCCGGTGAGGGCCCCACCGGGCACCTGCCCCCCGGCTGGCGCTGGCCGGCCGACGCCGAGCGGCCCCTGCCCCCGTCCGGGTTCGACAAGGGCGAGGTGGGCCGCGGCTACCGCTACGCGGTCCGGATCGGGCTGGACAGCGTCGCCGGGCTGTCGGACGCCGAGGTGGACGCGGTGCTCACCGCGCGGCCCTTCACCTCGCTCGAGGACCTGCGCGAGCGCGGCGGGCTGTCACGACCGTCCGCCACCGCGCTGGTGGATGCCGGTGGGCTGGACGCGCTGGCGGGGGTCGGCCGGCGCGGCGGGCCGTCGGGTCGGCGGGCGCTGACGCTCGCGGTCGAGGAGCTGTGGCGTGATCGGGGGCGGCGCCGAGGTGGTGGGGGAGCGGCCCGGCTGGCGGCCGGTCGCAGCCTGGGCGATCCGCAACCCGAGCAGACCGCGCTCGCGCTGCACGCGGACCACACCCCGGTGCTGCCCGACGACCGTGACAGCGACCGGGTCCGGGCCGAGCTCGCCGCGACCGGGATGGACGTCTCCCGCCACGTGGTCAGCTTCTACGAGCCGCTGCTGGAAGCGCTCGGGGTGGTGCGCGCGTGCGACCTGCCGTCGGTGCCGACCCAGCGGCTGGTCCGCGTGGCCGGCGTCAAGGTCGCGGTCCAGTCCCCGGCGCAGCGCTCCGGCCAGCGGGTGCTGTTCCTGTCGCTGGACGACCGCACCGGTCAGACCCAGACCACCTTCTTCGAGCGCTCCCTGGAGGACTGCGCCTGGACGGTGCTGCACGCCTGGCTGCTGGTGGCCGAGGGCCGGGTCAGTCGTCGCGGCGACCGGGGCGCGACGCTGACCGGGACCCGGGCCTACGACCTGTCCCGGCTGTGGCGGGCCTGGCAGGAGGGCTGGCTGGACGCGGCGCTGGCTGAGCGCGGCACCCCGGCGCCCCACGAGCGTGCCGGTCCGCCACGCCCGCAGGGTCTGAGCGTCAGCGAGTTCGGCCGAGGCGCCCGGTGATCCCGCCCGCCGGCGCGTCATCCACAGGCTCAGGCGACCCCATCGGCCACGCGGTCGAGATCCGTGCCACGCTGCTCCAGCCGTTGCCACGCGAGGCGGAGCCAGGCACCATGCTGACCAACGAACATGACCGGCTCGAGCAGTTCCGGGCGCTCGAGCGGGTCATCGGTGCCGATCCCGCGAGGACGCTGATGGACCAGCTGCCACCCCGGCCCTGGGACCAGCTTGCGACCCGCGACGATCTGCGGTCCCTGGAGCAGCGCGTCGATGACCGGATGCTCGCCCTCGAGCACCGGCTGGTGGCGGAGTTCCGGGCGCAGATCATCGCCCAGAACCGGCTGCTGTTCTTCTCCATGACCGGCGCGATCTTCACCGCCGCGTCGCTCGCCTTCGCCGCCGTCCGGTTCTGAGCGGCACGCGCCGGTACCTTCCACCGGCATGCGACCACACATCGTCTGGGACTGGAACGGCACCCTCTTCGACGACCAGCCCATGGTCATCGCGGGGCTGAACGTCGCCTTGGCGGCGGCCGGGCTGCCGCCGACCGACCAGGAGACCTACCAGCGGCTGTACACCCGGCCCGTCCAGGTGTTCTACGAGCGGCTGTTCGGCCGGCCGATCGAGGCGGGCGAGTGGCGGGTGATCGACGAGGCCTTCCATGCCGGCTACCGCGAGGCCATCGTCGACGCCCGGCTCGCCACCGACGCCAGCGACGCGCTCCAGCGCGCCGAGGAGGCCGGCATCAGCCAGTCGCTGCTGTCGATGTACCGGCACGACGACCTCCTGCCGCTGCTCGACCGCTTCGCGATCGCCGGCCGGTTCCTGCGCGTCGACGGGCTGCGTGGCGAGGGCGGCGGCGTCAAGGCCCCCTACCTCGCGGCGCATCTCGAGCGCGTCGCCGCCGCGAACGGCGGGACGCCCGCCGAGGTGCTGGTCATCGGCGACGCGAAGGACGACGCCGCGGCTGCCGCCCACGTCGGCGCAGCCTGTGTGCTCTACGACGGCGGCTCGCATCCTCGCGAGGAGCTCGAGGACACCGGCTTCCCCGTGGCCAGCACCCTGACCGAGGCGCTGGAGCTGGCCGGCTGGGCGTGACGACTCCCGTCCGGTGGTCCGCGTCCCGGCTCGTGCTATCATCTTCGCTAGCACTGCGAGGAGGCGCATGATGGCGCAGGTCCTGGTCCGGGACCTACCCGACGACGTCGTCGAGCGGCTGAAGGCCCAAGCGGCCGCCCAGGGCAGCTCGCTCGAGGCACACCTGCGGCGCCTGCTCGCCGACGCCTCGGCGCTGGATCGGTCCGGCCTGCTGGCGCTGGCTGACGAGATCTCCGCGTCGACGGCCGGCAGGGTGCACAGCGATGCGACGACGCTGGTCCGAGTCGACCGCGAGCGCGACGAACGGTGATCCTCGACGCCTCGGTCGTGGTCAAGTGGTTCGTCCTCGAGGACCAGCACGACGAGGCACGTGCGCTCCTGCTCGTCGACGAACCGCTGCTCGCACCGGACCTGCTCGCGATCGAGGTCGCGAACGTCCTCCGGGGCAAGGTGCGCCGAGGTGAGCTCGACGCAGCGCAGGCAACCCGTGCGATCGCAGCGATCAGCGGTCGCGGCGAGCCGCAGCTGCAAGGTTCGATCCCACTGCTGCGGGCAGCGGTCGACCTGGCCGTCCGTCTTGAGCGCCCGGTCTACGACTGCCTGTACGTGGCGCTCGCACAGGAGCGGGATGACGTGCTCTGCACGGCCGACCGGGCGCTCGCGCGCATCGTCCGGCAGCACGGCGTCGCGCGCGTCCTGCTCCTCGGGGAGGCCGCGCGCCTCAGCTGAGATCGTCGACCAACACCGCGGGGCCATGGACCGCATCGGCGTCGAGCGCAGCGGGGCCCGTCATCCGCAGGCCCAGCGGGCCGGGCCGGGGCCCCGCCACGACCTCGATGTCCAGGGGTGCGCCGGGCCAGCGCACCGTCAGCACGTCGCCGTCCCGGGCCACCTCGGCGCCCAGCAGGCGCCACACGCGTGCCGCTGCCGCCAGGTCCGGGTGGGCCAGCCGCGGACCCAGCAGGCGGGCGGCGTCGTCCCGGGGCTGCTCGGGGGTCGCCCCGAGGAACGCCGCCCAGCCCGCATCGTCGTGCTCGGCCCAGGCGACCTGCACGATCAGCCCGCCCACCTGCGACGGTCGCAGGAAGGCCTCGTGCCAGGAGGGGTTGGCCGTGGAGACGTCGACCACGTCGAGCCCGGCCCCGTCCAGCGTGGCGACCGCCGGCAGGAGCGCCGCGACCTTCAGGGTCACGTGGTGCACCCCGGCCCCGTGACGTGCCAGGAAGGCGGCCGCGAACCCGTCCCGGGTGCGGGGCTCCAGCAGCTCGAGCTTCGCCCCGCCGGTGAACCGTGCCTGGCGTGTCGCGAACCCGCTGCCCGGGGCCTCCCAGCTCGGCATCAGCCAACCGCCACCGAGCTGGTCGATCCAGCGGGCGGCCGCCGCATCGATCGAGGGCACGGCGGCGGCCACGTGATCGGGGACGGTGGTGATCGGCACGGGCGGCTCCAGCGACGGGGAAGCGACCCGTGGGAGGTGGCGGGTGAGCACGGTATCCCCGGGTGCGATGCGGGACACTACGGGGCACGGTCGGCGCCACGAAGCCCGGCCCAGCAGGTCCCGCGACGCTACCCTGGACGCGAACGTCCGTTCGGTTCGTCGCGAGGTGGTCGTCGCGGAGGTGGCACGATGCGTGACCGGCATCCCGAGCCGATCCTCCACGTCGACATGGACGCCTTCTTCGCCTCGGTGGAGCAGCGCGACGACCCGACGTTGCGCGACCGGCCGGTGGTGGTCGGTGGGGCCGGGGGACGCGGGGTCGTCGCCGCCGCCTCCTACGAGGCCCGTCGCTACGGCATCCACTCGGCCATGCCGATGGTGCGTGCCCGACGGGTGTGCCCCGACCTCGTGGTGGTCCCGCACCGCTTCGAGGCCTACCGCGCCGTGTCCCGCCAGGTGATGGCGATCCTGCGCGACGTCACGCCGCTGGTCGAGCCGCTCTCCCTCGACGAGGCCTTCCTGGACGTCGCCGGTGCGGTGCGCCTGTTCGGCCCGCCGGTGACGATCGGGGCGGCGATCCGCCAGCGTGTGCGCGCGGAGGTCGACCTGCCGTGTTCCGTCGGGGTCGGTCCGACCAAGTCGGTCGCCAAGCTGCTGTCGGCGCGCGCCAAGCCGGACGGGCTGCTGCACTGGCCGGCTGCCGAGGTCGTGGCACGGCTCGCGCCGCTGCCGGTCGGTGACCTGTGGGGTGCGGGGCCCCGTACCGTGGAGCGGCTGCACGCCTTCGGCTTCGAGCGCATCGGCCAGGTCGCCGACGCGGAGCTGCGCAGCCTGCAGCGCATCGTCGGCGAGGCGCTGGGCACCCAGCTGTGGCAGCTCGCCCGTGGCGTCGACCCGCGGCGGGTGACGCCATCCGAGCCGGCCCGCTCGGTGTCCGCCGAGCGCACCTTCGAGAGCGACCTCGACGACCCTGTCGAGCTCGAGCGACAGGTGCTCAAGCTCGCCGAGGGGGTCGGGCGACGGCTGCGATCGGCGGGGCTGGCCGGGCGGACCGTGACGCTCAAGGTCCGGTTCGACACCTTCGAGACCGTGACCCGTTCCGCCACGCTGCCCGAGCCCACCGATCGGACCCACGACGTCCTCACGGTGGCCCGCGACCTGCTGGCCCGGCTTCGGCTCGAACGCGCCCGGGTCCGCCTGCTCGGGGTCGGGGTCGGCAACCTCGGGGACGGGGACGCGGCCCGGCAGCTCACCCTCGACGACGACGCGGGCGACCGGGACCTGCCGATGGTCCGGGGCGATGCGCGCTGGGAGCGGGTGGAACGCGTCGCCGACGCCGTCTCGGAACGCTTCACCGGGCTCGGGGTGTCCTACGCAGCCCTGCTCGACCTGGACCTCGACCCCGACGACGTGGCACCCCGCCGCGAGGACCGGCACGCCGGCGATGACGAGACGGAGGCGCCGCGGCCCTAGCATCCCGGCGTCGACCACGACGGGAGGTGCCATGGCCGAGGTGGACTACGAGGTCGTCGACGGGGTCGCGCACGTCACCCTCGATCGGCCGGCGAAGCGCAACGCGATGGACCTCGAGGTCTTCGCCCAGCTCGCCGAGCATGCGGACCGCATCGCGACGGACCGGGCGGTCGGCGCGGTCGTCGTCGCGGGCCGTGGGGGCACGTTCTCGGCCGGGCTGGACCTCGAGACCCTCGGCGGGCTGCTCGGGGCCGGCCTCGACCCCGCGGTCGTCGCCCGGCTCCAGGCGACCTTCACCGCCTACGAGGAGCTCGACGTCCCCGTGCTCGCCGCCATCGAGGGGCACTGCCTGGGCGGCGGTCTCCAGCTCGCGGCGGCCTGCCATCTGCGCGCCGTGGCGCCGAGCGCCCGCCTGGCCGTGCTCGAGGCCCGCTGGGGCCTGGTCCCGGACCTCGGTGGCACCCACCGCCTGCCTCGGCTGGTCGGCGCCGGCCGCACGACCGAGCTCGCCATGACGGCGCGGACCTTCGATGCCGAGGAGGCGGTGCGCATCGGGTTCGCGGAGCTGACCCTGTCGCAGCAGGACCCCCAGGCGGTCGCGCACGAGTACGCCGCCCGGCTCGCGGCCGGTCCCGCGGCGGTGCGTGCCGTGCCACGGCTGGTGCGCGAGAACCTCGATCGGGACCGTACGGACGCCCTGGCGGCCGAGATCGCCGCGCAGGTCGAGGCGGTGACCGGTCCGGATGTGCGCGAGGCGGTCACGGCCCACCTCGAGGGTCGGGCTCCGCGCTTCTCGGGGCGCTGAACCCGGAGCCCGACCGGCCACGGATGGGTCGGCGTGCGCAGCTGGTCACGGACCGCGCACCGGTCCTCGATGGAGGTGCGGCCCGGTGCATCCCGTCGCAGCCGGAGGTACAGTCGAAGGACCCGACCAGGCCAGCGAAGACCATGCCGCTTTCCGAACACGAGGAGAACGTCCTCGCGGAGATCGAGCGACAGCTCGCCGCCGAGGATCCACGGTTCGCGTCCCGTGCCCGGCGTCGGCTGGGTCTCTCGCGTGCCAGCCAGCGCACCCTCGCCGTGGTGCTCGGTGTGGTCGGCGTGATCGCGCTCGTCTCGATCGGGTTCCTGCCCTCGCCCTGGAACATCGTGATCCCGGCGTTCGGGTTCGCGGCCCTGTTCGCGGCCGTCCTCCTCGCCGTCACCGCGCGGCGCGCCTCGTCCGAGGACGTCCCCAGCTTCGTGCCGCCGGACGATCGCACCTGAGCAGCGGCACCACGCGGGGCGAGGTCGATACGGTCGCTGTCGTCTGCGGCCGGGCGTCAGTGCCCCCGCCACCAGCGCCGCAGGCTGGCCCACGCCTCGCGCACCGTGCGGCGGAACGCCCGGCTGCGGGCGCGGAGCACGTCGGCGGTCGACGCGTCCTGCGCCAGCTGGGCGGACGCCCGCTCGAGCGTCGCGACGGCCGTCGCGGCCTGTGCCGGCGTGAGCTCCCCGCCGAACGCCGCCGCCTGGATCGAGGTCGCGGCCGCGCTGGTGTCCGCCGGCACCCGGCCGGTCCGCTCCCACCGACGCAGCACCTCGCGGGTGGTCTCCTGGGGTGCCCGCGGTTGGCCGAGCCGGGCAGCGGTGCGGTACAGCTGCCGCTGCGCGGCCAGGACCGCCAGGCGTGGATCGTGGCTCAGGGTCACGACCCGGCGCCGTCGTTGCAGGGGCGCCCACAGCAGCACGACCGCCAACAGGGCCAGCACCACGAGGGCCGTCGCGACCCGGGCGGCGGTCACCCCGCTGCCGGGAGCCGCAGCGGTCGTGTCCGTCGCCCCCTCGCCGGGCGAGGGGACCTCCGGCAGGGCCGGCGGTGGCGCGTCGGTGTCCGGCGGGACCTCCTGGACCTCCGGCGGCTGGGCGGTCGTGGCCGCCCGTTCCGCCTCGGTGGTCTGCGGGGCGAGCTCGTCGGCCCGGGGGAGGAGCTGTGCGCCGTCGGCGCGTGGCGTGGGCTCGAAGGTCACCCAGCCGTAGCCCGGGAACAGCACCTCGACCCACGCGTGGGCGTCACCGGTCGTGACCAGGAAGGTGTCGAGTCGCTCCCCGGCGTCGGCCTCGGCCACGCGCTCGCCCGGCAGGAACCCGACGGCGACCCGCGCCGGGATCCCGGTCTCGCGCAGCATCACCGCCATGGCCGTGGCGAAGTACTCGCAGTAGCCGACGCGATCCTCCAGCACGAACCGGGTCAGGCCGTCCTCGCCGCGCAGCGCCGGGACGTCCAGGTCGTAGGTGAAGCCACCGGCCGGCCCCACGAACCAGTCCTGGAGCGCCAGCACACGGTCGATGTCGGTGGTCGCCCCCGCGTCGTCGTAGACCTGTGCGGCCAGGGCACCGAGCTCCGGGTAGGGCCGGGGGAGCGCCGTTGTGGCCGCCAGCACCTCGGCGGGCACCGTGACCTCCCGTAGCTCGGCCAGCGTCGGGTCGGGCTGCTCCGCCAGCACCCGGTACGCCGCTCCGGAGGTCAGCCCCACCGCCGGCTCACGCAGCAGGTCGCCCGGATCGTAGGCGGCCAGGAACCCGCCCTCCGTCGACCAGACCATCTCCGACCGGATCGGCCCGAGGACCTCGACCGGCTGGTAGGGCAGGGGCACGTAGATGTTCTCCAGCGCGAGGACCTCGATGGCCGCCTCGACGCTGCGGGTGCGGCGGGCCGGCTCCTCCTGGGGCAGCGGCCGGTCGGCGGGGAACAACCGCGCGGGATCCGGCCGGAAGGTCCCGGCGCCGGCAGGTCCCAGCCGCCAGGTCGCGCCGTCGAAGGTGTCGAGGCCGGCCAGCCGCAGGTAGGTCGGGCCGGTCGCCCGCACGCGCAGGACGTCGCGTTCCTCCGGGGCGCGCAGTCGCGTCGACACGTCCACGATCGGCTGGTAGCCGCGGGGGCTGCCGGCGGAGCCGACTCGCATCCACGCCTCGGAGCCGTGCCCGGGTAGCAGCCCCGGCGCCGCGACGCCGGCGGCCACGGCCCCCGCGAGCAGGAGCAGGCCGCTCACCGGGAGCACGGCGGCGCCGGGCGCGCCGGCATGCACGTGGGCCAGGGCGAGGGCACCGACCGCGACGAGCCAGGGCACGCTCTGGGCCCAGCCCGGCGCCGCGCTGGACGGCACCGCCAGGGGAACGGCCCACAGCGTCGCGAGCACGACCAGGGCCGGCCCCAACCGTTGCGCCCGCAGGACCAGCTCCGCGGCGACGTAGGCCACCAGCCACCAGCCGAGGAGGAGCAGGAGGAGCAGCCCCGGGACCGGCTCGGTGGGCGCGACCTCCTCGGCGATGGCGACCAGGCCGGTGTCGGCGAGGTCGCGCAGGGCGGCCCACGTGGGCCCGAGGCCGGCCCGCCACCCGACCTCCAGTTGCACCAGCGTCGGGAGGGCCGCCAGCAGCAGCCCGGCCGACAGTGGCGCGGTCAGCAGCACGGGGAGCCGCGCCCAGCGGGCGAGGGCGGCGACCAGGATGCCGCCCGCTGCGGCGAGCAGCACGGGCGTCCGCCAGGTCGGCCCGGCCAGCACACGCTCGTACGCCGGGGTGGCCGCGAGCAGCACGAGACCGACGAGCGCGGCGAGCAGCCCCTGGCGCGGCATCACCGGGCCACCGTCGTGGTGCCCCGGGCCCGACCGAGCAGCTCACGCCAGGTCAGCTCCAGCCGGTCGCCCGCGCCCAGCCGCGCCGCCCGCCACCCCGCGGCGCGGAGCCCGGTCACGGCCGCGATCGCGCGGGGATCGGGGGTCCCCGCCGGACGCCAGGTCTCGCGGTCGAGCACGATCGCGAGCCGGCTGGCGGCCCCCCGGCCGGCGCGTACCAGGGCACGCAGCTCGGTGGCGTCGGGGGTGGTCACCACGGCCACCAGGGTGCCCTGCCCGGCGGGGCCGGTCGCCACCTGCCGGAGCAGCCCGGGCAGATCCACCTCGGTCGGCTCGAGGGCCGCGAGGACGGGCATCCAGGCGGCGGCCGGTCGGGCCGGCGGCGGGTGACGGTCCGGGCGGGTCAACAGGGTCACCCCGCGCTGGCGGGCGGCGAGATGGTGGATCACGCTCGCGGCCGTGGCGATCGCCACCTCGATGCTGGCGTGCGGGCCCGAGCCGCGGTGGCGGTCGTGCCGCAGGTCGAGCAGCACGCTGGCCCGTGGGACCGTGGCCTCCTCCGCCTGCCGCACCATCAGGCGGCCGCGGTGGGCGGTGGACGGCCAGTGCACCGAGCGCAGGTCGTCGCCCTCGACGTACTCGCGGATGTCGGCGATGTCCTCGCCGTGCACGGTGGGTCGGCGCGGGCCGGCAGGCAGCTGCCCCGTGGCCCCACCGAGCGGCACCCCCGGCGGGAGCGCCCAGACCTCCGGGAGGACCGTGACGGTACGCGTGCCGGCCAGGACCCGACGGCGCTGGGCGAGGCCGAAGGGGTCGCGGACGACCACGACCGCGGGACCCAGCACGTGCCGCCCGCGCTGCGTGCCGCGGAGCTCGATCCGCAGCTGGCGGCGCCGGCCCGGCAGCAGCACCGGCAGGCGGACCGGCGGGGCCGCTGCCAGGTTCGCCGGCACCCGGTCCTCGAACCAGGCGCTGGGCGAGGGCAGCAGGCCGTGGTTGACCAGGTCCAGCTCCAGGACGGCGGTCGCCTGTGCCGGGAGCAGCACGGGGTGGACCGTCCGGTGGACCTCCAGCCGTAGGGGGAGGAACACGACCCACGTGAGCGCGGCGACCACCAGCGCCAGCAGGGTCATCGCGGCGGTCTCCAGCTCCGGTACCCCGAGCAACCGCGCAGCCAGCCACGACCCGGCCACACCGAGCAGCGCGACGAGCCCCCGCCGGGTCATCGGCTCACTCGACCGGGGCGGGCAGGCCCGCCAGCACGTCGGCGACGACCTCGCCGGCGGTGGTCCCGCTCAGCTCGGCGTCGGGCCGCAGGATCAACCGGTGGGGGAGGACGTGGGGGGCCAGGTCCTTGACGTCATCGGGGACCACGTGTGCCCGCCCCGCCAGGGCCGCGGCGGCGCGCACGCTGCGCAGCAGCGCGATCGAGGCCCGGGGCGAGGCGCCGAGCTCGACGTCGGGATGCTGCCGGGTCGCGCGGCAGACCGCGATCAGGTAGCGCTCCACCGGCTCCGCCACGCGGACGGCCCGGATCGCCTCGATCGCGGTGACCACGGCGGCGGCGTCCGTGACCGGCCGCAGCGCGGCCATGCGGTCCGGGCCCCCGTGGGTCCGGACGATGTCGAGCTCGTCCTCCGCGTCGGGGTAGCCGATCGCCAGGCGCAGCAGGAACCGGTCCCGCTGCGCCTCGGGCAGGGGATAGGTGCCCTCCAGCTCGATCGGGTTCTGGGTGGCGAGCACCATGAACGGCCGGGCGAGCACGTGGGTGGTGCCGTCGACGGTGACGGTGCGCTCCTCCATCGCCTCGAGCAGGGCCGACTGGGTCTTCGGGCCGGCCCGGTTGATCTCGTCGCCCAGCACCAGGTTGGCGAAGACGGGCCCTGCGCGGAAGTCGAAGCGGCCGTGCTCGGGGATGTAGACGCTCACCCCGGTGACGTCCGACGGCAGCAGGTCCGGGGTGAACTGCACCCGGGCCACCGAGCAGTCGATCGAGCGGGCGAGCGCCTTGGCCAGCAGGGTCTTGCCGACGCCCGGCACGTCCTCGATCAGCAGGTGCCCCTCGGCCAGCAGCGCGATCAGCGCCAGGCGGATCGGGGTGTCCTTGCCGCGCAGGACCGAGCGGATGTTGTCCTCGATGGCGCGCAGCGTGGCGCGTACCTGCACCAGCTCGTCACGGTCCGGCGGAGCGGTGACCTGCTCGGTGGTGGACACGCCGGCTCCCGGTCGTGGACGCGGACCGCCACGGCGGTACGGGCCGGGCGGGCGGGCCCTCGTGCGGCGGCCCGACCGGGGTGAGGGTACCGACGGTCGTGGTCGCGGCGACGGGGTGGCCTCGCGATGGCGACCGAACCTGACGTCGACGTCAGGTCTGGGGTAGCGTCTCCCGTCGATCAGGGGGAACGCCGTGGCCGACGCAGGCGCCGGCGAGATGCCGCGCACGTCCCGGGGGGTCCGCACCCGCGCGCGCCTGCTCGAGGCCACGCGCCGGGTCGTGGCGGTCCGCGGGTTCGTCGCCGCCCGCGTCGAGGACATCGTGGCCACCGCCGGGGTCAGCCACGGCACCTTCTACACCTACTTCGACAACAAGGCCGCGGCACTGGACGCGTTGATCGACGCCGCCGCAGCCGAGCTCCAGGCGGTCGTGGACGCCCCCTGGGACGGCCCCGACGGTGCCAGCGCGATCGACGCGGTGATCGGGCGTTTCGTGTCGGCCTTCGCCGAGCACGCCGACGTCGTGCGGGCCTGGATCGAGGCCGCGGCACACGACCCGGTCGTGGCCGACCGGCTGCGGGAGGTCCGCGGCGGCTACGTCCGACGGGTCGCGGAGGTCCTCGACCCGGTCCTCGCCGGTAGCGGCCACGACCCGGTGCTGGTCGCGACCGCCCTCGTCGCCATGGTCGAGGGCACCGTCACGCAGCGGCACCATGCCACCGATCACCTCCCCACCGAGGCACTGGTCCGCACCCTCGGCAGCCTGTGGGTCGGTGGCCTGCTCGGGCTCGGGGCGGAGCCGGCCGACCGGCGCTAGGCACGCCGGTCGCGGCGGCCGCCGGTCCACCACGCGGGGTCCGCGCGGGCGTCGGGCGGTCCCTCCACCTCGCTCCACCGGTGGGAACGGGCGCAGGAGGGGTGCTGCGCCCATCTGGTGGGCCGGTCGGGCGCGCCATCGTTGACGGAGTGGGGTAGGGGGGCGTAGAGTGGCGCGAAGTGGAGGGCCTGCCCATCCGGGGAAGGTCACAGGTGGTCGGGTCGTCGGACCCGGGGAACGGACGGGGCCGGGTGTTCCTCGGAGAGCACCAGCACACGCTGGACGTGAAGGGGCGGGTGATCCTCCCGGCCCGCTTCCGTGACCGCCTGTCCAGTGGACTCGTGTTCGTGCCGTCCCAGGACCGCGCCATCGACGTCTTCCCGCTGACCGCCTTCGAGCGCCGCGTCGAGCAGCTGCGCCAGCTCCCGCGGGAGGACCAGGGGGCCCGCGGGTACCTGCGCGTGCTGCTGGCCGGTGCCCACGAGGACAAGCCCGACTCGCAGGGTCGCGTGACCATCCCGCCCCGCCTGCGCGAGTACGCCAAGCTCGACCGTGACATCACCGTCAACGGTGCGGACGAGAAGGTGGAGATCTGGGACCGGGCGGCCTGGGAGGCCTACCGGACCCAGGCCGAGGATGCCTTCGCCAACCTCGACGGGCCCTTCGGGGTGGGCTCGTGGTGAGCGCGCTGGCCCCCCACGTCCCGGTCCTGCTCGAGCGGGTGACCGAGCTGCTCGTCGACACGCCGAGCGGCGTGCTGGTCGACGCCACGCTCGGCGCCGGCGGGCACGCGCGTGCGCTGCTCGAGGCGCGGCTGGCCCACCAGGGCGCGGCACGGCTGCTCGGCCTGGACCGCGATCCTGACGCGCTCGCCCTGGCCGCGACGCGCCTCGCCGACCTCACCGACGACCCGAACGTCGAGGTGACGCTGGTCCGCACCCGGTTCGATGCGCTGGGAGAGGTGCTGGATGCTGCCGGCATCACCCGGGTGAGCGGCGTGCTGCTCGACCTCGGCATCTCCTCGATGCACGTCGACCGGCCGGAGCGCGGGTTCAGCTTCCGGGCCGACGGGCCGCTGGACATGCGCATGGACCCGGCGCTCGCGACCACCGCCGCGGACCTCGTCAACGACCTCGACGCGGCCGCGCTGGCGGGGATCCTCGACCGCTACGGGGAGGAGCCGCAGGCCCGGCGCATCGCCCGGGCCGTGGTCGCGGCCCGGCCGGTCACCTCCACGGTGCAGCTCGCCGAGGTGGTCCGCGATGCCGTGCCCGCCGCGGTCCGCCGCCGGGCCACGCACCACCCCGCGACCCGCACCTTCCAGGCCCTGCGTATCGCCGTCAACGGTGAGCTGGAGGCGCTGGAAGCGGTGCTCCCCGTGGTGCTCGACCGGCTCGCCCCCGGTGGCGTGGCCGTCGTGCTCGCCTACCACAGCCTGGAGGACCGGCTCGTCAAGCGGGCCTTCGCCGCCGCCGCCGCGACCTGCACGTGCCCGCCGGGGCTGCCCGTGTGCGTCTGCGGCACCACCCCGCTCGTCGAGCACCTCGTCCGCCGCCCCGAGCGGCCCGGACCCGAGGAGCTGGCCCACAACCCCCGGGCGTCCGCAGCCCGCCTGCGCGCCGTCCGCCGCACCCCCGAGGAGCGCTCGTGAGCGCTGTCACCGCCCCGTTGCGTCCCAGCCGTCGTGCTCCCACGGAGCCGCTGAGCCACCTGCGGGTGGTGGACGCTCCCGTGACCCGACACACCCTGGCCTTCGCGCTGGTGTGGATCGTCGTGCTCGGTGCGGCGGTCTTCGGGGCGGTCACCCTCAACGCCCTCGCCGCGGGGGCGTCCGTCGAGGCCCGGGCGCTCGAGGCCCACGTCGCCGATGCCGAACGGGTCCACGCGCAGCTGATCGCCGACGTGGCACGGCTCGAGGACCCGGCGCGCGTACGCGCCGCGGCCGTCGAGCTCGGCATGGTGCCGCCCGGGCCCGTGCGGCACCTGACCCTGGAGCGCACGCTGCCTGCGGACGCGCTGGTCCCGGCGGCCAGGACCCCGGCGGCCCCGGCGGACCCGCTCAAGCCGCTGCTCTCCTCGGAGCGCTGAGCGATGCGCCGCCCCGTCGTGACCCGGACCCGACGTCCCGCCCGCAGCGCGTTGGCCTCGGGTGAGCAGCTCGCGATCCGGCGCATCCGCTGGACGCTGGCGATCTTCGTCCTGCTGGTCCTGGCCACGACCGTCAAGCTGGTCGACATCCAGGTCGTCGAGGCGGCCGAGCTGGCGGCGATCAGCGAACGCCAGCGGGCCCGCACGATCGAGCTGCCTGCTGCCCGCGGCCGCATCTACGACCGCGACGGCGACGTGCTCGCCACCTCGGTGCAGGCGGCGACCGTGTACGCCGACCCCCGGGCGTTCCGGGCGTCTGAGACCCCCGACGGCCGGGCGCTGCCGGCGGCCGGCGATGTGGACGCGGTCGCGGGGGCGCTCGGCCCGGTGCTCGGGCAGGAGCCGGCGGCGATCGCCGAGCGGCTCGAGCAGGACCGGCACTTCGTGTACCTGGCGCGGCAGCTGCCCCACGAGGTGGGGGTGGCGGTCCGTGAGCTGGGTCTGCCGGGGATCGGGGTGCTGACCGAGCCCCAACGGCTCTACCCCGCGGGTCCGCTGGCCGGCCAGGTGGTCGGGTTCACCGATATCGACGGCCACGGCCTGCAAGGGCTCGAGTCCGTCTTCGACGGGGTCCTGGCGGGCCGGCCGGGCACCCTGCTGCTGGAACGGGCTCCCGGAGGGCTCGACATCGCCTCCGGCATCCGCGAGCTGGCGCCGCCCGAGGTCGGGACCGACCTCGTCCTGACCCTCGACCGCGACATCCAGCACGTCGCCGAGCAGGCCGCCGCCTCCGCGCTCGAGCGTTACGACGCGATCGGCGCCAGCGTCGTCGTGCTCGAGGTCGGGACCGGAGACGTGCTCGCGATGGCCAGCGCCCCCGGCTTCGACCCGAACCGCCGCGGTGACGAGAGCCCCGAGGACCGTCGCAACCGGGTGGTCACCGACGTGTTCGAGCCGGGCTCCACCCAGAAGGCGCTGACGTTCGCGGCTGCCATCGAGGAGGGCGTCGTCACGCCCACCTCGACGCTGGTGCTGTCCGACTCCATCCGGGTCGCGGGCTCCACGTTCACCGACGCCTACCGCCACCAGACCGCACCCTGGACCGTCACCGAGATGATCGAGCGGTCCAGCAACGTCGGCACGATCATGGTCGCCGAGGAGCTCGGACCCGAGCGTCTCGAGGGCTACCTGCGCGCCTTCGGCTACGGGCGGCCGACCGCGCTCGGCTTCCCCGGGGAGTCGGGCGGGCTGCTGATGGCGCACGAGGACTGGTGGGGGACCTCGCTGCCGACCATCTCGATCGGCCACGGGGTGGCCGTGTCGCTGCTGCAGCTGGCCACCAGCTACGCGACCCTCGCCAACGACGGCGTGGCGATGGACCCGAGGCTGGTGCTCGGCACCGTGGGCGAGGACGGCCGGGTCACCACCCGACCCAGCACCGGCGGGGCACAGGTCGTCTCCGCCACGACCGCGCGGTCGGTCCGGACCATGCTCGAGCAGGTGATCCACGGCGAGCGTGGGACCGGGACCCGGGCACGCATCGACGGCTACCGCATGGCCGGGAAGACCGGCACGGCCCGCAAGCCCGCGACGGACCGCGTCGGCTACACCGACGACTACGTGGGGACCTTCGTCGGCATGGCGCCGGCGCACGACCCCCGGGTGGTCGTCGCGGTGATGGTGGACGAGCCGTACCCGATCTACGGTGGTGCGACCGCCGCCCCGGTCGGCGGCGAGGTGATGGAGGCGGCGCTGCATGCGCTCCGGGTGCCGCGGGACGACGCCGGCGCGGACGTGGCCACGGCCGTGCGGCTGGCCGCGGAGCAGCGCGAGGAGCACGCGCGCCGCGAGGAGGAGGCTGCGGACGAGGAAGCGTCCGGGCCGACGTCGGACTGACCCGTCCGGCCCCGGCCACCCGGCCCCGGCCACCCGGGCGCGTGGCCTCCACGAGGGGCCGGGTGCCCCCCGTTAGGCTCCCGCGGCAGCCCGGACGGCACCGGCCGGGCCCCGATCGTGGCCTTCCCACCGGACGACGAGACCCAGGACCCCCGTGAGCGCGACCTTGGCCGAGGTGGCCGCGTCCCTACCGGCCGCGGTCGGTCGCGCCGGGCCCACAGCCGCTGAGCCCGTCCTGGTCGACGCCACCCATGACAGCCGGCAGGTCCGGCCCGGCTGGCTGTTCTGTGCCGTCCCCGGCGCGCGTACCGACGGCCACGACCACGTCCCCGAGGCCGTCGCGGCCGGGGCGGTCGCCGCGCTCGTGGAGCGGCCCCTGGACGTCGAGGTGCCCCAGGTGGTGGTACCGAGCGTTCGCCAGGCGATGGGGCCGGCAGCCGCGGTGGTCCACGGCCATCCGAGCCGCGAGCTGACCATCGTCGGCACCACCGGGACCAACGGCAAGACCACGGTGTCGAGCCTGGTGGAGGGGGCCTTCGCCGCGGCCGGGATCGGGACCGGCGTGATCGGCACGATCGAGACCCGCATCCACGGCGAGTCGGTCCCCGGACTGCGCACGACCCCCGAGGGTCCGGACCTGCAGCGGCTGCTGCGGCGCATGCACCGTCGCGGGGTGGACGCGGTGGCCGCGGAGGTCTCCAGCCACGGGCTGGACCTCCACCGGGTCGATGGGACCCGCTTCGCGGTGGCGGTGTACACCAACCTGTCCCAGGACCACCTCGACTGGCACGGGAGCATGCAGCGCTACCTGGAGGCCAAGGCCCGGCTGTTCACCCCGCAGCTGAGCGAACGCGGCCTGGTCTTCCTCGACGGGCCCTGGGCCGATCGGCTGCTCGAGCGCGTGGCGATCCCGGTCACCACGCTCGGCTGGGCCGGCGAGCGGGCCGACCGTGCGGCGGCGGTGACGATCGTGGATCCCGTGGTGGACCTCGCGGGGGGACGGGCCCGCCTCGTGGGCGGGCCGGTCGGCGACGTGGTGGTGCGGACCTCGCTGCCGGGCCGGTTCAACCTCGCCAACGCGGCCACCGCCGTGCTGGCGGCGGTGCTCGCGGGTGTGGACGCCGAGGTGGCGGCGCAGGGGGTGGCGGCCGCGCCGGGTGCCCGGGGACGGCTCGAGCGGGTCGAGGTGGCGGACGGGCCGCAGGTCTTCGTCGACTACGCCCACACCCCCGAGGCGGTGACCACGGTGCTCGACACCCTGCGGGCCACGCTGCCGACGGGAGGCCGCCTGCTGCTCGTGCTCGGCTGCGGTGGCGAGCGGGACGCCGGCAAGCGCGGACCGATGGGTGCGGCGGCGACCGCGGCGGACGTCGCCGTGCTGACCTCCGACAACCCGCGGCGTGAGGACCCGCAGGCGATCCTGGATGCCGTGGTGGCCGGTGCACGGTCGGCGCTGGCCGCCGGCGCCGGCGCGGAGCTCGTCGTCGAGCTCGATCGGCGCCGGGCCATCGGCACCGTCGTGCAGCGCGCCCGGCGCGGCGACGTGGTCCTGATCGCCGGCAAGGGGCACGAGACCGTGCAGGAGTTCGCCGACCGTGTGGTGCCCTTCGACGACCGGCAGGTCGCCGCGGCCTTCCTGACCGGCCAGGAGGTGCTGGCGTGATCGGGCTCGACCTGACCGAGATCGCCGCCGTGGTCCACGCGGTGGCACCCGTGGACCCGCCGGCCGGCCCGATCGACGGCGTGGCCACCGACTCGCGCGCGGTGCCCGCCGGCCGCCCGATCTTCGTGGCGCTGGCCACCGGCAGCGGCGACGGCCACGACCACGCCGCGGCCGCGGTGCGCGCCGGTGCCGTCGCGGTGCTGGCCGAGCGAGCGCTGCCGCTGGACGTGCCGGTCGTCCAGGTCGACGACAGCTGGAGGGCCCTGCGGGCGCTGGCCACCCACGTCCGCGAGCGGGTCGCGCCGACCACGGTCGCCATCACCGGCTCGGTCGGCAAGACCACCGTCAAGGACCTGACCTACGCCGCCGTGGCGGCCGGCCGCCGCACCCACGCCGCGCGCGGGTCCTACAACAACGAGCTCGGCGTCCCGCTGACCGCGCTCGGGCTGCAGGCCGACACCGAGGTGCTCGTGGCCGAGATCGGGGCCCGGCATCGCGGGGACATCGCCGACCTCGCCCCCATCGTGGCGCCCGACATCTCGGTGGTGACCGCGGTGGCCGCGGTCCACCTCGGCATCTTCGGGACGATCGAGGACATCGCGAGCGCGAAGGCGGAGCTGGTCGAGGCCCTGCCCGACGACGGTCTCGCGGTGCTCCACCTCGCCGATGCCCGGGTCGCGGCCATGGCCCGCTCCGCCCCCGCCACGCTGACGGTCGCCACCGATCGCCCCGACGCCGACGTCCACGCCCGGGAGGTCGCGCTCGACCGGCACGCCCGGCCGCGGGCGGTGGCGGTCACCCCCTGGGGTGACGTCCGGGTCGAGGTGCCCCTGGCGGGCCGCCACCAGCTCCTCAACGCGCTGTTCGCCCTGGCCGTCGCCGGCCACCTCGGGGTCGACCTGGCCGCGGCCGCCGCCGCTATCGGCACGGCGCCCGTGTCCCCGTGGCGCGGGGCCGTGGTCGAGGCCTCGGGGGTGACCGTGCTCGACGACGCCTACAACGCCAACCCCACGGCGGTCCGGGCCGCGCTGGAGACCCTGCTCGCGATCGAGGGTGCCGGCCGTCGCATCGCGGTGCTCGGCTGGATGGCGGAGCTCGGTCCCACCGCTGCCGAGGAGCACGCCGCCATCGGGGGCCGGTGCGCCGAGCTCGGGGTCGACCACCTGCTCGTGGTCCGCAGCCGTCAGGACCGCGAGGGTGAGGCCGGCCACCTCGCCCGTGGCGCGCGTGCCGCCGGGCTGGCCGCCGTCACCGAGGTGGCGGACGCCGAGGAGGCCGGGGCGGTGCTGGCCGAGCTGGTCCGACCCGAGGACGTCGTGCTCGTGAAGGCGTCCCGGATCGCCGGCCTGGAGCGGGTCACCGAGACGTTGCTGGCAGCCCGTCGACCGGAGGTGGACGCGTGATCGCGGTCCTGATCGGGGCGGCCGTCGCGCTCATCGCGGCGCTGGTCGGCACCCCGTTGATCATCTCCTACTTCCGTGCACGCGGGTTCGGGCAGCCGATCCGCGACGAGGGGCCCCAGAGCCACCGGTCCAAGGCCGGCACCCCGACCATGGGCGGCACCGCCATCGTGCTCGCGGCCGTGATCGGCTACGGGGTCGCCCACCTCGGCAGCGCGCAGCTGACGCTGGCGGGGCTGCTGGTGCTGTTCACCTTCGTCGGGATGGCGGTGGTCGGGTTCGCCGACGACCTCATCAAGCTGCGCATGCAGCGCAACCTCGGCCTGAACAAGACCACCAAGTTCGCCGGGCAGGCCCTGATCGCGGTGGCCTTCGCCACGCTCGGGCCCGCCGTGGCCGGCCTGCCGCGCAACATCTCGATCGTCGGCGACCTCGCCTTCGACGTCTCCACCCCGGTCTTCATCCTGTGGATGTTCCTGCTGCTGACGGGGGCGTCGAACGCGGTGAACCTGACCGACGGCCTCGACGGGCTGGCCGCCGGCTCCGCCGCCCTGGTGTTCGGTGCCTACGTCCTCATCGGCTTCTGGCAGTTCCGGAACTCGGCCGACTACGGCCTCGGGTCCGCCGAGGCGCTCGACCTCGCGATCATCGCCGCGGCGGTGACGGCCGCCTGCGCCGGCTTCCTGTGGCACAACGCCCCGCCGGCGCGCATCTTCATGGGGGACACGGGCTCGCTGGCGCTCGGCGGGCTGCTCGCCGGCATGGCCGTGGCGACCAACACCCAGGTGCTGCTCGTGCTGTTCGGTGGGCTGTTCGTGGCCGAGACCCTGTCGGTGATCATCCAGGTGGCGGTGTTCCGCACCACCGGGAAGCGGGTCTTCCGCATGGCCCCGATCCACCACCACTTCGAGCTGGTCGGCTGGCAGGAGACCACCATCATCGTGCGCTTCTGGATCCTGGCTGCGCTCGGGGTCGCGCTCGGGCTCGGGGTGTTCTACGCCGAATGGATCGGCCGGGTGGGGACGATCCCATGAGCGTGCCCGCCGCCCCGCCCCGGCCCCTGGGGGTGCGCCGCGCCCTGGTCATCGGCGCCGGCCGGTCCGGGCTGGCCGCGGCACGCCTGCTCGTCGAGGCCGGCGTCGAGGTCACCCTGGTGGAGGAGGCCGAGGGGCCACCGCCCGCGCCGCAGCCGGGCATCGAGCTCGTCGCCGGCCGGCCCGCCGTCGACCTCGTCCACGCGGGCCTCGACCTCGTCGTGCCGTCGCCCGGTGTGCCGGAGCACGCCGCGGCGCTCAGCCGGGCGCTGGCCATCGGGCTCGCGGTGTGGTCGGAGCCGGAGCTGGCGCTCCGCCGTCATCCCCGCCGGCTGCTCGCGGTGACCGGCACGAACGGCAAGACCTCCACCACGGAGCTGCTGGCCGCCATGGGGCGGGCCGGGGGGCTCGAGACCGTGGCCTGCGGGAACATCGGCATCCCCGTCAGCGAGGCCGCGGCCGCCAGCGCGGCGGACGCCGTGCTCGTCGCCGAGCTGTCGAGCTTCCAGCTCCGCTTCGTCGATGCCCTGCACGCCGAGGTCGCGGTGCTCACCAACCTCGCTCCGGACCACCTCGACTGGCACGGGGACCTGGCCGGCTACCGGGCCGCCAAGGCCCGCCTGTTCGCCACCCAGACCCGTGAGGACTGGGCCGTGCTCCCGGCCGACGATCCCGTCGCCGCGTCGGTCCGGGCCGGGCAGGGCGACGCGCGCGACGCCGGTTTCGCCACCGACCGACGCGTCCCGGTCGGCGTGGGCTGGCGACCTGACGATCGCCAGGGCCTGCTGGTCTGGTGCGACGACCGTGTCGAGGAGGACCTGGTCGCGGTGGCCGACCTGGCCGACCAGGACGGCCCCGTCCCGCGGCACCGCGTCGCCAACGTGGCCGCGGCGGGCACCGCGGCGCTGCTGGCGGGCGCTGCGCTCACCGGTGTGGCCGCGGCCGCCCGGTCGTTGCGCCCCGGTGCGCACCGCTTCCGCACCGTGGCGATCGGGCCCCGGGGGGAGCGCTACGTCGACGACTCCAAGGCCACGAACGTCCACGCGGCCATGGCTGCGCTGTCCAGCGCAGGCCCCACGGTGTGGATCGCGGGTGGGCTCAGCAAGGGCGTCGACCTCAGCCCCCTGGCCGAGGTCCTCGGTGAGGTCCGTGCGGCCGTGCTGATCGGCACGGCGGCCGAGGAGCTCGCTGCGGTCTGCGACCGGGCCGGGATCCCGTGGTCGCACGCCGCGGATCTGGACGAGGCCGTCGCGCGCGCGGCCCGGCTCGCCGCGCCGGGGGACACCGTGCTGCTGGCGCCCGCCTGCGCCTCCTTCGACCAGTTCGACAGCTACGCGCACCGCGGCGAGGTCTTCATCGCCGCCGCCCGTCGTGTCGCCGCGGCGGCAGCCACCGAGGAGGTCCCCTCGTGAGCATCGAGGACGCGGTCGGACGCCCACAGCCGGCACCGCCCGCCACCCGCTGGCAGCGGCTGCGGGCGCGATGGCGACCCGGGCCGTGGAGCGGGGACGCCACCGCGGTCACCGTGCTGACCGCCCTGCTGCTGCTGCTCGGCCTGGTCATGAGCTTCTCGGCCTCCTTCGTCCCGGCCGCGGAGGCCGGTGACCCCTTCGCGGTCTTCCGCCGGCAGGCCGGCTGGGCGGTGCTCGGCGCGGTCGCGTTCGTGATCGCGGCCCGCTTCGACCACCGCCTGTGGCGAGGGCTGTCGTGGCCCCTGTTGCTGCTGGCCCTGCTCGGCCTGGTGCTGCTGCTGGTGCCCGGGGTCGGGGAGACCCGCTACGGCTCGACCCGGTGGCTGGGTATCGGCCCGCTGTCGATCCAACCCTCGGAGCTGGCCAAGCTGGCCACGCTGCTGTGGCTGGCGGACGTGCTGGAGCGCAAACGTCCCCGTGACGGGACACCCCACACGACCGAGCACCTGCTGGTGCCGGCGCTCCCCTTGCTGGTCCTGCTCGGCCTGCTGGTGCTGGCCCAGCCCGACCTCGGCACGACGATCCTGCTGGCCCTGATCGTCAGTGCCGTCCTGTGGGTCGAGGGGCTCAAGGGTCGCTACGTCCTCGCGGCGATGCTCACCGGGTTGCTGTCGATCGCGGCCCTGGCGGCGATCGCGCCCTACCGGGTGGCCCGGATCCGTGGCTGGCTCTGGCCGGAGCGCTACCCCCTCGAGGAGGGCTTCCAGCTGCTGCAGTCGCGCTACGCGCTCGGCTCGGGTGGGACCTTCGGGGTCGGGCTCGGGTCGTCGCGCGGCAAGTGGCACTTCATCCCCAACGCCGACACCGATTTCATCTTCGCGGTCATCGGTGAGGAGCTCGGCCTGGTCGGTGCCCTGACCACCCTGCTGCTGTTCACCGCGCTGCTGTACGTGGGGCTCAAGGTCTCCTACGCGGCGACGGACGGCTTCGGTCGGACCGTGGGGCTCGCGATCACCGTCTGGATCGTCGGGCAGGCGCTGGTCAACATCGCGACGGTGATCGGGCTGCTGCCGATCACCGGCGTGACGCTGCCGCTGGTGTCCGTCGGTGGGTCCTCGTTGCTGTCGACCCTGCTCGCACTCGGCATCCTGGTGGCGATCGCCCGGCGGCCGGACCCGGCCGCCGGTACCCCGCCGCTCGGAGGCCGTCCGTGACCCGAACGATCCTGCTGGCAGGAGGAGGGACCGCCGGCCACGTCTTCCCCGCGGTCGCCGTCGCCCGTGCGCTGACCCGGCTCGCCGACGATGTCACCCCGGTGTTCGTCGGCGTCGAGGACCGGCTCGAGGCGCGCCTGGTCCCCGAGGCCGGCTTCGAGCTCGTGACGATCGACGCCGCGTCGATCCCGCGCCGGCCGTCACCGGCCCTGCTGGCGGTACCCGCGGCCCTGCGCCGCGGGATCCGCGCCTGTCGCGAGCTGATCGTGTCGCGCCACGCGGTCGCCGCGGTCAGCTTCGGTGGCTACGTCTCCTTCCCGCTCAACCGGGCCGCGTTCCGCGAGCAGCTCCCGACGGTGATCCACGAGCAGAACAGCGTGCCGGGGCTGACGAACCGGGTGGCGGCCCGCTGGGCGGACCGGATCGCGGTGACCTTCCCCGGCTCGGTGCCCCGCTTCCGGTACCAGGAACGTTGCGTGGTGACCGGCAACCCCGTCCGCTCCGACGTCCTGCAGCTCGACCGCGCCGCGCGGCGGCGCGACGCCCGGCAGGCCCTCGGGCTCGACCCGGAGCGGCCCACGCTGCTCGTGTTCGGCGGTAGCCAGGGGGCGCGCCGCATCAACCGGGCGGTGGTGGACGCGCACGGACGCTGGGAGGGACGCGACCTGCAGGTCCTGCACGCCACCGGGCACGCGGGGCTCGAGGCCGTGGAACGCGACTGGGAGGAGGCCCGCAGCCGCCATCCGGACGGACCCGCGGTCCGCACCGTCGGCTTCCTCGACGACATGGCCGCGGCCTACGCCGCGGCGGACGTGGTGATCTGCCGGGCCGGTGCCACCTCGATCGCCGAGCTGACCGTGCTCGGGATCCCCTCGGTCCTGGTCCCGTACCCGCACGCCACCGCCGACCATCAGCGGGAGAACGCCGCCGCGCTGCAGCGGGTCGGCGGCGCCGTGCTCGTGGAGGACGACGAGCTCGACGGCGCCAGCCTCGTGGCGGCGGTCGCCCCGCTGTTCGACGACGCCACCGCGGCCCGCGCGATGGCGCGCGCCGCGCGCGCTTTCGGCCGGCCCGACGCCGCCGAGGCGGTCGCCCGGCTCCTGCTCGACCTCGTGCCCCAGGGGGTGCACCCGTGATCGGTCCGCTCGTCCCCGGCTCCCACGTCCACCTGGTCGGCATCGGCGGGGCGGGCATGTCCGGGCTGGCCCGGATCCTGCTCGTCCGCGGTCACCGGGTGTCGGGGTCCGATCTGCGCGACGGCCGGGCGCTCCAGGAACTGCGGGTGCTCGGCGCCGAGATCCACGTCGGGCACCACGCCGACAACCTCGGTGACGCCGAGGTGGTGGTGACCTCCTCGGCCGTGCCGGTCACCAACCCGGAGGTGGAGGCGGCACGACGTGGCAGGCGGGTCCTGCTCCGCCGGGCCGAGCTGCTGGCGCAGCTGATGACGAACGAGCAGGCCGTGCTCGTCGCCGGGACCCACGGCAAGACCACCACCACCTCGATGGTGGTGATCGGCCTGCAGGCCGCCGGTGGGGACCCGAGCTTCGCGATCGGCGGGTCGCTCAACGAGAGCGGCACCAACGCCCACGCCGGGACCGACGGCACCTTCGTCGCGGAGGCGGACGAGTCCGACCGCTCCTTCCTCGTCTACCGGCCGGATGTGGCCGTCGTGACCAACCTCGAGCACGATCACGTGGATGAGTTCGATGACCTCGACGCGGTCCGGGAGGCCTTCCTCGGCTTCCTCGATCGCCGTGCCCCGGGCGCACCCGCGGTGCTCTGCCTCGACGACCCCGGCTCGGCCTGGCTGGCGGACCGGATCGACGCGCCGGTGGTGACCTACGGGGAGTCACCCGGCGCGCAGGTCCGCCTGGTCCCCGGCCGTGACGGGACCGTGGTGCGCATCGATGGCAGCGAGGTGACGCCGCTCGCGCTGTCCGTGCCGGGGGCCCACAACCTGCGCAACGCCACCGCCGCCCTGGCGGTCTGTCACCTGCTCGGTGCCGACGTGGCCGCGGCGGCCCGCGGGCTGGCCGCCTTCACCGGCGCCGCCCGTCGCTTCCAGCGGCTCGGGGTGGTCGCGGGTGTCGAGGTGGTCGACGACTACGCCCACCATCCCACCGAGCTGCGGGCGACGCTGGCCGCAGCCCGGCAGCTCGGTCCGGAGCGGGTCGTCGTGCTGGTCCAGCCGCACCGCTACACCCGCACCCAGGTCTTCGGTGCCGAGCTCGGTCGGGCCGCCGCGGCCGCCGACCTGGTGGTCGTCACCGACGTCTACGGCTCGACCGAGCGGCCGGTCCCCGGGGTCAGCGGCAAGCTGGTCGCCGACGCCGCCGAGGACGCCGGGGCGAGCGTCGTGTACCGCCCGAGCCTGGGTGAGGCGCTCGAGGAGCTTGTCCAGGTCACCCGATCCGGTGACCTGGTGCTGACCACCGGGGCCGGGGACGTGACCACCGTGGGGCCGGCCCTCCTGGAACGCCTCCTGGCGGGCCGGTGACCCCCGATCCGGTCGCGGTCGAGCTGGCGGCCCGCTGCGGTGGCGAGGTCCGTGCGGATGCACCGCTGGCGCCGGGCACCACGCTGAAGGTCGGCGGGTCGGCTCGGGTGCTGGTCGTCGCCGAGTCGGATCGCGACCTGGCGGCGGTCGGCGCGGTGACCCGTGCGCACGGGCTGCCCTGGGCCGTGATCGGCCGGGGTTCGAACCTGCTGGTCGCGGATGCGGGCTGGCCCGGGGTCGCCATCGTGCTCGGCCGCGGCTACCGCGGCCTGCGCACGGGCGGGCCGGAGGTCCACGTCGGCGCCGCCGAACCGCTGCCGACGCTCGCCGTGCAGCTCGCGGACGCGGGCTACACGGGGTTCGCCTGGGCCTGCTCGGTGCCCGGCACCGTCGGCGGGGCGGTGCGCATGAACGCCGGCGCCCACGGTGGCGCCATGGTCGACCACCTGGTCGAGGCCGAGCTGGTCCGCCTCAGCACCGGGACCCGCGAGCAGTGGCCGGCCGGGCTCCTCGGGCTCGCCTACCGCTCGAGCCAGCTGCCCTCGGACGCGGTCGTGGTGGCCGCGACGCTGCAGCTCGACCCCGGCGACCCGACCGAGGAACGGGCCCGCATCGACCGCATCCGGACCTGGCGCCGCACCCACCAGCCGCTGAACCAGCCCAACTGCGGGTCGGTCTTCACCAACCCGCCGGGGGACAGCGCCGGCCGCCTGATCGACGCCGCGGGCCTCAAGGGACGGCGCATCGGTGGGGCGGAGGTCTCCACGCGGCATGCCAACTTCATCGTGACCCGGCCCGGCGCCACGGCCAGCGACGTCGCCACCCTCATCGCACTGGTGCAGACCGAGGTCACCGCGCGGTTCGGGATCGAGCTCCACCCCGAGGTGCAACGGCTCGGTGCGGTCGAGGTCGACGCCGCCGCGCTCACGCCGGACCGCGGAGCGGGACCCGCCGCATGATCGACGACCGCATCGCCGCCCGGCGGGCGACGGTCCGCGAGGACCGGCGTCGCGCACGGCTCGCGCGCACCCGGTGGGTGCTGGCGGCCGTGCTCGCGGTGATCGCGCTCGTGCTCGTCGAGCGCAGCTCGCTGGTGGCCCTCGCGGAGGTCCAGGTCGCCGGGACCCAGCGGCTGGAACCCGACCAGGTCCGGGCCGCCAGCGGGCTCGAGCTCGGCACCTCGACCCTGCGGTTGCAGCTCGCGCAGGCCGCGGCGCGGGTGGAGCAGGGACTGCCGCTGGTGCGCACCGCGGAGGCCTGGCGCGTCGATCCCCTGACCGTGGCGCTGGTCGTGGAGGAGCGGGAGCCGGCGCTGGTGGTCGTGGGGGAGGGGGAACGCCGGTTCGTCGATCGCGACGGCGTGCTGATCGACGAGGTCGGTCCACAGGAGGAACCGGGGGCCACCCTGCCGGTGATCGAGCTGCCCGGCCCACCACCACCGGTCGGTGCCACGGCGGCGGACGATCCCACGCTGACCAACGCGGTCGCGGTCTGGCGCGGCCTGTCGGGATCCCTGCGCGCCGAGGTCGTCCGCTACCGCGCCGCCGGACCGGACGAGCTGACGCTGACGCTCAGCTCCGGTATCGACGTGCGGTTCGGCCGGGCGGTGCGGGTGGACGAGAAGGTCCGCGCGCTCGGCGCGGTGCTGGCCGACGTCGGTGAGGTCCCCGTCGACGTGATCGACGTCCGTGCACCCGGCGCACCCGTCGTCGTCTCGCCCTGAGGGCCCGCGTAGGGACCCCTTCCGGCCGGTGCGGGGGTGTGCGGCGATCCCCGCCTGGAGCACGTGGCCGTCCCCGCTTGACCCTCGCGGTGGCCGGGGGCTACCGTCCACTGGAGGTTGACATAACTCTAGACCTCAACCTGAGGTTGAGGTGCTCGCGACGGGGATCCGATCCCCGGCGTCCGTGGCGGACGGCGTGCACCGGCCGCCAGGGCCCGCGTCCGTGGACGCACCACCCCCGCACCAACCCCATCGACCGACCCGCCCCGATCCCGGGGGTGGCACGAGCACCGAGGAGGCGCGCGTGGCGCCTGCACCCACCAACTACCTGGCCGTCATCAAGGTCGTCGGCATCGGCGGCGGCGGGGTCAACGCCGTGAACCGCATGATCGACGCGGGGCTGCACGGTGTCGAGTTCATCGCCATCAACACCGATGCCCAGGCGTTGCTGATGTCGGATGCCGACGTGAAGCTGGACATCGGCCGGGATCTGACGCGTGGGCTCGGCGCCGGTGCCGACCCGGTGATCGGCCGGCAGGCGGCCGACGACCACCGTGAGGAGCTGCTCGAGGTGCTCAAGGGGGCCGACATGGTCTTCGTGACCGCGGGTGAGGGCGGTGGGACCGGCACCGGTGCGGCACCGGTGGTGGCACAGGTCGCCAAGGAGCTCGGAGCACTCACGATCGGGGTCGTGACCCGCCCCTTCGCCTTCGAGGGCCGGCGCCGCTCGACCCAGGCCGAGGACGGTATCGCCGAGCTCAAGGACGAGGTCGACACCCTGATCGTCATCCCGAACGACCGGCTGCTCCAGATCTCCGACAACGACACCTCGGTCGTGCAGGCCTTCCGGCTGGCCGACGACGTGCTGCTGCAGGGTGTCCAGGGCATCACCGACCTGATCACCACCCCGGGCCTGATCAACCTCGACTTCGCGGATGTCCGCGCGGTCATGAACGACGCGGGCAGCGCTCTGATGGGCATCGGGAAGGCCCGGGGCGAGTCGCGGTCGCTCGAGGCCGCCAAGCTGGCCATCTCCTCGCCGCTGCTCGAGGCCTCCATCGACGGCGCGCAGGGCGTCCTGCTGATGCTGGCCGGCGGGAGCGACCTCGGGCTGTTCGAGGTCAACGAGGCGGCCGATGTGGTCACCAAGGCGGCCCACCCGGACGCCAACATCATCTTCGGCGCCGTCATCGACGACTCCCTCGGCGACGAGGTCAAGGTCACCGTCATCGCCGCCGGCTTCGACAAGTTCGACCGGCAGGCCGCGTCGTCCGAGGCCCCGGCTGCTGCTGCGGCGGCCCCGGAGCCGGTCGAGGTCGAGGACGAGGACGACCCGGAGGAGGAGGTCTTCACCCCCGAGCCCGAGGCCGCCCCGGTAGCCGCCGCACGGCCACGCCTGCTGCGCGATGCGGAGGACGAGGACGTGGACGACCTCGACGTGCCCTCGTTCCTGCGCTGACAAGCGAGGGCGTCGCCGCCGTGCTCGAGTTGCTGCAGGTCGACCTGCCGGCCGGGGTCCGGGCCACGTTCACCGGCCGGGATCGCTCGGCCGCGATCGTGCGCGTCGGCCAGCCCGGCAACCTCGCGCACCGGCGCCCGCATCGTCCCCGCGACCTCGCGGCGGCACGGCAGCAGGTCGCGCTGGCCACCGGGACACGGGCGTCCGCCTGGCACCTGCTGCACCAGGTCCACGGGTCGGCGGTGGCGGTGGTGGACCCCTCGGTCCCGCCGGGGACGGAGCTGCGTGGCGTCGACGGTGCGGTGACCGCGCTCGCCGACCGGCCGCTGGTGGTCCAGACCGCCGACTGCGCGCCGCTGCTGCTGGTGGCGGACGGGGCTGTCGGGGTCGCCCACGCCGGCCGCGCGGGGGTGCTCGCCGGGGTCGTCGACGCCACGGTGACCGCGCTCCGGCGCCTCGCGGGTGCCGCCGCCGTCCACGCCGCGCTCGGGCCGACGATCGGGCCCTGCTGCTACGAGGTCCCCGAGCCGATGCGGCACGCCGCGGAGCAGCAGGTGCCGGGCATCGGTGCCACGACCACCTGGGGCACCCCGGCGCTCGACCTGCCGGGTGCGATCCTGCGGCAGCTGGCGGCCCTCGACGTGCGGATCGCCACCAGCCGCCCGCCCTGCACCCACCACGACGAGCGGTTCTTCAGCCATCGACGCGATCCCGACAGCGGCCGCCAGATCGGGCTGATCGTGCGAGCGGGCGAGGTGGCGACGTGATCGGACCCGACCGGCGCGCCCTCGCCCAGCGGCTCGACGAGGTCCGCGGCCGCATCGAGCGGGCGGCCCGGGCGGCCGGCCGGTCCCCGGCGGACGTGGTCCTGCTCGGGGTCACCAAGACCCACCCGCCGGATGTGGCGCGCGCCGCGGTCGAGCTGGGGCTGGTCGACCTGGCGGAGAACCGGGTCCAGGAGCTCGTCGCCAAGCGTCCCGAGGTGCCGGGTGCCCGGTGGCACCTGGTCGGTGGCCTGCAGCGCAACAAGGTGCGGGACATCGTCGGCACGCACGTGCTCGTCCACAGCGTGGACCGCCGGTCCCTGGTCGACGAGCTGTCCCGGCGCGCGCAGGCCGCGGCGGCGGTCCAGCGGCTGCTGGTCCAGGTCAACGTCGGCGACGATCCGGCCAAGGGCGGGTGCGGCCTCACCGAGACCGCCGACCTGGTCGCCTACGCTCGCTCCCGTCCCAACCTCGCCGTCGAGGGCCTGATGACCATCCCCCCGCTGCCGCCCCCCGGGCAGGACGCCGCCAGCGCCGCCCGGCCGCACTTCGCGGCGCTCCGGGCCCAGCGTGACGAGCTCCACGCCGCGATGCCGGAGGTCGTGCACCTGTCGATGGGGATGTCGGCGGACCTCGAGGCGGCGGTGGCGGAGGGTGCCACCATGGTCAGGATCGGAACCGCCCTGTTCGGCCCCCGTGGTGCGGGGCCCTGGCGAAAGGACGCAGCGTGAGCGCGATGTGGAACCGCACCCTGGTCTACCTCGGTCTGAAGGAGGAGCCGGACGAGGTCTACGACGAGCTCGCGGGCCGGTTCGTGCCCGGCGAGGACCCCGACGTGACCGTCGCCGAGCGGCCTGCGCCCGTACGCCGGGAGCGACCGCAGGAACGGGCCGCGGTCGGCGCATCCGCCGCCGTGGCCCGGGAGGTCGTCCGCGAGGCGGAGCTGCGCGGCGTCGAGGCCAGCAACGTGCGTCCCTTGCGTGCAGCGGACAGCGCGGCGGCAACGGCGCAGCGGGTCGCCCAGGTGACCGTCACCGACTTCGAGGACGTCGAGGCCGTCGGCGCCCGCTACCGGTCGGGACAGCCGGTCCTGTTCGACCTCGTCGACGCACCTGCGGCGACCGCCCGCCGGGTCGTGGACTTCGTCTCGGGGCTGACCTACGCCCTGCGCGGTGAGCTGACCAAGGTCGGGACCCGTGCGTTCCTGCTCGTGCCGGATGGGGTCCGTCTGCCCGTCGACGAGCGACGGCGGCTCACCGAGCTCGGGTACCGGGTGCCGGCCAGGCCGCAGGCGTGAGCGCAGGGCTCCTGGTCGCGGTTGTCCGGCCCGGCCCGGTCGGGCAGACCCTCGGGCTGCTGCTCGACCTGTACTGGGTGGTGCTGCTCGCGCACGTGATCTTCTCCTGGATCCCCCGTACGCCGGAGCCGCTGGTCCCGCTGCAGCTCGGGGTCCGCCGGCTGGTGGACCCCGTGCTCGCCCCCCTGCGCAAGGTCATCCCACCGCTCCGGATCGGCGGTGTGGCCCTGGATCTGTCGATCCTGGTGCTGTTCTTCGGGTTGACCCTGTTCCTGCGGCCCATCGCCGCGAGCCTGCCCTTCTGAGACCGGAGGATCCCGTGTCGCTGAGTCCTGAGCAGATCGTGGCCGAGGAGTTCCGCCTGCGTGCGCGTGGCTACGACCGCGACGAGGTGGACGCCTTCCTCGACCGGCTCGCCGACCAGGTCGAAGCTGACGCCGCCCACCGGCACACCCTCGAGCAGCGGGTCAAGGCACTGGAGGGCGAGCTGGCCGCCGCCCGCGAGCGTGAGGCCACCCTCACGCGCACCCTGGTCACGGTGCAGGACGCGGCCGATCGGGTCCGCACCGAGGCCGAGGCCGAGGTGGCGACCCTGCGCACCGCGACCGAACGTGAGCTGGCCGCGACCCGGGAGCAGGCCAAACGCGAGGCGGACGAGCGACGGTCCACCGCCGAGGCAGAGGCGGCCCGGCTGCGGGCGAGCGCGGCGGACGAGGCGGCCCGGCTGCGGGCGAGCGCGGCGGACGAGGTCGCGCAGCTGCGCGCGCGGCTGCACGAGGTGCAGCACCTCGACGCGGCGCACCGCGAGCAGCTGCGGGCCCACCTCGGGTCCCAGCTGCAGGCCCTCGAGGCCCTGCCCGATCCCTACGCCGAGCTGCTCCCACGGGTCGCGGCTGACGAGACCGCGGCCCGGGAGGCGTACGACCTGGCCGCCGGCGCATCGGACCTGGCACCGCCCCCGTGGCCGACGACCGCTGTCGACGAGGCGCCCGCAGCAACGCCGGCTCCACCCGCGGCGCCCCCGGCCGACGGGCTGGTCGATGGCGACCCCGGGGGCGGTGTCCCGCCGGTCGGGTCCTCCGGGGAGGACGCGGACCCCTGGCACCGCTCCGATGACGCCACGGATGCCGCTGAGGACGCCACGGATGCCGCTGGCGACGTCGCGGCCGGGCAGCAGCCGGACGGGGCCGGCGACGAACGCGACCGGCAGGTCGAGCCCGACCCCCCGATCTGGAGCTGAACCCTCTGGCGGGCTGACCGGGACGGCTCGCTCAGTGCGGTCGGCCGGGCAGCGCGCGGCGTGCCCCCAGCCGGGCCGCCTGCTCCAGGGGGTTGTCGCGGTACCCGAACCGTGCCGAGAGCAGCACGTAGGCGGGCAGCAGGAGCGGACCGAGCCGCTCGGCCTGACGCGCGTGGACGGCCTCGTGCGCCAGCAGCACCGGATCCGGTCGCGGCCCGGGGCTGAGCACCACCAACCCGACGGTGTTCGCGCTCGCCCCCACCGCGCGCAGCGCGACCCGCGACGGACCGCCGACACCGCGGGCCACGAAGCAGCCGAGGTCCACGTCCCAGCGCGGGTGGGCACCGGCCAACGCGGCGAGCCCGAACCCGACCACGGTCAGGGGACCGGCCCAGACGGTCGCGACGAGCCGACCGAGGGGGGTCGCCGGCCGGGTCGGGACCCAGCCCGCCAGCTGCTCGGCCCAGGCCGGGTGCGGTCGCCGCGGCACCAGCGCCGCGGCGGCGCTGGCACGGGGGAGCGTCCCGCGCCGCACCGCCTGGGCCTCCCACCGCTGCCGGACGATCGCGACCACCCCGGCCGTGAGGAACGTGGCCAGCAGCCAGGACCCCAGCCGGCGGCTCACGGGCGGATCGCGACCAGCGCCGCCCCGAGCGCGCCGAGGTCGATGCGGGTGCCGTCGGCCACCGGGGCACGGTGGACCGCAGTTGCCAGCACGTCGCGGGCGACCGTGTCGTAGTGGCCTGCCGCGGCCAGCTCCTCGTCGAGCTCGGCCGGGTCGATGGAGACGACCAGCTCGATACGGTCCGCGAGCTCCAGCCCCGCGGCCTTGCGCAGGTCGTTCACGGCCCGGACCAGCTCACGCGCCGCGCCCTCCACCTCCAGCCCGCGGGTCAGCTCGGTGTCGAGCGCGAACGAGCTGGTCGCGTCGCGCGCGACCGCCCACCCGGTCCGGGGCCGTTCGATCACCTCGACCATGTCGACGGTGACGGTCACGGTCTCCCCGTCGACCTCGAGCTCGGCCGGCCCCTCGGCCAGCGCTGCGGCGAGCGACGCGGCGCCCTCGGCGTCCAGGCCGGTGATGGCCCTCGCGACCTTCGGTGCCCGCTGCTGGAACGCCGGTCCCAGCGTCCGGAAGTTCGGCTTGCAGGAGCGCTCCACCAGGTCCCCGGTGCCGTCCGCGAGCTCGATGTGGTGGACGTTGAGCTCCTCGGCGATCTCCGCGGTCAGGGAGGCGAGGCCGGCCCGCTCATCGGCGGGTACGTGCACCAGCGCCCGGGCGAGCGGCTGGCGGACCTTCACGCCGGAGTCGTTGCGGGCCTGGCGGCCGAGCTCGGTCACCCGCCGGGCGGTGGCCATCGCCGCGCGCAGCCCCTCGTCCCGCCACGCCGGCTCGGCGACGGGGAACGCGGTCAGGTGCACCGAGTCGTGGGAGGGTTCGCGGCCCGCGGCCCGCGCCGGCGCCACGACCAGGTCCTGCCACAGCCGCTCGGCCAGGAACGGCACGAACGGGGCCAGCAGCTGTGACAGCGTCGTCAGGCAGGTGTGCAGGGTGTGGTAGGCGGCGGCCTTGTCGGCCGGGTCGTCGTGGGCCGCCTTCCAGAAGCGCCGCCGCGTGCGCCGGACGTACCAGTTGGACAGGTCCTCGACGAACCGCTCCAGGGCACGCGTCGAGGTGGAGACGTCGTAGCGGTCCAGCGCACCATCGACGGTGTCGACCAGCGCCGCGAGCTCGGCCAGCACCCACCGGTCGATCGCGGGCCGCTCGGCCACCGGCGGGGCCGCCTGGTCGAGGTCGAAGCCGTCGATCGCGGCGTAGGTGGTGAAGAAGACGTGGGTGTTCCACAGGGTCAGCAGGAAGCGCCGGACCACGTCCTCGAGCAGGTTGTGGCTGACCCGGCGGTTCACCCACGGGTTGCCCTCGGCGAACATCAGCCAGCGCAGCGCATCGGCACCGTGGTCGTCGATCAGCTCCCACGGGTCGAGCACGTTGCCGGCGGACTTGGACATCTTGCGACCGTCCTCGTCCACGATGTGGCCGAGGACGGCGCACGTCCGGTAGGAGCTGTCGTCGAACAGCAGCGTCGACTCGGCCAGCAGCGAGTAGAACCACCCGCGGGTCTGGTCGATCGCCTCGCAGATGTAGTCGGCGGGGTAGTGCCGGGCGAACTCCTCCTGCCCCTGGTGCGGGTAGCCCCACTGGGCGAAGGGCATCCCCCCGGAGTCGAACCAGGCGTCTGCGACCTCCGGGACCCGGTGGGCGGTCCCACCGCACGCCGCGCACGGCAGGGTCACGTCATCGACGTACGGGCGGTGCGGGTCCAGGTCGGTCAGGTCCCGGCCGGCCCTGACGCCCAGCTCCGCGCGGCTGGCGACGACCTCCACCTCGCCGCAGTCTCCGCAGCGCCAGAAGGGCAGCGGGGTGCCCCAGTACCGGTCGCGGGACAGGGCCCAGTCGACGTTGTTCTCCAGCCACCGGCCGAACCGGCCGTCACGGATGTGCTCCGGATGCCAGTCGATACGGGCGTTGTTCGCCAGCAGCTGGTCCCGCTTGGCGGTGGTCCGGATGTACCAGGACGGCTTGGCCCAGTAGATCAGCGGCCGCTTGCAGCGCCAGCAGAACGGGTAGGTGTGGGTGTAGGTCTGCTGCTTGACCAGCAGGCCGCGCTGGTCGAGGTTCTGGACCAGCCACTCGTCGGCGTCCTTGACGAAGGTGCCCTCCCACGGGCCGAGCGTGAAGCTGCCGGTGGCGTCGACCGGGTTGAGCACCGGCCAGCCGTGCGCACGGCCGACCGCCATGTCGTCGGCGCCGAAGGCGGGGGCGAGGTGGACGATGCCGGAGCCGTCGGAGGTGGTCACGAAGTCGGCGGTCACCAGCAGGTGCAGGTCCGTGTCCTCGGGCAGCGGGACCACGTCGAAGGGCCGCTGGTAGTGGGTCCCGACCAGCTCCTCCAGCGAGACGGTGCGGACCACCTCGGCGTCGGCACCGAGCACCACCTCCCGGCGCTCGCGCGCCAGCACCAGCAGCTCGTCCTCGACCCCGAACGCCGAGGTGCGGACCAGCTCGTAGACGATGTCAGCGCCGACCGCGCAGGCGGTGTTGGACGGCAGGGTCCAGGGGGTCGTCGTCCACACCACGAGCGCCGCGCCCACCTCGGCGAGCGGCCCGTCGAGGACGGGGAAGCGGACGTAGACGCTCGGGTCGTCGACCTCCTGGTAGCCCTGCGAGACCTCGGCGTCGGACAGGGCCGTGCCGCACCGGCCGCAGTAGGGCGCGACGCGGTGGTCCTCGAAGATCAGGTCCTGCTCCCACAGCTCCTTCAGCGCCCACCACAGGCTCTCGACGTAGGAGGTGTCCATGGTGCGGTAGGCGTCGTCGGTGTCGATCCAGAACCCGATCCGGGTCGTCAGGTCCTCGAACGCACCCACGTAGCGCAGCACCGACTCGCGGCAGCGGGCGTTGAAGGCCTCGATGCCGTACGCCTCGATGTCGGCCTTGGAGTCGAGCCCGAGCTCCCGCTCCACCTCGAGCTCCACGGGCAGGCCGTGGCAGTCCCAGCCGCCCTTGCGCCGCACGAACAGCCCCTTCATGGTGCGGTAGCGCGGGAAGATGTCCTTGAAGACCCGGGCCTCGACGTGGTGGGTCCCGGGCATCCCGTTCGCGGTCGGCGGGCCCTCGTAGAAGGTCCACACCGGTGCGTCATCGCGCTGCGCCAGGCTGCGGGCGAACACGTCCCGCTCGCGCCACAGGTCCAGGACCTCGGTCTCCAGCGACGGCAGGTCGGGTCGCGCGGACACCGACGGCCAGGGAGCGGTCGGTACGGCGCCGGAGGTGCCGTCGTCGGGCGCCGACGCCTCGGACGTCGAGATGGTGGGTGCGCTCGCAGCGGCGGGGACGTCAGCCATCGTGCTGGACCTCGAGGGTGGGGGGGAGCCCGGACCGGCGGCGGTCCTGAGGCGGTCTGATCGGGTGCTCGAGGGACGATCGTCCGCGCCGGTGGCGCGGGACCGCGGTCCCACCCTCGTTGGCCGCCGTCGCGGCCCGCTCTGGTCATCCGCACCGGCTCGCGCCGGGGGCCCGCGTGTCGTGCGGGCGACGTCCACGCCTACGCCCCGGCCGCGTCCGGTGGGACGGGCAGCGGGTCTCGTCGCGGCCGCTCGGAGGTGATGCCGCCCCGGACCCCACCGCCGGCTCCCACCGTCCCGGCTCGCTCGTCGTGGGGCGCCCCTGGGCGCCGCGTCCTCGTCGTCGCGTTGTGCCACCGAGGTGGTGGTGGCGGGCAGTCTACGGGCGTGCCGGGGTGGTGTCATCGCGGCGGCCGGCTCTGCTACGTTCCGCGGCCCTATGACGACACGACGTGCCCCCACCAAGACCGAGCTCCGCGCCCGTCGCGAGGAGCTGGAGACCGAGCGTGCGCAACTGCTCGAGCAGGTCGCGGAGCTCGATGCGGAGGCGGATGTCAACAACTGGCGTGAGGGCGGCTTCGACGACGACCCCGCGGACGCCGGCTCCGCCAGCTTCGAGCGGGAGACGGCGCAGTCGCTGTCGAACCACGCCCGGCGCATCCTGACCCAGATCGACGATGCCTTGCGGCGCATGGACGCCGGCGGCTACGGGCGCTGCGAGAGCTGCGGCGAGTACATCGAGGCCGAACGGCTCGAGGTCCTGCCCTACGCGACGATGTGCATGGCCTGCAAGCGTCGCGAGGAGACGGGCCGCTGACACGGTGAGCGACGCGGACGTCCCGACCAGCGAGCCGGGGCCCGGCGAGGCGCACGCGGCGGTCTACCCGCATGCGGTCCCCGTGGGGCTGACCCTGGCGACCGCGCTGGTCCTGCTCGACCAGGTGACGAAACAGCTCGCTGAGGCGCTGCTGCTCCCCGGGCGCTTCGTGCCCTGGCTGGGCGCACAGGTCGGGTGGCAGCTGGTCTACAACCCGGGCGGGGCCTTCGGCGTCGCAGCGCCGCACTGGCTGTTCCTGATCGTCACCGTCGGGGTGCTCGTGCTGGTGGGCCGGGTACTGCCCGCTGCGCCGTCACGGACCGCCGCGGTCGCCTACGGCATGTTGCTCTCCGGCGCGGTCGGCAACGCCCTGGACCGGCTGCTGCGGCCGGGCGGCGACGGCTTCGGGACCGGCTACGTGGTCGACTTCGTCGCCTGGGGCACGTTCCCCCGCTTCAACGTGGCCGACAGCGCCATCACGGTCGGGTTCGTGCTGCTGGTGCTCGCGGTGCTCGTGGAGGAGCGGCGGCTCGCTGCCGCGGCACCAACCTCGGGCGCATCCGGTGCGTCCGACGGGTCCGAGGCGTCCGACGGGTCCGAGGCGTCCGACGGGTCCGAGGCGCCCGACGCCGCCGGCGACGACGAGCCGCAGGCGTGACCGCCTTCACCGTCGCAGCGACCGAGGACGGCCAGCGCCTCGATGTCGTGCTGGCGCAGCGGCTCGGCACCTCGCGCAGCCGCGCGGCCGCCCGCATCGACGCAGGCGAGGTCACCGTCGCGGGCGCCCTCGCCGCGCGACGCCGGCCCGTGCGTGCCGGCGACGAGGTCGTGGTCACCGACCCCGCGCCGGCCGTCCCCACGCCCGCGCCGCCGCTGCCACCCGTGCGCTACCGCGACGAGCACCTGGTGGTGCTCGCCAAGCCGGCCGGCCTGGTCGTGCATCCCGGCGCCGGCCACCCGGACGGCACGCTCGTCGACGCGCTCCGGGCCGCGGGGATCCCGCTGGCCCCCGGGGCCGACCCGGCCCGACCCGGCATCGTCCACCGCCTCGACCGCGACACCTCGGGGTTGCTCGTCGTCGCCAGCACCGACGAGGCCGCGGCGGGCCTGATCACGGCGCTGGCGGCCCGGGCGGTCACCCGGCGCTACCTGGCCCTGGTCGCCGGGGAGCCGGCCAACCCACGCGGGCGGATCGAGGCGCCGATCGGCCGTGACCCGTCCGACCGGGTCCGGTTCGCGGTGGTCGGTGACGGCCGACCGGCGACCACCCGGTACCGCACCCTGGCCACGGGTCAGGCAGCCGGGCTACCGCCGCACCGCGCGGTCGTCGCGCTGCTGGCCTGCCAGCTCGGCACCGGCCGCACCCACCAGCTGCGGGTCCACCTCGCCGCCCTGGGCCACCCGATCGTCGGGGACCCCGGCTACGGCGCCCCCGGTGACCTCGACGCCGCCCTGCAGGCGCGCCGTCCGGTGCTCCACGCCGGCCTGCTGGCCTTCGCGCACCCGGTGACCGGTCGGCACATCGAGGTCACCGAACCGCTGCCGGCGGACCTGCAGCGGACCCTGGCCGCAGCCGGGCTCGAGACCCCCGATCCCACGGTGCTCGCCACCGGCTGGTGAGCGCCGCCCGCCCGCGGCCGTCGGCCCGGCGCACGCACCCGGGTCCGACGGCCCGGCGGCGCCACGGTGTCGCCCGCGCCTGCTACGGTCCCGGTCGCGAACCACAGGCGTGTGGTTCTTCCCCGTCACACGCCTGGGGTCGGCATCCCGACGCCCGAGCTCGCTCGGCCAGCCGACGTCACCTCGGCCGGGTTCGGTGGCGCCGGCGACGACGGACCTCGGTGCGGCAGACCGCACGGTCCAGACGAGAGGGGAACCCGTGAGCCGCAGCTTCGCCCACCTCCACGTCCATACCGAGTACTCGATGCTCGACGGGGCGTCCCGTGTCGACGACCTCGTGCGCCATGTGCACGCCGACGGACAGCCGGCGGTGGCCATCACGGACCATGGGGTGCTGTTCGGGCTGGTGGAGTTCTACCGGGCCGCCCAGCGCGAAGGCGTCAAGCCCATCCTCGGCTCGGAGCTCTACCAGGCGATCGGGTCGCGGCGTGACCAGCGCCTCGGTGGCGCGGACGGCAGACAGCGGTACTACCACCTCACGGTCCTCGCCCAGGACGACGTCGGCTACCGCAACCTCGTCGCCCTGTCCACCCGCGCCTACCTCGAGGGCACCTGGTACAAGCCGCGGGTCGACCTGGACCTGCTGGCCGAGCACAGCGACGGGATCATCGTGCTGTCCGGCTGCCTCGGTTCCGAGGTCAACCAGCACCTGCTCAAGGGCGATGAGGCCGCGGCCAGGCAGACCCTCAGCGACTTCAGGGACATCTACGGCCCGGACCGCTACTTCGTCGAGCTGCAGGACCACGGCATCGCGGAGCAGCGCCGGACCTGGCCGTTGCTGGAGAAGCTCGCGGGCGAGCTGGGCCTCAGGACCGTCATCGCGAACGACTCGCACTACACCCGTGCCGAGGACGCCCAGGCGCACGACGCCCTGCTGTGCATCCAGACCGGGTCGAAGATCTCCGATCCCGACCGGTTCCGTTTCCAGGGCGAGGACTTCTACGTCAAGACCGCCGCCGAGATGCGCGAGCGGTTCCACGCCTACCCGGACGCGCTCGACGCCACCCTCGAGATCGCCGAGCGCTGCGACGCCTCGATCGAGTTCGGCCTCGACCTGCTGCCGGCCTTCCCCTGCCCGGACGGCCTCAGCGAGACCGCCTACCTGCGGCAGAAGGTGTGGGAGGGCGCCAAGGCCCGCTACGGCGACCCGGTCCCGACCCCGGTGGCGGAGCGGGTCGAGTACGAGCTGCGCGTGATCGAGCAGATGGGCTTCCCGGCCTACTTCCTCATCGTCGCGGACCTGTGCACCTACGCCCGCTCCGAGGGCATCCGGGTCGGTCCCGGGCGCGGGTCCGCCGGCGGGTCGGTCGTGGCCTACTGCACCGACATCACCCGGGTCGACCCGATCCGCCACGGCCTGATCTTCGAGCGCTTCCTCAACCCCGCCCGCATCCAGATGCCGGACATCGACATCGACTTCGACGACCGGCGTCGCGGCGAGATGATCCGCTACGCCGCCCGCCGCTACGGCGACGACCACGTGGCGCAGATCGTGACCTTCGGCACCATCAAGGCCAAGTCCGCCATCCGCGACGCCGCCCGGGTGCTCGACCACCCCTTCAAGGTCGGCGACGACCTCGCGAAGATGATGCCGCCGGCGGTCCAGGGCAAGGACTCCCCCCTGGCCGAGGCCTACGAGAAGTCCTCGGAGCTGCGCAACGCGCGCGAGGACCCGACCTACCGCGAGGTCCTCGAGACCGCCGAGAAGCTCGAGGGGCTCAAGCGCCAGCACGGGATCCACGCCGCGGCCGTGGTGATCGGCGCCCGACCGCTGCACGAGACCGTGCCGCTGCTGCGCACCGACAACGGCGAGATCGTCACCCAGTACGAGATGGGCGCGGCCGAGGACATCGGCCTGCTCAAGATGGACTTCCTGGGGCTCCGCAACCTCACGGTCATCTCCGACGCCGAGCGACACGTCGCGGCCAACCGGGGCCGGCGCATCGACATGGACGACCCGGCGCTGCTCGGGGACATGGACGACCCCGACACCTACCGGATGCTCGGCACGGGCTTCACCCTCGGGGTGTTCCAGCTCGACTCCACCGGCATGCAGGCGCTGGTCCGCAAGCTCAAGCCGACCCGGTTCGAGGACATCTCGGCCCTCCTGGCGCTGTACCGACCGGGCCCGCTGGGCATGGACATGCACAACGCGTTCGCGGACCGCAAGAACGGCCTCGAGCAGGTCAGCTTCGACCACCCGGATCTGGAACCGATCCTGGGCGAGACCTACGGGGTCATCGTCTACCAGGAACAGGTCATGAAGATCGCCACCGACCTGTCCGGCTTCTCCATGGCGGAGGCGGACGCGCTGCGCAAGGCGGTGGGCAAGAAGAAGCGTGACCTGATGGAGGCCCAGAAGGACCAGCTGATCGCCGGCGGGGTGGCAGGCGGCTACGACAAGGCCTTCATGGTCAACCTGTGGGGGCTGATCGAGAAGTTCGCCGAGTACGGCTTCAACAAGGCCCACACGGTCGCCTACGGGGTGGTCAGCTACCAGACCGCCTGGCTCAAGACCCACTACCCGGTCGAGTACATGGCGGCGCTGCTGACCAGCGTGAAGAACCACAAGGACAACAAGCCGCTCTACCTCAACGAGTGCCGGCGCATGGGCATCCCCGTCCTGCCCCCGGACGTCAACGAGTCCGGCAGCGACTTCACCCCCCGGGGCGAGCAGATCCTGTTCGGGTTGTCCGCCGTGCGTGGGGTGGGGGAGGGGATCGTCGCCTCGATCGTGGCGGCGAGGGAGGCCGAGGGTCGCTTCGTCGACTTCGCCGACTTCTGCGTCAAGGTCGACGCGAGCGTGCTCAACAAGAAGACCCTCGAGAGCCTCATCCTCGCCGGCGCCTTCGCCGGGCTCGGCCACAGCCGTCGCGGGCTGCTCGCGGCCTACGAGCAGCTCGTCGACGCGGCCATCACGCGCAAGAAGGCCGAGGCGGCCGGCCAGTTCTCGCTCTTCGACGGGCTCGCAGGCGATGCCCCCGCTGCCGAGGAGCTCGGGATCGACGAGGCCCCGCAGATCCCGGCGGGGGAGTACGACAAGCAGCAGCTGCTGCGCTACGAGCGGGAGATGCTCGGCCTGTACGTCTCGGACCACCCCCTGTTCGGGACGGAGAAGGTCCTGTCGGGCTACGTCGACCTGACCTGCGCGGACCTGCGCGAGCGGGACGACGGGGCCTCGGTGGTGGTGGGCGGTGTGCTCACGGGTCTGACGAAGAAGTTCACCCGCAAGGGCGACACCTACCTGGTCGCGACCCTGGAGGACCTCACCGGCCAGGTCGAGGTGGTGTTCTGGCCCGGGACCTACCGGGCGGCCCATGAGGTGCTGGCCGAGGATGCGGTGCTCGTGGTCACGGGCCGGCTCGAGGTCCGGGACGAGTCGGTGAAGCTGACGGCCAACAAGGTCGCCGTCCCCGACCTGTCGGAGGCGTTGGGGGAGCCGGTCGTGCTCTCCTTCGCCACCGCGCAGTGCACCCCGGACGCGATCCGGCGCCTGAAGGAGGTGCTGGCCAACCACGCCGGCGTGGTGCCCGTCCACCTCGAGGTCGAGGGGCCGGACGGCGGCCGACGCGTCTACCGCCTGGGTGACGAGCTCCGGGTCGAGCGCCGCCCGGGGCTGTTCGGCGAGCTGAAGGCCGCCTTCGGTCCGCAGGCGGTCCAGGACCAGGTGGGCGACCGCTCCTTCGGTGAGGACCGTGAGGAGCCGGCCTGGCGTCGCCGGGGCCGGGAGGTGGAGCTGGCCGCGAGCCGCTGACGTCCGGCCGGGTGCCGAGCGCTGCGCCCGGCGGGGATCCCGGTGGTACGCCTCCGGTCAGCGGGCGCCGTGCTCGCGGCGGTAGGCGGCGATGCGCTCGAGGTCGCCCGCGCCGAGCACCGCGCCGCCGTCCGCCTCGACACCGGCGAGGTGGTCGACGATGTCGTCGATCGTCGCCAGCGCCACCGCCCGCAGGTCGAACTCCTCGGCGAGCTCGACCAGAGCGGAGCGCTCCGTCCGCCCGCGCTCACGCCGGTCCACGCCGACCACCAGGCCGACCACCGCGACGTCGGCCTGGGCGCGCAGCATCGGCACGCTGGCGCGCACCGACGTGCCCGCCGTGGTGACGTCCTCCACGATCACGACCCGGTCGCCGTCGCGCAGCTGGTGCCCGACCAGGATCCCGCCTTCGCCGTGGTCCTTCGCCTCCTTGCGGTCGAAGCAGACCCCGACGTCGAGGTGGTGGTCCCGCGCCAGGGCGACACCGGCGGTGACCGCCAGCGGGATGCCCTTGTAGGCCGGTCCGAAGAGCACGTCGACGCCGTCGCCGAACGCCTCCACGATCGCCGCGGCGTAGGCCGCCCCGAGTCGGTCGAGCTGGGCGCCGGTGCGGAACCGGCCGGCATCGATGAAGTACGGCATGCGGCGGCCCGACTTGCCCACGAAGTCCCCGAAACGGACCACCTCGCTGTCGAGCAGCAGCTGGATGAAGGCGGTCGTGCGGTCGGCAGCGGGCTGGCGGGTCATGGTGCCTCCCCGAGCGGGAGCGGGAGCTGACGGTCACGGGCGGCGAGCTCGGCCCGCACGAGGACGAGGACCTCGTCCCAGGAGCGGGCCCGGGGCCCCCCGAGATGACGGTTGTAGGGCTGGTCGAACACGATCGCGGCCCGCCCGGCCTCGCGCAGCGAGACGATGTTGTCGGGCGAGTCGTCCACGTACAGGTCCGCGCCGACGTTGGGCTTGTCCCCGATGAAGCACAGGTCCCGGTACGGGATCTGCTGGGCGTCGAGCCAGGCGGCGGTGTCCGCGGCGGAGATCTCGTGCGCCCAGTTGAAGATGAGCCGGTGGGTGATGATGCGGATCCACACCCCGGCATCCGACAGCTCCCACAGTGCCTCCGAGACGCCCTCGAGCGGCCGCATGTGCCGGAACATGCGGTCCTCGACCACGGCACGGCGGTGGGCCTCCTCGAACGCCTCGAAGGTCAGCCCCCACTGCGAGTAGGCGTCCATGATCGTCTGGGGGGGCAGCGTCGCCGGGTCGCGGTCGAGGTGCCGGGCCACCGAGTCGCGGAACGCGCCCTCGTAGTCGGCGCAGACCCCGTCCAGGTCGACGCCCAGCACGAGCGGTCGTGCGGTCGGCATGGCAGGCTCCGGACGGGCGGGCGGGTTGCCAGGTGGCCGGCATCGGCGGCACCGGTGGCCGCGACGCTATCGGGGTGGCCCGACGGGGCCCACTATCCTCGCCCGCCGCAGCCGCGCAGCCGCGTACCCGCGCCGACGAGCACCGAGGCGGACCCGCATGCCCCCACCGAAGCTCGATCCCGAGCAGCGTCGCGCCGCGCTGGACCGGGCGGCCGTGGCGCGCCGCACCCGTGCCGAGCTGAAGGCCCGGGTCAAGGCCGGGGAGCTCTCCCTCGCCGAGGTGCTGGCCAGCGACGACGAGGCGGTCCGCAACCTCCGGGTCAGCGAGCTGCTCGCCGCGCTACCGCGCATGGGGCCCCGCACGGCGGCCACGCGGATGGAACGGCTCGGCATCGCGTCGTCGCGCCGCGTCCGTGGCCTGGGCCCCCGCCAGCGCGAGCGGCTGCTCGCCGCCTTCCCGGAGCCGGCGTGACCGCTGCCCGCGGCCTGCTGGTCGTGATCGCGGGACCCTCGGGGGTGGGCAAGGGCACCGTCCACGCCCGGGTGCGTGCGGCCCTGCCGGACGCGGTGCTGTCGGTCTCGGCGACCACACGCCCGCCGCGTGCCGGGGAGACCGACGGGGTCGACTACCACTTCGTGAGCCCGCAGCGCTTCGAGGAGCTCCTCGGAGCCGGGGCGCTGCTCGAGTGGGCCACCTACGCCGGCCACCGGTACGGGACCCCGGCCGCCCCGGTACACGACGCGGTCGCCGCCGGCAGCGTGGTCGTGCTCGACATCGAGGTGCAGGGCGCGCTGCAGGTCAAGGCACAGGACCCCGGTGCGCTGCTGGTGTTCCTGGTGCCCCCGAGCCTCGAGGAGCTCGAGCGTCGGCTGCGCGGTCGTGGGACGGAGACCGACGGCGCGATCGCCCGCCGCCTGGACCGCGCCCGCGAGGAGCTCGCCGCGGCGCACCGGTTCGATGTCCGCGTGGTCAACGACGAGCTGGACCGCTGCGTCACCGAGGTGCTGGACGCGATCGCCGCTGCACGCGGCGGGAACGGCTAGACGCCCACCCCGAGGACCCCGCTCACGGCTGGACCAGCGGTGCGTGGGCGGCGGCCGGGTCGGAGATCTCGAACATGTCTCGGGCGGCGAAGCCGGCCAGCGAGGCGAGCAGGTTCGACGGCACCGCGCGGCGTCGCCGCTCGTAGGCGGCCACCTCGAGGTTGTAGAGCCGTCGGGCCGCGGCGATGCGATCCTCGGTCTCGACCAGTTGGCGCTGCAGGTCGCGGAAGGCGGCGTCGCTGCGGAGCTCGGGGTAGGACTCGGTGATCGCGAGCAGGGTCGACAGCTGCTGGGTGAGCACGTCCTCCGCCCGGGCCTGCTGCCCGATGGGGACGGAGGTCGGCCGGGCGGCGATCGCCTCGGCCCGCGCGCGTGTCACCCGGTCGAAGACCGCCTGCTCGTGGCCGGCGTAGCCCCGCACGGTCGCCACGAGGTTCGGGACCAGGTCGTGGCGCCGCTGCAGCTCGCCCTCGATGTTGGCCCAGGTGGCGTCCATCGAGGCCACCTGGGCGACGAACCGGTTGTACGACACGACGACCAGCACGAGCAGCACCGCGAGCACGGCCAGGCCGATCAGCACCGGTTCCACGTCACCGCTCCTGCGTGTCAGGGGGGCCCTCGGGGGCACGGGCGGCGTCCGGATCCAGGCCGAGCTGGCGCCAGAACGCGGGTGGCAGGCGGCGCAGGAGCCGGGCCAGGTCCTGGACCATCGCCGGGTAGGTCTGCACCGGTCCCTCGAGCGACCGGTCGCGGTGGGTCGGGGTCCCCGACAGCACCACCAGGTCGTCGCTGAACCCGATGCCGCGGCCACGGTAGTCCGCCGCCAGCAGCTCCTGGACACCGGCGTCGAGGAGGGTGACCGTCAGGGTGGGGTCGCTGCCCTCGACGCGGAAGGCGCGGTTGAAGGCGTCGGACTCCAGCTGCCTGCCCTCCCGCGTCAGGCCGACCCGGCCGAGCAGCGAGGCCGGCAGCACCGTGATGGCCCGGTGGGTGTGCACGGGAAGCTGACACAGCACGATGAGCTCGGTACGCCGCTCGTAACTCGTGGACGTCCGTGCCGCTCCCGACCGCCGTCGACCCCGCTGCTCGTGGAACCACCGGAAGCAGGCGACCTGGCAGGGCACCGTCATGCCGCCGAGGTCGAGGTCGATCGGCCCCCCGACGGCGTGCTCGACGCCGTAGCGACGGTCACCTCGGGGCAGCGCGGCGAACCGGCCGACCAGGAGGTCGACGGTCAGTCCGGCGGGCCAGGCCTGCCGGTGCCAGCCGTCATGGCGCTCCACGAAGCGGGCGAGGGAGGCCGTGATCGCCCGGGTCCGCTGCCGACGGCCCGCCTCGACGGCCAGGGCCACGATCGCGCCGACGGCCAGCAGCACCCAGAAGCCGGGTCTCGAGCCCAGCACGGTCAGCAGGACGGGCGGCGGTGGCACGGTCGCTCCTGCAGCAGGTGATCGGCGGTCGCGGCCTGCGGGCGTGCCACGGCGGACGGTGGTCGCGGCCTGCAGGCGCGCGCGTCACGCTACCCTCGCCGGTCCAGGCCACGCGGGGTCGCTCCCGCACGTCCCGAGCCCCCGCCCGTCGGGCCCGGCACCGTCGAGCCCGAACCCGCGCACGGAAGGCACGACCATCGCACGCATCGATGACCTGATGGACAAGGTGGACTCCCGGTTCCACCTCGTGCACCTGGCCGCCAAGCGCGCCCGCGAGATCAACGGCTACTTCGCGCAGCTCGGTGAGGGCATGGGCGCCTTCGTCCCGCCGCTGCTGACCACGGACACGAACAAGCCGCTGTCGATCGCCCTGGAGGAGATCGCGCAGGGCAAGATCGAGGTTGCGGCGCACCCCGAGCCTGCCCCGGAGCCGCAGCACGAGGACGAGCCGGCCTGAGCGTGGAGGCGACCCCACCCGTCTCGCCGCTGCGCGGCCGTCGGGTGCTGCTCGGCGTCAGCGGTGGCATCGGGGCCTACAAGGCGGCGCTGCTGGCCCGCGCTCTCGTCCAGCACGGCGCCGAGGTCGACGTGGTGCTGACCCGGGGTGGGGCCAGGTTCGTCGGTCCGGCGACCTTCGAGGGGTTGACCGGCCGGCCCGTGCGCACCGAGGTCTGGGAGGGCGTCGCGGACGAGACGCACGTCGGCCTGGGAGGTCGTGCCGAGGTCGCCGTCGTCTACCCGGCCACCGCGCACACCCTCGCCAAGCTCGCGGCCGGCCTGGCCGACGACCTGCTGACCACCACGCTGCTCGCCGCCCGGGCACCGCTGGTGCTGGCACCGGCGATGCACACCGAGATGTGGCAGCACCCGGCCACGCAGGCCAACGTCGCGACCCTGGCGGCGCGTGGTGCCGTGGTCGTCGGCCCCGCCGACGGCCCGTTGATGGGCGGGGACGCCGGCCCCGGCCGGCTGGTCGAGCCGTCGGCGGTCGTCGCAGCGCTCGAGGCGGCCCTGCGGTCCGTCGGGGAGAGCGGCGGCGTGCCGGACCAGGAGCCGGCCGGGCCGCGCGAGGCGGAGCCGGCCGGGCTGCCCGCGCCGGACCTGACCGGGCTGCGCGTGCTGATCACCGCCGGTGGGACCCGGGAGCCGATCGATCCCGTCCGCTACCTCGGCAACCGCTCCAGCGGCCGGATGGGCTTCGCGCTGGCCGAGGCGGCGGCGGCCCGGGGGGCCGAGGTGCTGCTCGTGGCCGCACCGACCGAGCTCGCGACGCCGCCGGGGGTCACGCGGGTCGACGTGATCACCGCGCGGGACCTGCACGCCGCCGTGCTGGAACGGGTGCCGTTGTGCGACGTGGTCATCAAGGCCGCAGCGGTGGCGGACTTCCGGCCGGAGACCGCGGCGGCGTCCAAGCTGAAGAAGGAGGCGGGCGCGCCGACGATCACGCTGGTCCCCAACCCCGACGTGCTGGCCGAGCTCGGACGTCAGCGGGGTCGCGCCGCCACACCCGTGCTGGTCGGTTTCGCCGCCGAGACCGACGACGTGGAGGCCAACGGACGGGCGAAGCTGGCGGCCAAGGGCGCCGACCTGCTGGTCGTCAACGACGTCTCGGCGAACGACGCGGGCTTCGAGGTCACGACCAACCGCGTGGTCGTGCTCGACCGTGACGGTGGCCGCGATGCGGTCCCGTTCGGTTCCAAACGTGCGGTCGCGGAGCGGATCCTCGACCGGGTCGTGACCTGGCGGGCGACGCACGGCTGAGCTGCCGCGGTGGACGCACGGCTACGCTCCCGCCGCCGCCGCCCCGCCGCCTCCTCGAGGAGCGCCCTGTGCCGTCCCGCCACCTGTTCACCTCCGAGTCCGTGACCGAGGGTCACCCGGACAAGATGGCCGACCAGATCTCCGACGCGATCCTCGACGCGATCCTCGCCGAGGACCCGCAGGGCCGGGTGGCCTGCGAGACGCTGGTCACCACGGGGCAGGTCATCGTGGTGGGGGAGATCACCACCGCGTGCTACGTCGACATCCCCCGGGTGGTCCGGGAGACGATCCTGTCGATCGGCTACGACTCCCACGACATGAGCTTCGACGGGCTGACCTGCGGCGTCTCCGTCGCGATCGACGAGCAGTCGCCCGACATCGCCCAGGGCGTCGACCACGCCTTCGACGGTGCCGAGGACGACCCCTACGGCCTGCAGGGTGCCGGCGACCAGGGGATGATGTTCGGCTACGCCACCGACGAGACCCCGCAGCTGATGCCCCTGCCGATCCACCTCGCGCACCGCATGGCCGAACGGCTGACCGAGGTCCGCAAGTCCGGTGAGCTGCCGTACCTGCGTCCCGATGGCAAGACCCAGGTCACGGTGGCCTACGAGGCCGGCCGCCCCGTCGCGGTGACGGCGGCGGTCCTGTCCACCCAGCACCGGGCCGAGATCGACCTCGACGCCTTCCTGCGCCCCGACATCGAGGCGAAGGTCATCCGGCCGCTGCTGCCGGAGGACATCGACACCTCGCACCTGCGCGTCTTCATCAACCCGACGGGCCGGTTCGAGATCGGCGGTCCCGTCGCCGACGCCGGCCTGACCGGCCGCAAGATCATCGTCGACACCTACGGCGGCATGGCCCGCCACGGCGGCGGCGCCTTCTCCGGCAAGGACCCCTCGAAGGTGGACCGCTCGGGCGCGTACGCCACCCGCTGGGTCGCCAAGAACATCGTCGCTGCCGGACTGGCCGCCAAGGCCGAGCTCCAGGTCGCCTACGCGATCGGGGTGGCCAACCCGGTCAGCCTGAACCTCGAGACGTTCGGGACCGAGCAGGCCGACCCCGATGCGATCCTGCGGGCGGTCGGCGAGGTCTTCGACCTCAGGCCCGCCGCGATCGTCGACGCCCTCGACCTGCGCCGCCCCGGCTACCGCAGGACCGCCGCCTACGGGCACTTCGGGCGTGAGGGCGAGCGCTTCACCTGGGAGCGCACCGACCGGGCCGAGGCGCTGCGATCCGCGGTCGGCGCCTGAGCGCGTGACGCGGCTGGCCCGCATCGTCGTCGAGGTCTCGCCGTTCCACCTCGACCATCCCTTCGACTACCTGGTCGACGACGACGTCGAGGTGGCACCGGGGCAGCGGGTGCTCGTGCCCTTCGCCGGCCGGCAGGTGCGCGGGCTGGTGGTCGGCTGCCCGCACGACAGCGAGGTGCCCGCGGGCCGACTGCGACCGGTCGTCCGGGTGCTGGGTCCCCACGTCTGGGTGCGCGACGAGGAGCTCGCGCTGCTGCGCTGGGCCGCGACACGCTTCGGCGCCCCGCTCGCGGACGTGCTGCGGCACGCCCTGCCGGACCGCACCGTGGACGTCGAGCGCCGTGCCGCGACCGCCGGCTGGTTCCCACCCGGCACCGGCCGCCGGCCCACCAGCGATCCCGCCCCGGAGGTCGCCACGCTCGACGAGCGGTGGTCGGCCTACGGGGACGGCGGCGCGCAGCTGCGGCAGGCCGCGGCGGGCGGGGCCGGGTCGTACCTGTGGCGCCCCCTACCGGGCGAGGACGTCGCCGCCCGGCTGGCCGAGCTGGCGCAGCTGACCCTGGCGGGGGACCGTGACGTGCTCGTGCTCGTGCCCGATCCGGCCTCGCCGACCGCCGACGCTGTGGTCACCGCTGCGGGGGATCTGGCCGTCGATCTGCGGGGCGGGCCCTCGCCCCGGGTCACCTACCGGCGCTGGCTGGAAGCCCGCTGTGGGCGTGCCCGGGTGGTCGTGGGTGAGCGCGGTGCGGCGTTCACGCCCCTGGACCGGCTGGGGCTCGCGGTGATCCTGGACGAGGCCAACCCGACCTACAAGGAGCGGCGCAGCCCGCGCCACCACGCCCGCGAGGTGGTGCTGGAGCGGGCACGCCGCGCCGGTGCGGTCGGGCTGGCCGTCGGCACGGTGCCGTCGGCGGTGGCCTGGCGGCTGCTCCGCGAGCGGCGCATCACCCCCGTCGTGCCGTCGCGGGACGCCGAGCGTCGCTCGCGCCCTCGGATCGAGGTCGTCACCGGGGCCGGCCAGCCCCGCGCCCGCCTGACGCGGGAGGCGACCGCCGCCCTGCGGGCCGCCGTGCGGACGGGCCGCTACGGGGTCGTGCTGGCGACCCGCCGGGGCGAGGGCCGTGCACTGGTCTGCCGGGACTGCGGCGACCGGGTCGTCTGCCCGACCTGCGACGCGTCGCTGGCCGCCGCCGAGGCAGGCGGGGTCCTCTGTCCGGTCTGCGGCCACCGCGGACCTCGCCGGCCCTGCCGGAGCTGCCGCGGTCGCGAGCTGGTCCCGCTGGCGGCGGGTGCCCAGCGCCTCGGGGCCGAGCTCGCGCGCGGGTTCGACGTCCCCGTGGTGGTGCTGGAGGGCTACGCCCAGACCCCACCGCCCCCGCCGGCGGTGCTGGTCACCACCCGCGGTTCGGTGCTCGACCGGCCGCCGGGCGCCGTGGGTGCGGTGGTGCTGCCGGACCTCGACGGCCTGCTGCGCCGGCCCAGCCTGGACGCGGCCGAGGACGCGCTGCGGCTCGCCTTCCAGGTCGCCGCATGGACCGTGTACGCCGGCGCCGATCCGGCCGGGGCACGGATCGTGGTCCAGACGCGCGAGCCCGACCACCACGCCATCACGGCGCTGGCCGCGTGGGACCCGGGCGGGTTCTGGCGCCACGAGATCGCGCTCCGGGCCCCCCTGCGGTTCCCCCCGATCACCGCCGCGATCCGTCTGGCCACCCGCGTCGACGCCGTCGTCGACGGGCAGGGCCTGGGTGAGCTGCTCGTCGCCTCGCTCCCGCCCGGCGACACCCTGCTCGGCCCGCTTCCCGAGGACGGGCGGGACGGCTACCTCGTCACCAGTGACGACCGCGCGGCCACCTTGGCGGCACTCGCGCCCCTGCGCGCCCGGTGCAGCCGCGAGGGCGTGGAGCTCCGCGTCGACGTGGATCCCGTCGATGCGGGCTGACGGCCCCGTACCATCCCTCCGGGCGCGACCCCGAGCGACCGGTGGCGACGACCAGGAGGGCGACGTGTCCACCCTGCAGATCCGCATCTTCGGTGACCCGGTGCTGCGGCAGCGTGCCCACGAGGTGGTCGACTTCGACCAGCGCCTGGCCACGCTCGCCGAGGACATGCTCGAGACCATGCGGGCGGCGGAGGGGCTCGGGCTGGCCGCGACCCAGGTGGGCGTGCTCAAGCGTCTGTTCACCTGGGAGGCCGACCGGGAGGGCGACGACGGGGGCCTGGTCCGCTACGGCGGGGCGGTGGTCAACCCGACGCTGACCGACGCCTCCGAGGAGCTCCAGGACGGCGACGAGGGCTGCCTGTCCTTCCCCGGACTGTTCTACCCCCTGGCCCGGCCGCTCCGGGTCGAGGTCGCCTACCAGGACCTGGCCGGCGACGAGCACCAGGTCCAGCTCGAGGGGTTGCTCGCGCGCATCTGGCTGCACGAGATGGACCACCTCAACGGCATCCTGTTCGTCGACCACCTCGCCGCCCACGACCGCAAGGCGGCGCTCAAGCAGATGCGCGAGTACCGCCTGGCCGAGGGGCTCGACGAGCCGGAGCCGCCCCGGCCGGGTGCGCTGCTGCTGGGCCGGAACCGGCGCTGACACGACGCGAGGAGCGACACGTGAGGATCGCCTTCCTGGGCACCCCGGAGGTTGCCGTCCCGGCGCTGGAGGCGTTGGTGGCGGCCCCCGACCTCGAGGTGGTGGTGGCGCTGTGCAACCCCGACCGTCCCAAGGGGCGCTCACGCGAGCCGGTGCCGCCCCCGGTCAAGGTCGCGGCTGCGGCCCACGGGATCCCCGTGTGGCAGCCGGGCCGGCCCCGGGAGGTGCTGGCGGACCTCCAGGCGCTCGAGCTGGACGCCTGCGCCGTCGTGGCCTACGGGGCGCTGCTGCCGGCGGACGTGCTGGCCGTGCCCCGGCTCGGGTTCGTGAACCTGCACTTCTCGCTGCTGCCGAGGTGGCGCGGAGCCGCCCCGGTGCAGCATGCCCTGCGGGCCGGCGATGCCGTGACCGGGGTGACCACCTTCGTGCTGGATGAGGGCATGGACACCGGGCCGGTCCTGCGCAGCCTGGAGGTGCCGATCGACCCGCAGGAGAGCGCCGGGGAGCTGCTCGCGCGCCTGGCGGAGCTCGGCGCGCCGGTGCTGGTCGAGTCCCTGCACGGGCTGGCGCAGGGCGCGACCCCGGTGCCGCAGACCGACGACGGCGCCACCCTGGCCCCGAAGATCCGTCCCGGTGACGTCGCCATCGCCTTCGACCGGCCCGCCGTCGAGCTCGCCCACCTGATCCGCAGCGCCGACCCGGCACCCGGCGCACACGCCCGCTGGCGGGGCGAACGGTGCAAGGTGCTGCGTGCCCACCCGGAGGACGTCGACGTCGCCGCCGATGTGGTGCCGGGCACCGTGCTCGCCGCCGGGCGGCAGGGGGTGCTGGTCGCCACCGGCGCGGGCGCCCTGCGGCTGCTCGAGGTCCAGCCGGCCGGCAAGCCCCGCATGGACGCCACGGCGTTCGCCAACGGCGCCCGGCTCGCCCCGGGTGACCGCTTCGAGGACGGCGACCCCGACTCGTGACCGACACCGGTCTGCCGGCGCGACGGGCCGCGCTCGCCGCCCTGACCGAGGTCGAGGAGCGCGACCGCTGGTCCAACCTGGCCGTGCCGGACGCGATCGCCGGGCTGGCCTCGGCGCGGGACCGCGCCTTCGCGGCCCACCTCGCCTACGAGACCCTGCGCTGGGAGGGGACCCTCGACGCCGCGCTGACCACCGTGCTGAGCCGTCCGCTGAGCGAGGTGGAGCCGGGGCTGCGCCGGGTGCTGCGGCTCGGCGCCGTGCAGCTGCTCGTCAGCGAGGTCCCCGCCCGGGCTGCGGTCGACACCAGCGTGCGGCTCGCGGGGGAGGTCGTGCCCCGTGGCCGGGCCCGGGGTGCCGCCGGGTTCGTCAACGGGGTGCTGCGTGCCCTGGCCCGTCGCGGTGCCGACCTCGGGTGGCCGGACCGTGACGAGGACCCGGTCGCGCATCTCGCCCTGAGCACGGGCCACCCCACCTGGATCGTGGCGGACCTGCTCACGCGCTACGACCCGGACCGGGTCGCCGCGATCCTGGCCGCCGACGACGTCGCGCCGGGGGTCAGTCTGCGTGCCAACGGGGACCGTGCCGCCCTGCTGGCGGAGCTGGCTGCCGCAGGTGTCGACGCCCGGCCCGGCGCGCTGCCCGAGGCGATCCGGGCCCCCGGGACCGACCCGCGCCGGCTCGACGCCGTCCAGCAGGGCCGGGCCGTGGTCCAGGACGAGGCCTCGATGCGGGTCGCCCACGCGACCGGTGCGTCCCTCGGCGACCGCGTGCTGGACCTGTGCGCCGGGCCCGGGGGCAAGGCGACCCACCTGGCCCACCTGGTCGGCCCGGAGGGGCAGGTGCACGCGGTCGAGCTGCACCCCCACCGTGCCCGGCTGATCACCGCGGCGGCTGCGCGCCAGGGCGTCGACGTCGAGGTGGAGGTCGCTGACGCGCGGGCTCTCGCCCCGGAGCCGGTCTACGACGTCGTCCTGTTGGATGCCCCGTGCACGGGGCTCGGCACCGGCCGGCGCCGCCCGGAGGTCCGGTGGCGGCGGACCCCTGAGGACGCCGCCCAGCTGGCGGCGCTGCAGCGGGAGCTGCTGGCGGTCGCTGCGGCCGCGACACGGCCCGGTGGGACGCTGACCTACGCCGTGTGTACCTGGACCGCCGCGGAGACCCGCCAGGTGGTCGACGCGTTCGATGCCGGGCCCGAGGCGGGCGGGCTCACCCGAACGTCCACGGTGCAGCTGCTCCCCGATGAGCACGACACCGACGGCATGTTCATCGCCACGTGGCGGCGATCGAGCAGGGGAACGCGCAGCGACTAGGCTCGCGGCTCGCTGCCGGGTGGGCAGCTTGGCCGGACACCGTCGAGGGGACCGAGGTGGTCGAGCACCGGATCTCGCCGTCGATCCTCGCCGCCGACTTCGCACGGCTCGGCGCCGAGGTCGCCGACGTCGCCCCCGTGGTCGATGCGATCCACGTCGACGTGATGGACGGTCACTACGTCCCGAACATCACGCTCGGCCAGCCGGTGGTCGCGTCGCTGCGCAAGGCGACGGACCGGGTGCTGGACTGCCACCTGATGATCACCGACCCGGCGACCTACGCCCCGCAGCTGGTGGAGCTGGGGGCGGACTCGGTGACCTTCCACCCCGAGGTCGAGGACGACCCGGCGGCGCTGATCGACCGGCTGCACGACCAGGGTGCCCAGGTCGGCGTGGCCATCAAGCCCGCCCACCCGCTCTCGATGGTCCTGGAGCTGCTACCGAAGGTCGACCTGCTGCTGGTGATGACCGTGGAGCCCGGCTTCGGCGGCCAGGCCTTCCTCGAGCACACCGTGGCCAAGGTGGCGGAGGCGGCTGCCTGGCGGGCCGCGCACGGGGCCCGGTTCCGCCTCCAGGTCGACGGCGGCATCGCCCCGGGCACGATCGCGGCCGCCGCCCGTGCCGGGGCGGAGGTGTTCGTGGCGGGTTCGTCGGTGTTCGGCGCGAGCGATCGCCCCGCCGCGGTCCGTGCGCTGCTCGACCAGGCCGCGGCGGCGGTGCTTGCGGCCGACGCCGGGCAGGGTGCACCCGTCTCCGGGCAGGATGCCCCCGTCTCCGAGCTGGATGCCCCCGTCATCGAGGGGGCGTGACCGTGCCGGCCCGCGTCCTGGTCGCCGACGACGACGAGGACATCCGCGTCTACCTCGAGGTCACCCTGCAGCTCGCCGGGTTCGAGGTGGTGCTGGCACGGGACGGGCTGGAGGCGGTCCACCTGACGCGCACCGAGCACCCGGACGTGGTGGTGCTCGACGTGATGATGCCGGAGCTGGATGGCATCCGTGCCCTCGAGCAGTTGCGCGACGATCCCCGCACCGGCTACCTGCCGGTCATGCTGCTGACCGCCCGTGCCCGCACCGACGACGCCATCGCCGGGCTCGAGCGGGGCGCCGACGACTACCTCGCCAAGCCCTTCGACCCGGACGAGCTCGTGGCCCGGGTGCGGGCCGCGCTACGCAGGGCGGAGACCCAGCGCACCCGCAACCCCTTGTCGGGCCTGCCGGGGAACGAGTCGATCGTCACGCGGCTGGCCGCGCTGCTCGCCCGGGGTGCCAGCTTCGCGCTGCTGTACGTCGACCTCGACAGCTTCAAGCCGTTCAACGACCACTACGGCTTCGTCCGTGGCGACGAGGCCATCCGGGCCCTGGCCGGCCTGCTCCAGGAGGTGCGCGACGACCTGGACGATCCCGAGGCGTTCGTCGGGCACGTCGGTGGGGACGACTTCGTGCTCCTGGTCCGGCCGGATCTCGCGGAGCTCGCCGCCCGGCGCATCTGCGACCGCTTCGACCGTCTGGCCCCGCGGCTGTACGACGAGGAGGACCGGGCGGCGGGGTCGATCGAGGTCCCGGACCGCCGCGGCGTGGCGCAGCGCTACGGCCTGCTGTCGCTGTCCATCGGGGTCGCGTCGACCGGCGTGCGCGAGTTCGCGCATCACGGCGCGCTGGTGGCCACCGCCACGGAGATGAAGCGCTACGCGAAGTCGCGGCTGGTCGGTGGTTCGGCGTACGCGATCGATCGCCGCAGCCCCGAGGACGAGGGGCTCGAGCTCGAGGTCGAGCTGCCGTGATCCCGTGCCGGAGCTGAGCGGCGCCGAGCGCACGGCGTTGGCCCGCGCGGTGGCGCTGGCGGGCCACGCGCCCGCGCGCACGAGCCCCAACCCCACGGTCGGCTGCGTCGTGCTCGTCGGGGACGAGGTGGTCGGCGAGGGTGTGACCGCCCCGCCGCCCGGCCCGCATGCCGAGGTGGTCGCGCTCCGGGCGGCCGGTGCGCGCGCCCACGGCGCCACGGTCGTGGTCACCCTGGAGCCGTGTGCCCACACGGGCCGGACCCCGCCGTGCACCGACGCCCTGCAGGCGGCGGGTGTCGCCCGCGTGGTGATCGCGCATCCCGACCCGAGCCCGCTCGCCGGGGGCGGTGCCGCCCGGCTCGTCGGCGCCGGTATCGAGGTGGTGGCTCCCGGGCCGCCCGCCGCCGGGCCGCCCGACCAGGACCCGGGCGTGCCGGAGCCGTTCTGGCGCGGGACGGTGGGCCGGCAGCTCGAGGGGTTCCTGACCGCAGCCACCGCGGGCCGTCCGCACGTGACCCTCAAGCAGGCCCTGACCGCCGACGGAGCGGTCGTCCACCCCGACGGTGAGCGGTGGATCACCGGACCGGCGGCACGACGGGCGGTGCACCGTTGGCGCGCGGGTGTCGACGGCGTCCTGGTCGGGGTGGGCACGGTGCTGGCGGATGACCCCCACCTCGACGTCCGCGCCGTACCGCTCGGACCTGATGGGCACCAACCGCGACCGGTCGTGCTCGACGCGCAGCTGCGGACCCCGGCGACGGCCGTCGTCGTGCGCCGCGGCGCGCTGGTGGTGACCACCGAGGTGGCCGACGACCCGACGCGTGCACGCGCGGCGCGGCTGCTGTCCGCTGGCGCCGAGCTCGTGGTGGTCCCTGCCGGCCCGGACGGTCGGGGCGTCCACCTGCCGTCGGCGCTCGCCGCGCTGGCGGACCGGGGGCTCGTGTCCCTGCTGGCCGAACCGGGGCCTACCCTGGCGGCTGCCCTGCTCGAGGCGGGCCTGGTCGACCGGTCGGTCCGGCACATCGCCGTCCGGCTGGGTGCCGGTCTCGTTCCTCCGACGTCGCCACCCCCGGGTGGTGGCTGGGAGCTCGAGCGCGTCGGCGGTGCTGGCGAGGACCTCGTCGTGCAGCACGTCCGGCGTTCGGCGCCGTAGCACCGCCACCGCCGCCACCGCGGCCGGCACCACCACCGCCACCACCACCGCCGCCGCCACCACCACCGCGGCCGGCAGCACCGCCCCCAGCGCGACCGCCACCAGCAGGACGAGGAGGCAGGATGTTCACCGGGATCGTCGAGGAGCTCGGCAGCGTGGCCGGGATCGACGTGCAGGACCGCTCGGCGCGGCTGCACATCGCCTGTCGGGACGTGCTCGAGGGCGCCCGCGTCGGCGACTCGGTCAGCGTCGACGGCACCTGCCTGACCATCACGACCCTGCCCGGCGACGGCTTCACCGCCGACCTCATGGCCGAGACGATGCGTGCCACCGCGCTCGGTGACCTGGCCCCGGGCCGGCCCGTCAACCTCGAGCGCGCGATGCGGGCCGACAGCCGCTTCGGGGGGCATCTGGTCCAGGGCCACGTCGACGGCGTGGGCATCGTCAGCCATCTCGAGCACCTGCCGGGCACGGTCTTCATGACCGTCGAGGCCCCCACCGAGCTGGCCCGCTACCTGGTACCGAAGGGGTCCGTGACCGTCTCCGGGGTCAGCCTGACCGTGGTCGACCGCAGCGAGGACGGGCGCTTCCGGATCGGCCTGATCCCCCACACCTGTGACGTCACCACCCTCGGGCAGCTCGGGGTCGGTGACCGCGTCAACCTCGAGGTCGACGTCGTGGCCAAGTACGTCGAGCAGCTGCTGGCCGGCGGGGCACCGAGTCCGTACGCCGCGGACCTGGGGGACGCGTGAGCGCCTTCGCCAGCATCGAGGAGGCCGTCGAGGTCCTGGCTTCCGGCGGCATGGTCGTGGTCGTCGATGACGAGGACCGCGAGAACGAGGGTGACCTGGTGCTGGCTGCCGACGCCGTCACCACCGAGCAGATGGCCTTCGTGATCCAGCACACGTCCGGCTTCGTCTGCGTCCCCATGCTGGGCGACGACCTCGACCGGCTCGAGCTCCCACCGATGGTGTCGCGCAACCAGGATCCGAAGGGCACCGCCTACGCCGTGTCGGTCGACGCCGTCGAGGGGACGACCACCGGGATCTCCGCGGCGGACCGTGCCCGCACCTGCCGCGTGCTCGCCGATCCGACCACCACCGCACAGGACGTCACCCGTCCGGGCCACGTCCTGCCGCTGCGCTACCACCCGGCCGGGGTGCTGCACCGGCTCGGTCACACCGAGGCCTCCGTCGACCTCCTGCGCCTCGCGGGACGCCGGCCGGCCGCGGTGATCTGTGAGCTGGTCAACCCGGACGGGACCATGGCCCGCGTGCCCGACCTCGAGCGGTTCTGTGCGGAGCACGACCTGAAGATGGTCACCATCGCGGACCTGGTGGCCTACCGCCGCGCCCGTGAGCAGCTGGTCGAGCGGGTCGCGGTCGCCAAGCTCCCCACGCCCTACGGGGACTGGCGCATGATCGGCTACCGCAACTCCGTGGACGGCAACGAGGCGCTGGCCCTGCTGTTCGGTGCCCCCGAGGGCCGACCGGACGTGCTCGTCCGGATGCACTCCGAGTGTCTGACCGGGGACGTGTTCCGCTCGCTGCGCTGTGACTGCGGCCCGCAGCTGGACCTGGCTATGGCCCGCATCGCGGAGGAGGGCCAGGGTGTCGTGGTCTACCTGCGTGGCCACGAGGGCCGAGGGATCGGTCTGCTCCACAAGCTCATGGCGTACGAGCTCCAGGACAACGGGGCGGACACCGTCGATGCCAACCTCGAGCTCGGCCTGCCGAACGATGCCCGCGACTACGGTGTAGGGGCGATGATCCTCGCCGACCTCGGGCTGTCCACCTTGCGCCTGCTGACGAACAACCCGCAGAAGCGCGCGGCGCTGTCCGGCTTCGGGCTGTCGATCGTCGGTCGGGTCCCGGTCGAGGTCCGTCCGAACCCGAACAACGCCTTCTACCTGAGGACCAAGGCCGACCGCATGGGTCACTCCCTCGACGGCACCGACCTGCCGGTCTCCACCGGGGTCGGTGACCTGGCCGCCCAGGGAGCCCGGTCCGCCCGGGCGGTCGAGAAGCCGGTGCGTGGAATCGCCATGGCGCCGCCCCCCGACGATGACCAGCAGGAGGATCGAGCGTGACCGACATCACCCACCTCGAGGGGAGCCTGGACGCGTCCGGGCTCACGATCGCGATCGTCGCCGCCCGCTTCAACGAGGCCATCGTCCGCCCCCTGGTCGACGGAGCGACCAGCGCCCTGCTGCGGCACGGCGCGTCCTCCGACGCGCTCACCGTGCTCTGGGTGCCGGGGTCCTGGGAGCTCCCGGTCGTGCTCGACCGGCTCGCATCCTCGGGCCGGTACGACGCCCTGGTGGCGCTCGGCTGTGTCATCCGCGGGGACACCGCGCACTTCGACTACGTCGCGGGTGAGGGCTCCTACGGCACCGCCGCGATCGCCCGGACCCACGGCATCCCGATCGGCAACGGGGTGCTGACCACCGAGACCTGGGACCAGGCCGTGGCACGGGCCGGCGGCAAGCTCGGCAACAAGGGCGGGGAGGCGGCGCTCGCGGCCGTGGAGACCGCCACGCTGCTCAGGAGCCTGTGAGCCCCACCGACGAGCGCCGCGTCACCGGGCCCGACGGGGACGGTCCGTCTGTCCCGGCCGCTCCCGTGAGCGATCCCGAGCCGGGGGACAAGCGGGCGGCGATGGCCGCGGAGCAGGCCCATCTCGACCGGATCCACGACCGGGTCGAGGCGCTGCGCCGCCGGGCCGAGGAGCGGGCGGCCGAGGCGGCCGCCGACCGCTCCGGGGCGACCTTCCAGGCCCGCTACGAGCGCGATGTCACGGCGCACCACCACGCCAGCCGGCGAGCGCGCTACACGTTCGGCGACGTGGAGGGGCTGGCCTTCGGTCGGCTCGACCTGGCTGACGGTGACGGGCTGCACATCGGTCGGGTGTCGGTCATCGACGACGAGGGCGATGTCCTGCTGGTCGACTGGCGTGCCCCGGCAGCCGCGGCCTTCTACCAGGCGACCAGCGCGCGTCCGATCGGGGTCGCCCGCCGTCGGACACTGGTGACCCGCGGGCGGGCGCTCGTCGACCTCGACGATGAGTTGCTCGACGGCGCCGCGGCCGATCGGCTCGGGCTGGTCGCGGTCACCGGCCAGGGTGCGCTGCTGGCGGCCCTGAGCCGGGAGCGCAGTGGCCGGATGCGTGACATCGTCGCGACGATCCAGGGGGAGCAGGACCGCATCATCCGGGCCCCGGCGTCCGGCACGCTGGTCGTCTCCGGCGGCCCGGGGACGGGCAAGACCGTGGTCGCCCTGCACCGGGTCGCCTACCTGCTCTACCGCGACCGGGACCGGTTCGAGGGGCGTGGCGTGCTCGTCATCGGCCCTTCCACGGCGTTCACGGAGTACACGGCCCGGGTCCTGCCGGCGCTCGGGGAGGATCGGGCCGTCCAGCGGCCACTCGCCGGTCTGGCCCCTCGCGGTAGTCGGGTACAGGGCTGGGACCCGCCGGACGTGGGCCGCATCAAGGGCAGCCTGGCGATGGTCGAGGTGGTGCGACGGACCCTTGAGCAGATCCTCCCGCCGATCCCACCGACGACGCGATTCTCGTTCCAGGGCACCACCGTCACGGTGCCGGGGCATCGGCTCGCGGCGCTCCGGCAACGCCACCTCGGCCGCTGCAAGGTCGACGCCGTCGGCGGGTCGTACCACGACCGGACGCCCGTCGCGGTCGAGGCGTTGGACGACGCGCTGTTCTCGGCCTGGACCGCGGCGCACCGGGCTGCTGGCCATCGGGTCCCCGAGGACCGGGACCTGGTCGCGTTCGTGTCGACGATCGATGCGGCGCCGGAGGTGGTCCTGCTGCGCCGGTGCTTCTGGCCCGAGCTGGATGCGGACGAGAGCCTCGCCGCGCTCGCGACCGGACGCGTCGACCTCGCCGAGGTCGCCGAGGGACTCCTGAGCCCGCCGGACCGTGACCGGCTGGCAGCCGCGTGGACGGCGGCGTCGAGCTGGACGATCGATGACGTCGCGTTGCTGGATGAGCTCGTCGCCCTGCTGGGCACACCGCCCTCCCGCCGTCCCGCTCCGCCACGAGTGGACGACGACGATCCTGGGCTCAAGCTCGCCACGGACGCGCTGCACGTCGAGGTCGCCCCGGTCGACATCGAGGCCGATGCGTACCGGGACTTCGCCCACGTCGTGGTGGACGAAGCGCAGGACCTCACGCCGATGCAGTGGCGTGCGGTCAGTCGCCGCGGCCCGTACGCCTCCTGGACCGTCGTCGGCGACCTGGCACAGCGCAGCCGGGTCGCCGAGCCGTCCAGCTGGGAGGAGGTGGCGCGGCTCATCGGACGTCGCTCGGTGGAGGTCGCGACGCTGGAGGTCAACTACCGCACCCCGACCGAGATCGCCGAGCTCGCTCGGGACGTGCTGGCCGCTGCCGGCCACGACCCGGCGCTGGCGCCTCGCGCGGTCCGGTCGACCGGCCACCTACCCCGGCACCTGCTCGCCGACGATCTGGCCGCGGCGACCTGTCAGGTGGTGACCGACCTGCTCGCGTCCCGAGGTGGCACGGTGGCGGTACTGGCCGATGAGGACGCCGTGCCGAGCTTGCGCGTGTCGGTGGATGACTCCGCCGGCGAGGACCGGGACCGCGTCCGGGTGCTCGAGGTCCGTGAGGCCAAAGGCCTGGAGTTCGATGACGTGGTCGTGGTCGACCCGAGGCGCATCATGGCGCGCAGCGAGGTCGGCACCCACCAGCTCTACGTCGCCGTGACCCGTGCGACGCGCTCGCTGACCGTCTGTACCCGGCCACGGGAGGGCTTCCCCGGGGATGACCGTTGCGAGCGGGTCGTGTTGAGCTGACGTCGGCAGGGCGGTCGATCTGGGGACCAGCCGGTCGAGCTGCTCGCCGATCACGTCGTGCGTCGAGCAGGCCGCGGGCGGAGCGCACCCCGTGCAGCGACGGCCGCATGCGGATCACGTGCAGCGACGACCGCCTGCGGATCAGGAAGCATGCACCTCGTCCCGCGGCTCCATCAGGGGTCCGCGACGGGGAAGAGGGGAGGCTGGACGCGCTCGACCGTCCTCCCTTCCGTCCCTCCCGCCGCACCTGCCCGGGACCCACGTCCGGTCGCGGGCGTCGGCGTCTCGGGCCGGGACGGTGGTCCCTCACGTGGATGCGACCGGGGTGCAGGCCGTCGCGTGGCCCCCTGCGCGGTCGATCGTCGCCCGTCCTGTCGGAGGTCGCCTGTTCGACCGTCACCTGCTCGACCGTCACCTGCTCGACCGTCACCTGCTCGACCGTCACCGCCTCGGGGGTCACCTCTGAGGACGTCGCCTCCTCCATCGTCGACCCGGCTCCCGGGCACCTCCGGGGGCGGGGGCGCCGACAGGGGAGGCATGGACTCCGGGTGGCTCCGATCGCGGATCCGTCGGTAGGTGACCTGTCCACCCTCGATGTGGATGCGGTAGCCACCGTGGTCGAACCGACGGTGATGGCGGCGGCACAGGAGCGCGGAGTTGTCCGGGGACAGCCTGCCGCCAGCCGCGAAGGGCTTGCGGCCGTGCGCCACGTCGCACCAGGACGCAGGGGCGTCGCAGCCGGCCCACGTGCAGCCGCCATCGCGTGCCAGGAGTGCACGCCACAGGCCTGCCGGCACCGTGCGCACGCTGGCGGACGCTTCGAGGGGCGTGCCGTCAGGGGCCAGGATCACCCGAGCCCAGGAACAGTCGTCGAGCAGATGGCGGACCCGTCCCACGGTGGTGAGCTCCCCAGAGGCGAGGTACGCGATCCCGTCCTCGCCCAGATCGAGCTGGTCGGTGGTGACCGTGAGGAGCACCTGCGGACGGACGCCGTGCCGCGCGGGTGCCCCCCCGGCACGCAGCGCGGTGTCGCACAGCTGCTCGAGGGCATCGGCGGTGCGCTGTGCAGGTGTGCGCAGCTCGCCGGGGATGTCGGGACGTCGGAAGGCGTCGAGTGCGGTCCGCAGGGTCTCGGCGGCCGTGCCGTAGACGATCCCGGACAGCGCCACGCCGCCGTCGGGGGTGTCCGCGGCGGTCACGCGGCGCTCGCGCTGTTGGCGCTCCTCGCGGAGGGCCACCGACACGGGAGCGCGCTGGGCCAGCCGTTCTCGGGCCTGCCGGCCGAAGACCGGCGGCGGCGAGACTCGGGCGAGGTCCAGGAGCTCCTGCTCGAGGTCCTGGCGTTCCGCCTGGTCGGGGAGGGCGTCCAGGACCTCGGCGATGAGGCGGACGTGCTCGGCCCCGATCTGGCCATCCGCGAACGCCTGCCCGGTCGCCGTGTGCTGGCGGGCGGCGGCGCCTGCCTGCGCGTCGAGCTTGGTCTGTGACCGTGATCGGTTGGATCGATCCGCCAGCTCGCGTCGGATGTCCTGCCGGGCGCGCTCGCGCTCTCGCGGGCCGTCGGTCCGCCGGGTGCGGCGATCCTCGAGTTCCGCGACCAGTCTTGCTCGCTCCGCGACGAGTCGTGCCTGTGCACGGTGCAGACGGTCCATCCGGTACGTCAGGCTGGGCTCGTCGAGTCCAACCACCTCGGTGCCGCACACGGCGCTGACGGCACGGTCGAGGAGGTCGAGCGCGTCGCTGAACTGGAGCGTCGACATGCCACACCTCCCCGTGCTCGTGGTGTTCGTGGGTCGCGGGTGATCCGCGGCGCCTCCGATGGTAGCCGAACAGCTGTTCGAGCACAACAGGTTATCTCGGTCCCTCTAGATGTTCTTGTTCCCGCGCACGGTCGGGTTCGGTACCCGCGCGGTTCCTCACCGGGCGGAGGTCGTCGGCGTGCAGGGCGCCCGGCGTGGCGGTGGGCACCACCTTGGGGACCGGCCGCACCGGGCGGACCTCCGGGACGTCAGCTCATCGCGCAGCCGCGGCGCCTGCCGCTCAACCGCTGGTCACAGCCGGCAGGCCACGATGTCGGTGACCAGGATCCCACGGGCTCCGAGCTCCCAGAGCTCGTCCATGATCGGGTTGGTCCGGCGTCGCTCGACCATCGAGCGCACCGCGACCCAGCCCTTGTCGTGCAGTGGGCTGACGGTCGGGGACTCGATGCCGGGTGTCAGCGCGCAGGCAGCATCGAGGTGCTCGACCCGCACGTCGTAGTCCATCATGACGTAGCGACGCGCGATGATGACCCCGTTGAGTCGGCGCAGCAGCTGCTCGATCGCCGGGGTGGAGGCCGCGTCGCGGCGACGGACGAGCACCGCCTCGGAGTGCAGGATCGGCTCGCCGAGCACCTCCAGGCCGGCCTGCCGAAGGGTCGTGCCGGTGGAGACGACGTCGGCGATCACGTCGGCGACCCCGAGACGAACGGCGGTCTCCACGGCCCCATCGAGGTGGACCACCTGCGCCTCGACGCCCCGTCCCGCGAGGTCGCGACGGACGATGCCCGGGTAGGAGGTCGCGATGCGTCGGCCGGCTAGATCGGCGACCGACGCTGCCGCGCCGGGGACGGTTGCGTACCGGAAGGTGGAGGAGCCGAAGCCCAGCGCCAGCACCTCCTCGGCGTCGTTCTCGCCGTCGAGGAGGAGATCGCGCCCGGTGATCCCGAGCTCCAGCTGCCCCGACCCCACGTAGGTCGCGATGTCCCGGGGCCGGAGGAAGAAGAACTCCGTGTCGTTGGCGGGGTCGGCGAGCACCAGCTCGCGCTGGTCGCGGCGTTGGCGGTAGCCGGCCTCCCTGAGCATGGCGGAGGCAGGCTCGGACAGGGTGCCCTTGTTGGGCACGGCGATGCGGAGCATCAGGACCTCGTCAGATCGGGGGCCGCCGTCGCGGTGGACGGGATCGGGTCGGCCTCGGGTGCGGTGGTGCGACGTGTGTTCGAGGGCGCGCTCGGTCGCTCAGAGGTGAGCGTAGACATCCTCCAGCTCGAGTCCGGTCGCGAGCATCAGGACCTGGGCGTGGTAGAGGAGCTGGCTGAGCTCCTCGGCGGCGCGTTCCGGGGACTCGTGCTCGGCGGCCATCCACGCCTCCGCCGCCTCCTCCACGAGCTTCTTGCCGATCTGATGGACCCCCGCGTCCAGCGCTGCGACCGTCCCCGATCCCGGTGGACGGGTGCGGGCCTTGTCGGACAGCTCGGCGAACAGCGCTTCGAACGACTTCACGGTGACCTCGACGGCGGCAGGAGGAGGAGCAAGGAGGGGGCAGCAGGAGCAAGGAGGCGGCGGGCAGCGTACGCGCCGATAGGCTGCCGGGCCGTCCGACCCCCCGACCGTCCCTGCTGAGGAGCGCCGCGTGAGCGACGTCCCGTTCGACCCGTCCACCGCTGCCGATCTCGGCGGCCAGAAGCAGCCGTCGGAGGAGGAGATCCGCGCCTACCTCTCCCAGCTGCGCCAGGCGCCTGTGGACCAGGTGCTCGCCGAGGTGGTGAACGCGCTGCTGAACGCCGCCCAGGTCAAGGTCGGACGGCGTGACGGTCGCCTCCTGATCGACATCACGGCGGCCATCACCGACACGATCAGGGGACAGGTGCCCGATGAGCTGACCACCCAGCTCGACCAGGCATTGACCCAGCTGCGGATGGCCCAGGTCGAGGGAGAGCAGCAGGTGGCCCAGGCCAAGGCCGGTGGTCAGCACGAGGCGGGTGACCTCGAGGGCAAGCCGGAGGCTGCCCCGGATGCGGCCGAGACCGGCGGCGCTGCCGGCCCCGCCGGGCCGCCTCCCGCCCAGGCCGGTCCTGCGGCCACGCCCCCGCCGGCCAGCGGCGGTGGTGCAGCGTCGCGCCTGTGGGTTCCCGGCCGCTGAGCACGACGGGTCCGCAGCCGGTCGGAACCCGATGCAGCGCGCGGCCTGGTAGCCTCATCTCCGGCTCAGCTACGTGCTGCGGCCGGACAACCGACACGAAGTGGCGCCACGCGCCCACCCGCGAGGTCCTCGCCTCCACGGGTCGATGCTTGCGGCGGACCCCGGTCCGTCGCCGTAGCGCATCGTCCCGATGGCGACCCTCGAGGGTCGCCATCAGCTGTTCCGGGCCGGACGCCGCCGAGCGTCCCTCCGAGACCACTCCGACCGAACCGCCCGACGCGGGAGGCACCGACATCGACGACCAGCAGCGCAGGCTGAACGCGGACATCAAGGTCCCACGGGTACGGCTCGTGGACGCCGACGGCGAGCAGGTGGGCATCGTCCCCCTCGCCCAGGCGCTCCGTCGTGCCCGGGAGCAGGATCTCGACCTGGTCGAGGTCGCGCCCCAGGCGGACCCCCCGGTGTGCCGGATCATGGACTGGGGCAAGGCCAAGTACGAGGCCGAGCAGAAGCAGAAGGAGGCGCGCAAGCGCCAGAACCAGATCTCCGTCAAGGAGATCAAGATGCGCCCCAAGATCTCGGACAACGACTACGGGACGAAGTCCGGGCACGTCCGCCGGTTCCTCCTCGACGGCGCCAAGGTGCGTGCCTCCATCATGTTCCGTGGTCGGGAGATGACCCACACCGAGCTCGGCCTGAAGCTGCTGGACCGCCTCGCGGAGGACATGAGCGAGCTGGCCACCGTCGAGGCCACCCCGAAGGTCGATGGCCGCAACATGGTGATGGTGCTCGCCCCGATCCGGCCCAAGGCCAGCAAGGACGCCAAGGACGGCGACAGCGGGCCGGACGACAGCGACGCCTGACCCCATCGACCCCGCCCGTCCACCGCGTGTCCGGCGCGTGCGACGCCACCCCTGCGATCCATGAGGACCGACCATGCCCAAGCAGAAGACCCACAGCGGCGCCAAGAAGCGCTTCCGCGTCACCCGCACCGGCAAGGTGATGACGCACCAGAAGAACCGCGCCCACCTGCTCGAGCACAAGGGCTCCAGCCGCAAGCGCCGCCTCGCCGGCGAGACCGAGCTCGCCCCGGCGCCGGCGAAGAAGGTCAAGAAGCTGCTCAAGAAGTGACCACCACGCCGCCGCGTGCGGCCCGCCGGCGGGTGCTCCCGTCCCCGCTCGGCAACCACGACCCACAAGGAGCACGACCATGGCACGCGTCAAGGGTGGCGTCCACGCCAAGAAGGGCCACAAGGCGGTCCTCGACCGCGCGAAGGGCTACCGCGGTGCCCGCAGCCGCCGGTTCCGGGCGGCCAACGAGGCCGTCGACCACGCCGGTCGGTACCAGTACGCCGACCGTCGGGCCCGCAAGGGCGACTTCCGTCGGCTCTGGATCGCCCGCATCAACGCGGCCGCCCGCCAGGAAGGGCTTTCCTACAGCCGCATGATGCACGGGCTCAAGCTCGCCGAGGTCGAGGTGGACCGCAAGGTGCTGGCCGATCTGGCCGTCAACGACGCTGCCGCGTTCGGGGAGTTGGTGCGCGTCGCCAAGGGTGCGCTGGAGCAGGACGCCGCCTGACCGACGTGCTCACCTCCACCCGCAACCCCCGCGTGCGTGCCGCGCGGGGGTTGCACCGTTCCCGGGAGCGTCGCACGACCGGCCGTCACCTCGTCGAGGGACCCCGGGCCGTGCAGGAGGCACTGGCCGCGGGGGTCGTGGAGGAGCTCTACCTCGTCGCGGACGACGCGGTCGCGCTCCAGGCGAGCTGGCAGCTGACCCCGGAGCCAGACGGTAACCCGGTCCGGGTCGAGCACGTCACGACCGAGGTGCTCGCGGCGATGTGCGACGCGACCACCCCGCAGGGGGTGGTGGCCGTGGCGCGGACGGAGCCGGCCAGCCTGGCGCAGGTGCCCGACGGGGTCGTGGTGGTCCTCGACCGGGTCGCCGACCCCGGCAACGCCGGCACCGTGCTGCGGACCGCCGACGCGCTTGGGGCCGCGGCGGTGGTCCTGACCCAGGGCAGCGTCGACGCCTACGCACCCAAGACCGTGCGGGCCGCGGTCGGCTCGACCTACCACCTGCCGGTCGTCACCGGGGTCGCGTTCAGCGAGGTTGCCGCCCACGCCCGTGCCACGGGGCGGCGCCTGGTCGGGCTGGACGCGCACGGCGAGGTGGGCCTCGACCTCCTGCGGTCTGCTGCGGGCGCGGTGACCCTGGTGCTCGGCAACGAGGCCCACGGGCTCGACCCGGCCAGCCGGGACCTGCTGGCGGCGGTCGTGGCGATCGAGCTCGAGCCCCGCGCCGAGTCGCTCAACGTCGCTGCCGCCGCCGCGATCGCGATCCACGCCGCGACCCGCGGCTGACGACCCGCGGCTGACGGCTGACGACGGCCGTCTACCCTGCGCCTCGCTGCGGCGGCACATCGTTCGTCACCCGCTGCCGCCCGGACGCTCCCGACGCCGCCTCCCCGGCGGCCAGGACCAGGAAGGCCGATCGTGACCACCCTCGACGAGCTCGAACCCCGCGCGCTCGCGGCCATCGACGCCGCGGACGACCTCGATGCCCTCGACGAGGTCCGGGTGACCTTCACCGGCAAGCGGTCCGAGCTCGCCGCGATCCAGGCCACGATGCGCGACCTCGCCCCCGAGGAGCGCAAGGCCCTCGGTCAGGGGCTCAACGCCTTCCGGGCGCGCTTCCAGGGAGCGTTCGACACCCGCCGCGCCGCGCTCGAGGAGGCGGCGCTCGCCGTCCGTCTGGAGGCGGAGCGTCTCGACCTCACCCTGCCACCTCGGCGTGTGCCGCCGGGCCGCCCCCACCTGCTGACCCAGGTCGAGGAGGAGATGCTCGACATCTTCCTGGGCATGGGCTACCGGGTCGCGGAGGGGCCGGAGGCCGAGTCCGGTGCGTACAACTTCGACCTGCTCAACATCGAGGCCGACCACCCGGCCCGCCAGGAGATGGACACGATCTACGTGGCCGGCTTCGACGACGTGGTGCTGCGCACGCACACCTCGCCGGTCCAGGCCCGGGTCATGACCACCCAGGCGCCGCCGATCGCGGTGGTGGTACCCGGCCGGACCTACCGCGCGGATGCCGTGGACGCGACCCACTCGCCGGTGTTCAGCCAGATCGAGGGGCTGTACGTGGCCGAGGGCGTCACCATGGCGGACCTGCGGGGCACGCTGCTGGCGTTCGCCCGGGCGATGTTCGGTGCCGACCGCGAGATCCGGCTCCGGCCGTCGTTCTTCCCCTTCACCGAACCATCCGCCGAGGTGGACGTCTCCTTCGACGGCCCCGGCGGCAACCACGGCTGGCTCGAGATCCTCGGGGCGGGCATGGTCGATCCCAACGTGCTCGAGCTGTGCGGGATCGACCCGGAGCGCTACTCCGGCTTCGCCTTCGGGATCGGGATCGAGCGGGTCGCGATGCTGCGCCACCAGGTCCGCGACATCCGCGAGCTGTTCGAGGCCGACGCCCGCTTCCTCGCCCGCTTCTGACCCGCGCCCACCCGCGGCGCCCCGGGCCGTCCATCGGAGGAACATCGTGAAGCTGCCGCTCAGCTGGCTGCGAGAGCTCGTCGAGATCGACCTCGGCGTCGAGGACCTCGTCGAGGTGATGAGCATGTCCGGCCTGGAGGTGGAGGCCGTCGCCACCCCCGGCGCCGGCACCAGCGGGATCCGCACGGCCCGGGTGCTGCACTTCGAGCCGCACCCGGACGCCGACAAGCTCCGCTTCGTCCGCGTCACGGGCGAGGGCGGCGACGGCGAGGTGGAGGTCGTCTGCGGGGCCGCCAACTTCGAGGTGGGGGACATCGTCGCGCACGCCCTACCGGGCGGGCACGTGCCCGGGGTGACCGGCCCCGACGGCGCCAAGGGGCTGACCCTCTCCAGCCGGAGGATCCGCGGGGTCACCTCCCACGGGATGCTGGCCTCGCCGCGGGAGCTCGAGCTCGGCGAGGACCAGGGCGGGATCCTCGTCCTGCCCGCCGACACGCCGCTGGGGGCCTCCCTCGACGACCTCATCCCCGTCGGTGAGGCCGTCATCGAGATCGCGGTGCAGGCCGACCGTGGCGACCACCTGTCCATCCTGGGCGTGGCCCGGGACCTGGCCGCGATCCTGGACACGACCTGGCGCGCGCCCGAGGTGCCCGACCGGCCGGACGGTCCCGGCATCCCCGTGCACCTGCGCACCGAGGGCGTGGCCTCCTTCGACACCTGGGTGCTGGAGGACCTCCACCTCGGCGGCTCGCCGCTGTGGCTGCGCCAGCGCCTGACCCAGTCCGGCATGCGCCCGATCGACGTCGCGGTCGACGTCACCAACCTCGTCATGCTCGAGCTCGGCCAGCCCCTGCACGCCTTCGACCTGGACCGCATCGGCGGCCCGGAGCTGACCGTGCGCGACGCGGTCGCCGGCGAGCGGCTCACCACCCTGGACGACGTCGAGCGCACCCTGGAGAGCGGGGACCTCGTCATCGACGACGTCGACCACGCCATCAGCCTGGCCGGGGTGATGGGTGGTCTGGACACCGAGGTGGTCGCCACCACCCGCCGCATCCTGCTGGAGGGTGCGGTGTGGCAGCCGGACCGGATCCGTCGGACCTCGCGACGCCTCGGGCTGTCCAGCGAGGCCAGCCAGCGCTTCGAACGTGGCGTCGACCCGGCGGGTGCCGGTCGGGCGGTGGCGCGTGCCGCGGACCTGCTGGTCCGCCTGGCGGGTGCCCGGGCGACGGGCTCGGACCTCGTCGCGACCGACCCGACGCCGACCTGGGCGACGCGCGAGCAGGTCCGGCTCGATCCGGCACGGGTGCGGGGGCTGCTGGCGCTCGACCTCGATGCGGACGTGCAGGGGGCGCTGCTCGCCCGTGCCGGTGCCGAGGTGGCGCCCGCACAGGACGGCCACCTCGACGTCACCCCGCCGACCTGGCGCCGGGACCTGACCCGACCCGCGGACCTGACCGAGGAGATCGCACGCCTCCACGGCTACGACAACATCCCTGACCACCTGCCCGCGCTGCCCACCACCGGTGGCCTCACCCCCGCCCAGCGTGCGGAGCGCGAGGCCCGTGGGCTGGCGCTGGCCGCCGGGTTCCACGAGGCCCGGACCCGGCCGTTCGTGGGCGCGCAGGCGCTCGGAGGCGTGCTGCCCTCCGACGGTCGGGTGCTGCTCGCCAACCCGCTCGCGCAGGACGCCGCTGCGATGCGTCCGTCCCTGCTCGAGGGGCTGCTCCAGGCGGTCCGCCGCAACCACGGCCAGGGCCGCCCCGGGGTGGCGCTGGTGGAGCTCGGCCGCTGCTTCCGGCCGGTGGACGACCCGCTCGGCGCGGCGCTCGACGCGATCATCGGCACCGACTGGCGCTGGACCGACCCCGACGGCGGGCCGATCCCGCTGCAGCCGCGGGCGCTCGCGCTGGCCGCGCAGGGCCGCAAGCACGGCCACGGCTGGCTCGATACCGACGGCAGCTGGGAGATCTGGGACCTGCTGGCCGTGCTGGACCGCGTCGCCGTGCAGCTCGCCCCGCCCGACGACCCGACCTGGCACCTCGAGCGCGTACCCGTCGCACGGGACGGCTTCCACCCGGGCCGCACGGTGGCGCTGCGGCTGCGCGGTCAGGAGGTCGGGGTCGTCGGGCAGCTCCACCCGCACGAGGCGGACCGGCGTGACCTGCCGGAGCCGGTGCTGGTCGGCGAGCTGCTGCTCGAGCCGTTCCTGGCGGTCATCCCGCCGGCGGGCCACCCGCCCGTCACCGCCCGGACGCTCGTGCGGCACCCGGCGATGACCATCGACGTGGCGCTCATCGCCGACGACGCGGTGCCCTACGCCCGGCTGGAGGCGATGGTGCGCGGGACGGTCGGTGGCCTGCTCGACGAGCTGTGGTTCTTCGACGAGTACCGCGGGGCCCAGGTCGGTGACGGTCGTCGGTCGGTCGCGATGCGGCTGCGGCTCCAGGATGCCGAGCGCCAGCTCACCGATGCGGACGGGGAGGCGGTCATCGAGGCCGTCGCCGCCGCTGCCGAGGCGATGGGCGCGACCCTGCGGCGCTGACCGGCGGCGCCGACCAGGACCGGGGAGGGCAGGGATGCGCACGAGGATGCTGGGCACGCTGGAGGTCTCCGAGCTCGGGCTCGGGTGCATGGGCATGAGCCAGAGCTACGGTCCGTCCGGCCCCCGGGAGGACCTCATCGCCTTCGTCCGGGCCGCCGTGGAGCGCGGCGTCACCTTCTTCGACACCGCACAGGTCTACGGCCCCTTCGACAACGAGCGCCTCGTCGGTGAGGCGCTCGGACCGGTGCGCGACGAGGTCGTGATCGCGACCAAGTTCGGGCTCATCGACGAAGAGGGCAACCGCGGCCCGGACAGCCGGCCCGAGGTGATCCGCGCCAGCGTCGAGGGCTCGCTCCAGCGCCTCGGTGTGGACGTGATCGACCTGTACTACCAGCACCGCGTCGACCCGGACGTGCCCATCGAGGAGGTCGCCGGCGTCGTCCGTGAGCTGATCGAGGCGGGCAAGGTCCGTGCGTTCGGGCTGTCCGAGGCCGCCGCGGCCACGATCCGTCGTGCCCACGCGGTCCAGCCGGTCGCGGCGGTCCAGAGCGAGTACTCGCTGTGGTGGCGGCGCCCCGAGGAGGAGGTGCTGGCGACGCTCGCAGAGCTCGGCATCGGGTTCGTGCCCTTCAGCCCGCTCGGCAAGGGGTTCCTGACGGGCACGGTCACGCCCGAGACCACCTTCGTCGACGGGGACATCCGCACCCGTATCCCGCGCTTCGCGGCCGAGGCCCGGGAGGCGAACCAGGCCATGGTCGACCTCGTCCGGGCGATCGCGGCCGAGAAGGGCGCGACCCCGGCGCAGATCGCGCTGGCCTGGCTGCTGGCCCAGCGGCCCGGGATCGTGCCGATCCCGGGGACCCGGAAGCTGCACCGGCTGGAGGAGAACCTCGGTGCGACCGAGGTCGCGCTGACCCGCGACGACCTCGACCGCATCGAGGTGGCGTCCGCTCGGATCTCGATCGAGGGAGAGCGGTACCCGGAGGACCTGGAGCGCCTGACCGACCGCTGAGCCTGGCGCGGTCGGCGGTCCTACCCTCGAGGCATGTCCGATCTCACGCTCCCGTACGGCGTCCGCATCCCGGAGGCCGAGCTCGAGCTGCGCGCGGCGCGCTCCAGCGGCCCGGGTGGCCAGAGCGTCAACACCACCGACTCCAAGGTCGAGCTGCGCTGGGACGTGGCGAACTCCGCGGCGCTTTCCACGACCCAGCGGGACCGGGTGCGGGAACGGCTGGCCTCCCGGCTGACCCGTGACGGCGTGCTGATCCTCACCGGCTCGGAGCACAAGAGCCAGCACCGCAACCGCGAGGCCGTCCTGGCCCGGTTCCGGTCGATCGTCGGTGAGGCGCTCACCCCGCCGCGCCCACGCCGCCGCACCCGTCCGACCCGGGCCTCGAAGGAGCGCCGGCTCCAGAGCAAGAAGCACCGGGCCGAGCTCAAACGCCTGCGCAAGCCCCCGTCGGGCTCGTGACGCGCGGTTCCGCGCACCGCGCCGCCGGCGAGGCGCTCACAGCAGCTCGGGCCGCTCGAACGCCACGCCGTCGAGGTGCTCGGCCAGGAACGCGAGCACCGTCCGGTACCACAGCCGGGTGTGCTGGGGCTTGAGCACCCAGTGGTGCTCGTCCGGCAGGTACAGCAGCCGTGCCTCGACACCGTGGCGGACCAGGTCGGTCCACAGCGTCATCCCCTCGCTGATCGGCACGCGCAGGTCCCGCTCGCCGTGGATCACGAGCATCGGGGTGGTGATGCGGCCGACGTGCTGGTCCGGGGAGGCGGCGAGGTAGCGGCTGGCATCGAGGTAGGGGTCCCCGAACTCCCGCTCCCAGAACAGCCCCAGGTCCGTGGTGCCGTGGAAGGCCCGGAGCGACCACAGCGACGCGTGGGTCACGATCGCACCGAAGCGGTCGGTGGTGCCCGCGAGCCAGTTGGCGAGGTAGCCGCCGAAGGACCCGCCGGCGGCCGCGACCCGGTCAGCGTCCACCTCGGGCCGGGCGGCGACCGTCTCGACGGCGGCCAGCACGTCGGTCCCGGGGGTCGTCCCCCAGCGGCCCCAGCCGCGCGCGATCTGGTGCTGGCCGTAGCCGGTCGACAGGGCCGGGTCGGGCAGCAGCACCGCGAGCCCGGCGGCCGCCAGGACGTGTGGGTTCCAGCGCCAGTGCCAGGCGTTCCACGAGCTGAGCGGTCCGCCGTGGAGCAGGACCACGAGTGGCACCGGCGCCCCGGCAGCGGCGTCCCGGGGGAGCACCAGCCAGGAGCCGACCTCGGTGCCGTCCTCGGCCACGGTGGTGACGCGCTCGACCGTCGCGACGTCCGGATCGTCGCCGGCGGGGGAGGGCAGGACGCGCGATGCGTCCACATCGAGGTCGAACCGGACCGGACGCGGCGCGGTCGCGACGTCGGAGCGCAGCGCGAACGCACCGCCGGCCGGCGGCAGGCAGACGTCGGTCCAGGCGCCGGCGTCGGTCAGCCAGCGACGCCGACCGTCCGCGACCTCGACCCGCAGCAGCCGGCGGTGCCCGAGGTCGTCCACACCGACCACCACCGCGGCACCGTCGGGGGTCCACACGGGGGAGTCGGGCCAGCGGTCCAGGTCGGGGGTGAGGTCACGCGGTGGTGGGGTGCCTCCTGGGGTGAGCGGCAGGACCACCAGGGTCCGCTCCGTCGGCCGGTCGGGCGCACCGAGGTCCTGCGCGCAGCAGACCACCGAGCGGCCGTCCGGGCTGATCGCGGGCGCGTCGAAGGCGCGGCCGTCGTCGGCGAGCACCCGCCGCTCGCCGGTCGCCACCTCGATGGCCACGAGGTCGGTGACGAGGTCGCCGGGGTCGCGACGGTCGCCGGTGCGCTGCCAGGTGCTGACCACCGTGGTCCCGTCGGGGCTGATGGCGACGCCGGCCTCGTGCAGCGCCCGGCCGCGCGCCAGCAGGCCGATCGGCTCGGTCGCACCGTCGGCACCCAGGTCCAGGACCCACAGCGCCGGCTCGCGGGGCCCGAGCCACCGGTCCCAGAACGCCACCGGGTAGGTCCCCGGCTCGAACAGCAGCGCGGTGACCTCCGCGTCGTCACGCGCCGTGGCCTGCTCGGCGTCCTCCTCGAGGTCCTGCGCGGCGGGCAGCAGCGGTGCCGCGACCACCACGACCGGGGCCTCGGCGGCGACCCACACGCCGGTCACGCCCCCGGCCGGGGCGAGCACCAGCTCCGGCTCACCCCCGGCGCGGGGCAGCCGCCACAGGGCGGCCGCCGGGTCCGCGGCCGGCTCGGCGGCGTCCGGGTCGGGCCGGGCCGAGGTGAACAGCAGGTCCCCATCCGGCAGGAACGCCGCTGTCGACGCCCCCGGGGCCGCCCGGGTCAACGGCCGGGGATCGGCCAGCCCGTCCGGGTCGAGCGCCCACAGCTGGGTGCGCATGCGCGTGCCCTCCGGAGCCGGCGTGGTGACGCCGACCACCGCCAGGGAGCCGTCCGGTGCCACCGCCAGGCCGGCGAGGCGCGGGCGGGCGAGCATGGCCTCCAGGGCGGCCGCGCCGGCTGCGAGGTCCATCGGCGCGGGCGTCGGCTCGGCGGGGAGGTGGGCCTCGGGCATGGGGGCTCCGATCCAGCAGCGGGACGGTCGGGTATCGGCGTCGGACGCGGGCCCGACGGGGGTCGGGCGGGGGAGCGGGGCGACGGACGGACGGCCTCGGCCGCAGGCCCGCACCGCGTGACGGTAGGCGGACCACCTCGGTGCGGGTTTGCAAGATCCTGCAGCATCCTGCATCCTTGCGGCGGGCACCCTCCCGTGCCCGGCCTCCCGGCCATGACCACCCGACACCGAGGAGCTCCCGTGACCCACCGCGTCGGCATCGTCGGCGCCTCCGGCTACGGGGGTGCGGAGCTGCTGCGGCTGCTGGCCGGCCACCCCCGCATCGACGTCGAGGTGGTGGCCGCCAACGCGCAGGCCGGGGAGCCGGTCGCCGCGCTGTTCCCGAACCTGGCGGGGGAGCGGACCTTCGATGCGATCGACCTCGAGCGGCTCGAGGAGCTCGACCTCGTGGTGCTCGCGACCCCGCACGGGGTGGCGCTGGAGCTCGGGGCGGCGCTGTACGACGCCGGCACCAGGGTGGTGGACCTGTCCGCCGCCTTCCGGCTCAGCGCGGAGGGCTTCGCGACCTGGTACGGCGAACCGCACCCCCGACCGGAGCTGGCCGCCGGGGACGACGGTGCTGCGACGGACGTCGCCTACGGGCTGCCCGAGCACCACCGCGACCGGATCCGGGGCGCCCGGCTGGTCGCCAACCCCGGCTGCTACCCGACCGCGACCCTGCTCGGCCTCGTCCCGCTGGCCCCGCTGGTCGAGGCGGACACGGTCGTGGTTGACGCCAAGAGCGGGACCTCCGGGGCCGGCCGGGCCGCCAAGGACCACCTCCACTTCGCCCACGTCCACGGGGACCTGGCCGCCTACGGCGCCCCCGGGCACCGGCACACCGGGGAGATCGAGCGGTGGCTCCCCGGGGACCTCGGCGCGGTCAGCTTCACCCCGCACCTGGTCCCGATGAGCCGCGGGCTGCTGGCCACCGGGTACGCCACGCTCACCGCCGGGGTGACCGCCGACGACGTGCAGGGCGCGCTCGTCGACGCCTACGCGGACGAGCCGTTCGTGCACGTGCTGGACCCCGGGACCTTCCCGCACACCAAGGCGCTGGCCGGCTCCAACGGCTGCCAGCTCAGCGCCGTCGTGGACGAGCGCACCGGGCGGGTCGTGGTCACCTCGGCGATCGACAACCTCGGCAAGGGTGCCGCCGGGCAGGCGCTGCAGAACGCGAACCTGCTGCTCGGCGAGGACGAGGGGCTGGGCCTGACCGCGATCGGGGTGTACCCGTGATCGCCGGCTGGGGCCCCGCCGACCGCACCGGCCTGACGCCGGTGGACGGTGGCGTGACCGCCGTGGACGGCATCCGCGCCGCCGGCGGGGTCAGCGGCGTCAAGCCCTCCGGCCGGGCCGACCTCGCGCTGGTGGTCGCCGAGCAGCCCGCCACCACCGCGGTGGTCACGACGACCAACCTCGTCAAGGCCCCCGCCTGCACCCTGACCGAGCGCCACGCCGCCGACGGCACCGCCCGCGCGGTGGTGATCAACAGCGGCAACGCCAACGTCTGCACCCCCCACGGCGAGGAGCACGCGGCCGAGCTGGCCCGGGCCACCGCCGCCGCGATCGGGTCGGCCGAGCAGGACGTCCTGGTCATGTCCACCGGCGTGATCGGCGTGCCGCTGCCGATCGAGCGCATCACCGCGGCGCTGCCCGACCTCGCGGCACGGCTCACGGCCGACGGTGGCCCGGCCGCCGCCGAGGCCATCATGACCACCGACACCCACCCCAAGCAGGTCGCCTTCGAGGTCACCGACGACGCCGGCGGCCGGTGCGTCGTGGCCGGGATGGCCAAGGGCGTCGGCATGATCGAGCCGGCGATGGCCACCCTGCTGGTGGTGCTCACCACCGACGCCCCGCTCGCACCGCCGCTGGCCAAGCAGCTGCTGCGCGGCGCCGTGAAGCGGACGTTCAACCGCATCAGCGTCGACGGGGACGGCTCCACCTCCGACACCGTCGCGCTGCTGGCCACCGGCACCGCCGCACAGCCCCCGGGCCTCGACACCCTCGAGCGGGCCCTGCACGCGGTCTGCGCCGACCTCGCCGAGCAGGTCGTGGCCGACGGCGAGGGTGCGAGCCGCGTCGCCGCCGTCACCGTCAACGGGGCGGCCACCGAGGTGGAGGCGGAACGCCTCGCCCGGGCGATCGCCACCTCGCTGCTGGTGCGCGCGGCGATCCACGGGGCCGACCCGAACTGGGGCCGCATCCTGATGGCGATGGGCACGGCCGGGGTCGCCTTCGACCCGCGCCGGGTCAGCGTGACCTGCGGCGGCATCACCGTGTGCCGCTTCGGGGTGGCCACGAGCTTCGACCGCGGGCAGGCCGCCGCGGCCATGGACCGCCCCGTGGTGGCGCTCGGCATCGACGTCGGCGACGGGGACGCCACCGCGACGATGCTGACCTGCGACCTGACCCCCGAGTACGTCCGGTTCAACGCGGAGTACACCACGTGAGCACCGAGCCGACGACCGTCACCGTCCCCGCCCCCCGGCTGGGGGGCCGGCGCATCACCACCGCCGACCACGTCTCCACCGAGCGGGTCGAGGCCGCCCAGGGCAAGGCCGCGGTGCTGCGCGAGGCCCTGCCGTGGATCACCCGCTTCCACGGCCAGACCATCGTCATCAAGTACGGCGGCAACGCGATGGTCGACGACGAGCTCAAGCGCTCCTTCGCCGCGGACGTGGCCCTGCTGCACTTCGTGGGGCTGAAGCCCGTCATCGTGCACGGCGGCGGCCCGCAGATCAGCACGCTCGCCGGCGCGCTCGGGGTCGAGTCCCGGTTCGTCGGCGGCCTGCGCGTGACCGACGCCGCGATGATGGACGTCGTCCGCATGGCGCTCCTCGGCAAGGTCAACCCGGAGGTGGTCTCGCTGGTCGCCGACGCCGGCGGCCCCGCGGTCGGGGTGGCCGGCACCGATGCCGGGCTGCTCGAGGTCCGGCCCGCCAGCGGGCCGAAGGGCGAGGACCTCGGCTTCGTCGGCGAGGTCACCCGTGTCGACACCCGCTACCTCGACGAGCTGCTCGCCGACGGGTTCGTGCCGGTGGTCGCCACCGTCGGCCGGGACGCCGACGGGGTGGACCGCAACGTCAACGCGGACCTGGCCGCAGGCGCGATCGCCGCGGCACTCGGGGCCTCCAAGCTCGTCTACCTCACCGACGTCCCCGGCCTCTACCTCGACTTCGGGGACCCCGACAAGCAGGCGCTGATGAGCGAGGTCGGCGTCGACCGGCTCGACGCGATGCTCGCCGCCGACGAGCTCCACGAGGGCATGCGACCGAAGATCCGCTCGATCGTCGCGGCGATCCGCGACGGCGTGCCGCAGGCCCACATCCTGGACGGCCGGGTGCTGCACGCGGTCCTGATCGAGATCTTCACCGACGAGGGTGTCGGCACGATGGTGACCCCGTCGATCCCGGCCCGCTCCGGTGCGGCGATGGCGCGACCGGAGGGGACGAGCGCATGACCCCGAGCACCCCACCCGTGACCGCGACCCTCGAGGCGCGCGCCGCCGCCCACGTGATGCCGACCTACGGCACCCCGAAGGCCACCTTCGTGCGCGGGCAGGGCAGCATGCTGTTCGAGGCCGACGGCACCGCCTGGCTCGACCTGCTGTGCGGGCTCGCGGTCACCAGCCTCGGGCACGCCCACCCCGCGGTCACCCGGGCGGTGGGGGAGCAGGCCGCCACCCTGGTCCACACCTCGAACCTGTACCTGACCCCGCCGGCGGTGGAGCTCGCGGAGCGGCTCGCCCGCATCACCGGCTGGCCGGACGCCAAGGTCTTCTTCGCCCAGTGCGGCGCCACCGCCAACGAGGCCGCGATCAAGCTGGCCCGCCGGCACGGCAAGACCCAGCACCCGGACAAGGTCCGCATCGTCGCGCTGGAGGGCTCCTTCCACGGCCGGACCCTGGCGACGCTGGAGGCCACCGGGCAGCCCGCCAAGCACGCCCCCTACGAGCCCCTGTCGGGCCTGGTCGACCACGTGCCCTACGACGACCCGGAGGCGCTCACCGCCGCGGTCACCGATCGGACCTGCGCGGTGCTGCTCGAGATCGTCCAGGGCGAGGGTGGGGTCCGGCCGGTGCCGGCCGAGGTGCTGGCCGCCGCCCGGGCCGCCTGCGACGCCCACGGGGCGCTGCTGCTCGCCGACGAGGTCCAGACCGGCATGGGCCGGACCGGCCCGTGGTTCGCCTTCCAGGACACCGAGGTCGTGCCCGACGTGGTCACCGTCGCCAAGGCGCTCGCCAACGGGCTGCCGATCGGGGCCTGCATCGCCCACGGCGCGGCCGCGGAGGTGTTCGGCCCGGGCGACCACGCCACCACCTTCGGCGGCAACCCGGTCACCTGCGCTGCCGCCAACGCGGTCATCGACACCATCGAGGTGGGTGGGCTGCTCGGCCAGGCCGCCACCCGCAGCCGCCGGCTCGTCGCGGGCCTCGACGCGATGGTCGGGACCGTGCCGCACGCTGCCGGGGTGCGGGGCCGGGGGCTCCTGCTCGGGTTGGAGTTCGACGCGCCCGTCGCCGCCGAGGTGGAGGCCGCCTGCCGGGACCGCCACCTGCTCGTCAACGCCGTCGCCCCGGACGTGCTGCGGCTCGCCCCGCCGCTGACCATCTCCCGCGAGGAGGTGGACCTCGCGCTCGCCACCATCGCCGACGCCCTGCGGGCCGTCACCGCCGACCACCCCTGACCGTCCCCCGCCTGCACCCTGCCCCACCCCGGAGACCACCGTGGCCGCCTTCCCCGCGCACTTCCTCGGCATCGACGACCTCGACGCCGCGCAGCTGACCGACCTGCTCGACCTCGCCGACGAGCTCGCCGGCCGCCCGCGCGGCGCCCCCGACGACGACCGGCCGCTGGCCGGCCGCGTGGTGGCGCTGGTGTTCGAGAAGCCCTCCACCCGCACCCGGGTGTCGTTCCAGGTCGCCGTCGCGGAGCTCGGCGGGCACCCGCTGCCGCTGTCCTCCGCGGAGCTGCAGCTCGGCCGGGGCGAGACCATCGCCGACACCGCCGCCGTGCTGTCCCGCTACGTCCACGCCGTGGTGATCCGCACCTTCGGGCAGGACCGCATCGAGGAGCTGGCCGCGAACGCGACCATCCCGGTGGTCAACGCGCTGACCGACCTCGAGCACCCCTGCCAGGCGCTGGCCGACCTGCAGACGCTCCGGGCCGCCCGCGGCGGCTCGCTCGCAGGCAGCGTCCTGACCTACGTCGGTGACGGCAACAACGTCGCCCACTCGCTACTGCTGGCCGGTGCCATGCTCGGCGTCGAGGTCCGCGTCGCCCACCCGGACGGCTACGCGCCCGACGCGGCCATCGTCGCCCGGGCGGCCGAGCTCGCGGCCGGCACCGGCACCGAGGTGGTGGTCACCACCGACGCCGTGGCCGCCGTGACCGGCGCGCACGCGGTCTACACCGACGTGTGGGCCTCGATGGGCCAGGAGGACGAGGCCCAGGACCGCCTGGCCGTGTTCCAGCCGTACCAGGTCACCGCGGACCTGCTGGCACACGCGGCCGAGGACGCGATCTTCCTGCACTGTCTGCCCGCCCACCGCGGCGAGGAGGTCACGGCCGAGGTCATCGACGGCCCCACCTCCCGGGTGTTCGACCAGGCCGAGAACCGCCTGCATGCCCAGAAGGCCCTGCTGGTCCGCCTCCTCGCGGACCGCTGAGCCGCCCCGACCCCCGAGACCTCTGACCATGGCCGACAAGACCACCCGCCAGCAGCGGCTCCGCCAGCTGCTGACCGACCGCGACCTGCACTCGCAGGCCGAGGTCGCCGTGGCGTTGGCCGAGGTCGGCCTCGCGGTCCACGAGGCCACCGTCAGCCGCGACCTCGGCGAGGTCGGCGCGGTCAAGGTCCGCGGCGCCGACGGCAGCCTGGTCTACCGCCTGGCTGCCGATCCCGGCCCGTCGTCGGCCCGCACCCGCCTGGACGAGACCCTGCAGCGCTTCGTGACCGCCGTGACCTCGAGCGCCAACCTCGCGGTGCTGCGCACCCCGCCCGCCTGCGCCCACCCGGTCGCCTCCGCGATCGACCTCGCCGAGCTCGACGGGGTCATCGCGACCGTCTCCGGCGACGACACCGTGCTGGTGGTGGCCGAGGAGGGCCGTACCGGCGCCGAGCTCGCCGCACAGCTGCGCCTGCGCGCGGGGCTCGGCTGATCCCATGTTCCGACCCGACCTGACCTGACCGCACGACCACAGGAGCTCCCATGAGCAAGCCCAAGATCGTCCTCGCCTACTCCGGTGGGCTGGACACCTCCGTCGCGATCCAGTGGATGAAGGAGCACAAGGACGTCGAGGTGGTGGCCTGCGCCATCGACGTCGGCCAGGGGGTCGACGACCTCGAGGAGATCCGCCAGCGGGGCCTGGACTGCGGCGCGGTCGAGTCCGTCGTGGTGGACGCCCGCGAGGAGTTCGCGACCGACTTCATCGCCCCGGCGCTGAAGGCCAACGCCCTGTACATGGGCAAGTACCCGCTGGTCTCGGCCCTGTCCCGGCCCTTGATCGTCAAGCACCTGGTGGAGACCGCCCGGGCCACCGGGGCCGCCGGCATCGCGCACGGCGCGACCGGCAAGGGCAACGACCAGGTCCGGTTCGAGGTGGGGGCCATGTGCCTCGCCCCGGAGCTGGAGGGCATGGCCCCGATCCGCGAGTGGGCCCTGACCCGTGACGCCGCGATCGACTACGCCGCCGAGCGGGGCATCCCGATCCCGGCGATGACCAAGAAGAGCCCGTACTCGATCGACGAGAACGCCTGGGGCCGGACCGCCGAGTGCGGCATCCTCGAGGACCCCTGGGCCGCGCCGCCGGAGGACGTCTACGAGCGGACCGTGAGCGTGCAGGACGCGCCCGAGGAGCCCGAGGAGGTCGTGATCGCCTTCGAGCACGGCCTGCCCGTCTCCCTGGATGGCCGCCGGCTGCCGCTCGCGGAGCTGGTCACGGAGATCGACGCCCGCGCCGGTGCCCACGGGGTCGGCCGGATCGACATGATCGAGGACCGGCTCGTCGGCATCAAGAGCCGCGAGATCTACGAGTGCCCCGGGGCGATCACCCTCATCACCGCCCACCGCGACCTCGAGGACCTCTGCCTCGAGCAGGAGCTCGCGGACCACAAGCGCACCGAGGAGGGCCGTTACGCCCAGCTGATCTACAACGGGCTGTGGTGGGGGCCGCTGAAGCAGGCGCTGGACGCCTTCATCGACGAGGCCAACCGCTACGTCACCGGTGAGGTCCGGGTGCAGCTGTACAAGGGCTCGGCCACCGTGGTCGGCCGGCGCAGTGAGACCCACGGGCTCTACACCTACGAGATGGCGACCTACGACGCCGGCGACCAGTTCGACCAGTCGCTGGCCGAGGGCTTCGTGAAGCTGTGGGGCCTGCCGCTCAAGACCTGGGCCGCCAAGGTCCAGGGCCTCGACCAGGCATGAGCAGCGACGCGACCGACGCGGGCCGGCTGTGGGGTGGACGCTTCACCGCCGGCCCCGACGAGGCCGCCTGGGCGCTCGGGGTCTCCACCGCCTACGACCGCCACCTCGCCCCCCAGGACCTGGCCGGCTCCCGGGCCCACGCCCACGAGCTGTGTCGCATCGGGGTGCTCACGCCCGAGGAGCGCGACGACCTGCTCGCCGCCCTGGACCGGTGTGAGGAGCTGTTCGCCGAGGACGCCTTCCCGTTCCTGCCGACGGACGAGGACGTCCATGGCGCCATCGAGCGCTGGCTGGTGGAGGAGCTCGGGGCGCTCGGCGGCAAGCTGCGTGCCGGACGGTCCCGCAACGACCAGATCGCCAGCGACCTGCGCCTGTGGACCCGGGACGCCTGCGACGAGGTGATCCGGCTCGTCGGGGCGCTCCAGGCGGCCTTCGTGGACCAGGCCGAGGCCCACCTCGGCTGGCACGCGCCCGGCTACACCCACCTGCAGCGCGGCCAGCCCGTGCTGCTCAGCCACCACCTGCTGGCCTACGTGTGGATGCTGGACCGCGACGCGGGCCGGTTCCGCGACGCCCGGGCGCGGCTGAACGAGTCCACCCTCGCCTCCGGGGCGCTGGCCGGCCAGACCCTCGGGCTCGCCCCCGAGGCGTACGCGGACCACCTCGGCTTCGATGGTGTCATGGCCAACTCCATGGACGCGGTCGCCTCGCGGGACTTCGCGCTAGAGGTGCTCAGCGCCGCCGCGATCCTCGCCGTGACGTGCTCGCGGCTGGGGGAGGAGATCGTGCTGTGGGCCACCTCGGAGTTCGCGTTCGCCCGGGTCGGTGACGCGTTCTCCACCGGCTCCTCGATCATGCCGCAGAAGCGCAACCCCGACATCGCCGAGCTGGTCCGGGGCAAGGCCGGCCGGGTCATCGGGGACCTCGTCGCCCTGCTGACCACCGTCAAGGCCCTGCCGCTGACCTACGACCGGGATCTGCAGGAGGACAAGGAGCCGGTCTTCGACGCGATCGGGACGCTGCGGCTCACCCTCCCCGCCATCACCGGCACCGTCGCGAGCCTCACCTTCGACCGGGACCGGCTGGCTGCGGCCTCGGTCGGCGGGTTCGCGCTCGCCACCGACCTCGCCGAGGAGCTGGTCACCCGCGGCATGCCCTTCCGCGAGGCCCACGAGGTGGTGGGCGAGGTGGTCCGCCACGCCGAGGCGCGCGGCGTCGACCTCGACGGGCTGAACCCGGACGAGCTGGCCGGGATCCACCCGGCGCTCGATGCCGAGGTGGCGGCCCGGTTCGACGTG